>DATEZY010000235.1:0-44286 GCA_035255085.1 Azospira sp. | reverse complement strand
CTTGCCCACACCACCCTTGCCGGAAGTGACGACGATGATTCTCATGGGACCTCTGGATTGGTAGAAAGTAATTGGGTTAAGGGGGGCTTAGCTGAGCTTGAGGGCTTCCAGCACCAGCTTTTCGCCCTCCAGTCGGATTTGTACCGGCTTGCCGGTGAGGGCCTTCTCCGAGCCGGGCTCGAAGGTGCGATAGACGCCGGCGATGGAGGTCAGCTCGGCCTCGAAGCAGGTGGTCAGGATGCGGGCCTTGGCATCGCCGCTGGCACCGGCCAGGGCCCGGCCCCGCAGGGGCGCATAGACGTGGATGTTGCCGTCGGCGATGACTTCGGCCCCCGGATTGACCATGGCCAGTACCACCAGGTCGCCGCCCCGGGCGTAAACCTGCTGACCGGAGCGCAGGGGCTTGTCCAGCACCAGGGTGCCGCTCTGGGGCGGCAGGGCTGCGACCGGAGTGGTGGCAGGAGCAGGGGCAGATGCCGGGGGCGGTTCGGGTGCCGGGGCCGGGGCAATCGCCAATTCCGCCTGGACCGGCACCTGGGGCGCGGGAGCCGCCTGGCGTGGGTGGCGGATCTGGGTCTCGGCCTCTTCGACGATGATCAGGCCGGCAGCCCGTGCTGCTGCGGCCTGGGCTTCGGAGGCGTTGCGCACGCCGATGGGGGCCACTTGGTAGCGGCGCAGCAGCGGCAGCAGTTCGTCCCACTCCAGTTCGGTATCGGCCGGCAGTTCCGCCAGGTCGATGATGGTGGGTTCGAAGCTGAAAAAGTCGGGATTCGGGCCGTACTGGTCGGACAGGCTGTCGGCCAGGGAGGGCAGGTCTCCGGAGCGCAGCGCGGCCTGCAGCACCGTCATGGCCAGGGTGGTGCCTTTGATTTCGAGAGCGGGGGCAGACTTCATCGGGCCCGGATTCTTTTCTTAAAAAAACGCGAGTTTACCAGACCCTGGGGGGCGGCTAGCCACTCTCGCATGCTCTTGTGCAGGACGGGGGCATTTTCGTCTTGCTGCCCTTGGCGCCGCCAAGGCAGGGAAAGGGGACGGAGGTCGGCCAGGGGGACGGCGATGCCGTTGTTCGATGCTCCATGCTTCGGGGGCAAGCGATGGCTCTGCCATCCCAGCCCTTGCCGCCCCATGGCGCCTCGCCGGCCCCGCTGCTGCCGCCGCAGGCGGGGTAATGCAGGCATAATGACTGGCATAAAAACAGTGTAAACTCAGCCGTTTTTGGGCCTTCTCGTAACTCTGGCAAGCCATGCTGGCCTTTGAACTCCTGGCGGAACAGCGCATTGTCGAGGCGATCGGGCAGGGGCAACTGGATAACCTGCCGGGCGCCGGCCGCCCCCTGGACCTGGAGGATGATCCCCTGGTGCCGGCGGACCAGCGCATGGCCAACCGCATCCTGAAGAATGCTGGCTTCACGCCGCCGGAGGTGGGGCTGCGGCAGGAAATCGCCGCCCTGCGGGCCCAATTGGAACTGCTCGATGAGGCCGAGCGGGGGCGGGCCTGGCAGCGCCTGTGCCTGCTCATGACCCGGCTGACCCTGGCCCGGCGCGAGCCGGTCAATCTGTCCCTCGAGGCGGCCTACTGGGATCGCCTGAAAAACCGCCTGGACGGCGATGCCGGCCAGGTTTAATTGACGCTGATCAACCCTAACCAACACTAACCCCGACCCGGAGTGTTCATGCACGGTTCTGCCCAGGCCACCAAAGCGCAGCTTGCCGCCCTATCCCTCGCCGCCCTCGGCGTGGTGTATGGCGATATCGGCACCAGCCCGCTCTATGCCATGAAGGAAGTCTTTGCCGGCAACCACCCTATCCCCCTGAACGAAGCCAATATCCTGGGCAGCCTGTCCCTGTTCTTCTGGGCCCTGATTATTGTCGTTTCGGTGAAGTACGTGGCCTTCATCATGCGCGCCGACAACCGGGGTGAGGGCGGCATTATGGCCCTGATCGCCCTGGCCCTGCACGATGCGGCGGACAACCGGGGGCGGCAGAAGCTCATCGGCATCATCGGCATTCTCGGCGCCGCCATGTTCTACGGCGATGGCATGGTGACCCCGGCCATTTCCGTGCTCTCGGCGGTGGAAGGCCTGGAAATCGCCACCCCGGCGCTGAAATCCTTCGTCATTCCCATCACCCTGCTGGTGCTGTTCGGCCTGTTTGCCATGCAGCGCCGCGGCACCGCCGCCGTCGGCGCCCTGTTCGGGCCGGTGATGGTGGTCTGGTTCTCGGCTCTGGGCCTGCTGGGCCTGGGGGGCATCGTCGAGAACCCCCATGTGCTGCTCGCCATGAACCCGCTCTACGGCATCAAGTTCCTCATCGCCAACAAGGCCATGGCCCTGGTGGCCATGGGCAACGTGGTGCTGGCGGTGACCGGTGCCGAGGCCCTCTACGCCGACATGGGCCACTTTGGCCGCAAGCCGATCCAGATCGCCTGGTTCAGCTTCGTCCTGCCCTGCCTGGTACTCAACTACTTCGGCCAGGGCGCCCTGATCCTGTCGACGCCGGAAGCGGCCCAGAATCCCTTCTTCCTTTCCGCCCCCTCCTGGGCCCTCTATCCCCTGGTGGGCCTGTCCACCGTGGCCACCGTGATCGCCTCCCAGGCGGTCATTTCCGGGGCCTTCTCGGTGACGCGCCAGGCCATGCAACTGGGCTTCGTGCCGCGCATGGAGGTGCAGCACACCTCCGAGAAGGAGCAGGGCCAGATCTACCTGCCCGGGGTTAATTGGGGCCTGTTCGGTGCCGTGGCGGTGCTGGTGCTGGGCTTCAAGTCGTCCAACAACCTGGCCGCGGCCTACGGTATCGCCGTCACCGGCGACATGGTCATCACTTCCATCCTCGCCTCCATGGTCGTGGCCCGGGTCTGGGGCTGGGGCTGGACGCGGGCAGCCCTGCTGTTCTCCGGTTTCCTGGTGGTGGAACTGACCTTCCTCTCCGCCAACATCCTGAAGATCCCCGACGGCGGCTGGTTCCCCCTGGTGGTCGGGGTGGGCGTGTTCGTCCTGATGACGACCTGGAAGCGCGGGCGCCAGTTGCTGTCCGACCGGCTCAAGGGCGAATCCCTGCTGCTGCTGCCCTTTATCGACAGCATTGCCGTGGCGCCGCCGCCCCGGGTGCCCGGTTCCGCCGTCTTCCTCAACGCCGACCCCAATGGCGTGCCCCATGCCCTGCTGCACAACCTGATGCACAACAAGGTGCTGCACGAACGGGTGATTATCGTCTCGGCGCAGATTTTCGACGTGCCCTTCGTGCCTGAGATCGACCGGGTGGAGGTGCACAAGCTGAAGGAAAACTTCTACCGGGTCATCGTCCAGTACGGCTTCAAGGACGAGCCGGACATTCCCCGGGCCCTGGAACTGTGCGGCGACTCGGGGCTGAAGTTTGAGATGCTGGAAACCTCCTTCTTCCTCGGCCGGGAAACCCTGATCCCCCGCCTTGGCTCGGAAATGGCCTTCTGGCGCGAAAAGCTGTTCATCGCCCTGTTCCGCAACGCCGGCAGCGCCACCAGCTTCTTCAAAATTCCCTCCAACCGGGTGGTCGAATTGGGGACCCAGGTGGTGCTGTAGTTCGCCCTCAGGCAAACTCAGGCAAAGAAAAAGGCGACCCGCGGGTCGCCTTTTTGTTGTCGGAGGCAGGGGCTCAGAGGTATTCCTGGTCCCCGTGCTTGCCGGTGACCAGCTTGCCGGCGGAGAGGGACATCATCAACAGGGCGATGCGCTCGTGCATGATCAGGGTGTGGTCGTTGCCCGTTGCCACCATGTGCTGGCGCAGGGCTTCCCGCACCTTGGGGGCGCCGGTGACGTCGATGATCACATCCAGTTCCTGGCCCAGGCCGGCCAGTTCCATGAAGTCGTTGGTCACCTTGACGCCGTGCTCCTTGGCCAGGGCAATGCCGGGCATGGACAGGTCCAGGTCGGCGACGCCCATTACCTGGACGAAGGCGGAAGTGAGCAATTGTTTGAGGAGCGGCGTACCGGTCTCGCCGGCACCGATCACGGCAATGCGAAATCCATTCATGGTCTATTGACTCTCTAGACATTGATAACGAAGGCGGAGTCTGCGCCCGGCCGCCGCTAGCCCCGTTGATCTGGGTCAACCGCTCCGGGCCGGGGGGCGGAATGGGGCCGATTTAATCCTTTTGGCGCCACCGGGCTGCCGGTGTTACCTTGGCGCCATGCGTCGGGCATGGCGACCCGCCGGCTTTTACGGAGATGGTCATGGCATTGTTTGCGTATCCTTTGCGGCAACGGGGGCGGCTCTATCCGCTCCACGTCCATATCGCCTACCTGTTTTCCCTGCTGCTGTTCGTTTCCTGCTCGATCATCGGCTGGTACAACTTCCATCAGTCCCGGCGCATCGTCCTCACGGCGGCCTCCGATGTCTTCTCCCGCACCGCCCGCCAGACCGGGGACGACCTGCGCCGTCTCTACGGTCCCCTGGAAACCCTGGTCAGCCTGGTGGCCTACCACCCCCTGACCGAAGCCAAGGGCCTTCCCGAGCGCCTGGAATCCCTGCCCATGCTGCGGGAAATCCTCAGCCGCATTCCTCGCCTTTCCGCCATCTACGTCGGTTATGGCGACGGTTCCTTTTTCCTGGTGCGCAGCCTGGCCAATCCCCTGGTCGGTGCGGCCCTGAAGGCCCCGGCCGGGGCGCGCTATCTGGTGCAAAGCGTCGAGCGCACCGGGGCTGGTGCCAGCAAGCCCACCTTCATCTTCTACGATGACGGACTCCAGGTGCTGCAGCGCCAGGCCCCGGCCGACTACACCTTTGACCCCCGTACCCGGCCCTGGTATGGCAGCGCCAGCCAGGCCACGGAAATGGTCAGCACCGAACCCTATGTCTTCTTCACCACCCGGGAGGTGGGCAAGACCTTTGCCCGGCGCTCCCCCTCCGGTGCCGTGGTGGCGGCGGACCTGACCCTGGCGGATATTTCCACCTCCCTGGGGGCGGCAGCCCTCACCCCGGGGTCCGAACTCGCCCTGCTGGACGAGCAGGGGCGGGTGCTGGCCGACAGCCACCAGGCCCGCCTGGCGGCCGCCAGCGCCGCCTTCAACGGCCAGTTGCCGCCCCTTTCGGCCCTGGATTCGCCGGTGCTCAAGCGCCTGGGGCCGGTGCCCGGCGATCAGGTGCTGGAAGTGGGGCATCAGCTCTGGCATACCCGGGTGCTGGAAGTGCCCGAGGCCGGCAGCCGGCGTTCCAATTACCTGGCCATCGCCGTGCCGGAGGAGGAACTCCTGGCCGATGCCCTGCGTATCCGTACCCAGACCCTGTGGGTCACCCTGATCCTGATCCTGCTCGCCATTCCCGGTGCCTGGTGGCTGGCCCGGCGCATTTCCAACGAGCTGAAGGATTTGATCCGGGTGGCCGCCGAAATCCGCCGCTTCCATTTCGATGGAGCTGCCCCGGGGCCTTCGCCGGTGTGGGAGATCGACGCCCTGTCGGCTTCCATGAACCAGATGAAGGGCACCATCCGCCAGTTCCTCGACATCACCGCCACCCTCACCGCCGAGCGCAACTTCGACCGCCTGCTGGAGCGGGTGCTGCAGGAGACCCTGGGGGCGGCGGAGGCCTGCGGCGGCATCGTCTATCTGATGCCGGACAACGGCCGGGGTCTGTTGCCGGTAGCCCTGCGCTGGCAGGGGGAACCGGAGGAGATGGCGACCGAGCCCATCGTCGCCGCCCATCTGCCCGGCCTGGCCTTCGTCAAGGTGGAAACGGAAACCCACCCCTTGCTCCTGGCAGCCCTGGAGGGGCGTACCCAGGTGCTGGAGGTGCCGCCCCAGCGGCCCGCCGGCATGGAGTTCCTCGACGGCGCCGGCAGCGCCCTGGCCGGCCTGCCGGTGCTGCTGGTGGCCCTGCCCCTGAAGAACCGGGAGCAGCAGGTGGTGGGAGTGTTGGCCCTGTTCCTGCCGGGCAGCGCCGAGGCGCCGGAAGCCGAGCGCATTTCCTTCATCGAGGCCCTGTCCGGGGCCTCCGCCGTGGCTATCGAGAACCAGCGCCTGCTCCAGGCCCAGAAGGCCCTGCTGGAGAGCTTCATCCAGCTGGTGGCGAGCGCCATCGACGCCAAGAGTCCCTATACCGGAGGCCACTGCCAGCGGGTGCCGGTGCTGACCAAGATGATCGCCCGGGCCGCCTGCGACGCCACGGATGGGCCCTATGCCGGCTTCGCGTTGAACGACGACGAGTGGGAGGCGCTGCACATCGCCGGGTGGCTCCACGACTGTGGCAAGGTGACAACACCCGAATTCGTGGTGGATAAGGCGACCAAGCTGGAAACCCTGTACGACCGCATCCACGAGGTGCGCATGCGCTTCGAAGTATTGAAGCGGGATGCAGAGGTGGCCTTCTGGCGCCAGGTGGCCGAGGGGGGCGACGCTGCCGCCCTGCGGGCCAGCCTGGAGGAGCAGTGGCGGGTGCTGGACGAGGAGTTCGCCCTGGTTGCGACCTGCAACGAGGGCGGCGAATCCATGGCGCCGGAAAAAATCGCGCGCCTGCAGGTGATTGCCAGCCGCAGCTGGCAGCGCTCCCTGGACGACCGCCTGGGCATCTCCTGGGAGGAGCGGCAGCGCAAGGCGCGCCAGCCCCAGGCCCCATTGCCGGCGACGGAAGCGCTACTGGCGGACAAGGACGAGCACCTGATCGAGCGCAGTCCCCGGGATCTCATGCCGGCGGACAATCCCTGGGGCTTCAAGCTCCAGGTGCCGGCCCACAAGTTCAACCGGGGCGAGCTGCACAACCTGCTCATGGGCCGCGGCACCTTGAGCGAGGAAGACCGCTACATCATCAACGATCACATCGTCCAGACCATCATCATGCTCACCGCCCTGCCCTTCCCGCGGCACCTGAAAAATGTGCCGGAGCTGGCCGGCGGGCACCACGAGAAGATGGACGGCACCGGCTATCCGAAACGGCTAAGGCGGGAGGAAATGAGTCCCCAGGCGCGGATGATGGCCATCGCCGACATCTTCGAGGCCCTCACCGCCGTGGATCGTCCCTACAAGAAGGGCAAGACCCTGTCTGAGAGCCTGGGCATCATGGCGCGCATGAAACGGGAGGGGCATATCGATCCCGAGTTGTTCGACCTCTTCGTCAGTGCCGGGGTGTATCGGGACTACGCAACGCGCTACCTGCAGCCGGAGCAGATCGACGCAGTGGATGAGGCGGCCCTGCTGGGCTGAGCCCTGGCGTTTACTCCGGTTCCCGGTCCCCGCTGTCCCGGGGCTGCGGCGGCCGAAAGTGCAGGGGCGCCACCGGCAGGGTTTCCGGTTGCAGGGTGACATGGCTGATCTGCCAGCGGTGTTCCAGCAGGTGGCGGCAGCGTTCCAGGATGTCGGGCCAGGGTGCCAGGTCGGAAAGGCGCAGGTGGGCGGAGAGCATCACCTGGCCATCGCCCACGGTCCAGATATGCAGGTCGTGCACCGACTGCACCCCTTCCACGGCGGCCAGGGCCAGGCCGATTTCCTCCGCCTGCAGATGGGCCGGCACCCCTTCCATCAGGGCGTGCAGGGCCTGGCGCAACAGGCGCAGGCTGGAACCCAGGATGAGCACGGCGATGCCGCCGGCGAGCAAGGGGTCGGCGGCCTGCCAGCCGGTGAAATAGACGGTGGCGCCGGCGGCGATGGCCGCCACCGAACCGAGCATGTCGCCGATGACGTGCAGCAGGGCCGCCCGGGTGTTGAGGTTGCTTTCCCCCCGGCTGAGCAGCCAGGCCACCAGGCCATTGACCGCCAGGCCGATGACCGCCACCCCCATCACCGTCGGGCCGGCGATGGGCGCCGGGCTGTGCAGGCGGGCCACCGCCTCGACGACGATGGCAATTACCAGGGCCAGCATGGCCAGGCTGTTCAGCAGGGCCGCCAGCACCTCGGCCCGGCCCAGGCCGTAGGTATGGCGCTGGCTCGGCGGGCGGCGGGCAACCCAGGCGGCGGCCGCGGCCAGGGCCAGGGCGACACCGTCATTTACCATGTGGCCGGCATCGCCGATCAGGGCCAGGGAGCCGGCCCAGGAACCGGCCAGGGCCTCGACCCCGGCGAAGCCCAGGGTCAGCAGGGTGGCGCCGAGGAGGTGGGGGTTATGGCCCGCGGCGTGGTGGTGGTGACCGTGGCTATGACCGAGGCCATGATCGTGCGGATGGTTGTGGGCCATGGCGGCGCCTACAGGCGGCGGATTTTTTCCAGCAGGGCGGTGGTGGATTTTTCGTGCAGGAACGGGATGGAGTGCACCGTGCCGCCCCAGCCCTTGACTTCCGGGGCGCCGACGATTTTCTCCGGCGCCCAGTCGCCGCCCTTGACCAGGACTTCCGGCCGGGCTTCCAGGATGCGCTGCAAGGGCGTGTCCTCGTCGAACCAGGTGACCAGGTCCACGCAGCCCAGGGAGGCCATGACGGCCAGCCGGTCTTCCAGCCGGTTCACCGGCCGGTCATCACCCTTGCCCAGGCGCTTCACCGAGGCATCGGTGTTGAGGGCCACCACCATGGCGGCGCCCAGGGCCCGGGCCTGGGCCAGATAGGTGACGTGGCCCCGGTGCAGGATGTCGAAGCAGCCGTTGGTGAACACCAGGGGGCGGGCCAGGGTGGCTGCCCGGACGGCGAGTTGGTCGGGGGGGCAGATCTTGGCCTCGAAGGCCGGCAGGGCGTAGTCGGTCATGGCAGCAGGAGCGTTGGCAATACGGCCATTTTACCGGCTTTATTGGCACCGCCCCGTGCCGCGTGGCCAGCGTGGCTTAAGCCGCCGGCAGGGACTTGCGGTAGCGGCTCAGGTCCTGCACCGTCTCGAAGGTCTGGTCGAACAGGCTGGAGAGGTTGCGCAGGATGCCGCCCACCACCCGGGCTTCCCAGGTCTTGTCGAAGCAGATCTGGGTGTCGAGCCAGCGCTCTAGCCATTCCGGGTCCGGCAGGCGGCTTTGCACCGTGTCGTTGGGGAAGAGGCTCTGGTTCACGTGCAGGTTGGTGGGGTGCAGGGGCTTGCCGGAGCGGCCGCTGGCGGCCATGAGCATGCCCAGCTTGGCGAAGGCGGAGCGGGCGCTGTCGCCGAACTTGTCGATGGCCCGCTTCATGTACTTCAGGTAGGCACCGCCATGGCGGGCTTCGTCCCGGGAGATGTGATCGTAGATGGCCTTGATCACCGGCTCGGTATGCCACTCGCTGGCGCGGCGATACCACTGGGTCAGGCGTACTTCGCCGCAGAAGTGCAACATCAGGGTTTCCAGGGGCGGGGCCGGATCGAACTCGAAGCGTACGGCGTGCAGCTCGGCTTCGGTCGGCACCAGTTCGGGGCGGAAACGGCGCAGGTATTCCTGTAGCACCAGGGAGTGCTTCTGCTCCTCGTAGAACCAGATGGACATGAAGGCGGAGAAGTCGGAATCGTCCTTGTTGTCCCGCAGGAACATCTCGGTGGCGGGCAAGGCGGACCATTCGGTGATGGCGTTCATCTTGATGGTGATGGCCTGCTCGTCGGAGAGCAGACTGGCGTCGAACTGGTCCCAGGGGATGTCGTCGGCCATGTTCCAGCGGGCTTTTTCCAGGCTGGTGAAGAGTTCCGGGTAGAGCATTTTTATAATTTCTCTGTTGGGTTTGGGGGCGCAGCTGCAAAAGACAGCAGCTGCGCCCGGCAGTTCCCGGTTTTTTTCCTTTCTCGCGGTGCAATGGCAGCTTCCGCTGCCGCCAGGGAACCTGAAGGCCTGTGGCGCTGTCTTGAAGAGGAGCCCGGCGATGGGCGCCTGTGAATGGTCGTTTCCCTCTCACCCTGCCGTGGATTTCCTGGAGATTGCATGCCGCGTGCCCTGACTGCCCTCTTTGCCCTGCTCTGCCTGGTGAGTGTCGCCACGCCGGCCGTTGCAGGGGATTGCCCGCCTCTCCTCGACCACACCTTCCCCGCCCTGCAGGACAACAAGCCCCAGTCCCTCTGCCAATATCAGGGCAAGGTGTTGCTGGTGGTGAATACCGCCAGCTATTGCGGCTTTACCTACCAGTATGACGGCCTGGAAGCCCTCTATGCCCGCTTGAAGGACAAGGGGCTGGTGGTGGTGGGCTTTCCTGCCAACGATTTCGGCCAGCAGGAACCGGGCAGTAATCAGGAAATCGCCGATTTCTGCCGTCTCACCTATGGCGTTAAGTTCCCCATGCTGGCCAAGAGCAGCGTGGTGGGGCCGGCGGCCAATCCCTTGTTCGTCCAGCTGGCCAAGATCACCGGCCAGGCGCCCCAGTGGAATTTCCACAAATACTTGATCGATCGCCAGGGCAAGAGTGTCCTCAGCTTCGGCAGCCGGGTCCGGCCCGATGATCCGGCCCTGCTCGGGGCCATCGACAAGTTGCTCGCCACCCCATAACAACAACCGATTAACGACCCATTCCCCCAGCTCACGGAGATATCCCATGAACGCACCGGATAACCTTTTTCACCTGCCCGACGTCCAGGCCAGCCAGGATCACCGCCAGCTCGCCATCCAGAAGGTCGGGGTGAAGGGCCTGCGTTATCCTCTGGCCCTGCGTACCCCCAGTGGCGATGTGCAGCACACGGTGGCCGAACTGGCCATGACCGTCGGCCTGCCGCCTGAAGTGAAGGGCACCCACATGTCCCGCTTCGTTGAAATTCTCGAACGCCAGCGGCCGCCCCTGGAGCCCATGGGGCTGGTGGCGATGGTCGAGGAAATGCTGGCGCACCTGCAGGCCGATAGCGGCAGTATCGACCTGTCCTTCCCCTATTTCATCGCCAAGCGGGCCCCGGTGTCCGACGTCTCCAGCCTGCTCGACTACAGCGCCCGGCTGTTGGTGGAAAAGGCGCCGGCTGCCGCCGCGACCGTGACCCTGGAGGTCACCGCGCCGGTGACCAGCCTGTGCCCCTGCTCGAAGAAGATCTCCGAGTACGGCGCCCACAACCAGCGTTCCCACATCACCCTCACGGCCCGCCTGCGCAGCGCCATGAGCATCGAGGAACTGGTGCGCCTGGCGGAAGAGGAGGCCTCCTGCGAGGTCTTCGGCCTGTTGAAGCGCCCGGACGAGAAGTGGGTCACCGAGCGGGCCTATGACAATCCCAAGTTCGTTGAGGACTTGGTGCGGGACATTGCCCTGCGTCTCATAGCCGAGCCGCGCATCGGTGCCTGGTCGGTGAAGTCCGAGAACTTCGAGTCCATCCACAACCACTCGGCCTATGCCGAGCTGCACGGGGTCAATGCCTGAGTCTGGTGCTCGTGGCAAACAAAAAGGGCAGCCGCCGCTGCCCTTTTTGTTTTTGTCGAAGTCCTGCTTAGCGCTTGCGACCCATGGCCTCGGCGATGGCGTCCTTGGTGTTTTCCTGATGCACGATGAACAGGGCGACCACCGTAGCCGGCAGCCAGCCGATCAGGGTGATCTGCAGGATCAGCAGCACGATGCCGACGAATACCCGGCCCTTGAGCATCACCGCCAACCAGGGCAGAAACAGGGCCAGGATGTAGGACATGGGAAGGTGGATTCCGAACCGCTTATTGCTGCCGGGGCGAGGTCGGGGCGGTCTTCTGCTCGCTCTGACGCAGGTCCAGTTCCTGGGCCTGAGCCACGGTGATGATTTCCAGTACATTCACCACCTTGCGCACGCCGGCGGTAGTACGGGCGACCTCTACCGCCGCCTTGGCCTCGCCTTCGGTGACCATGCCCAGCAGATAGACGGTACCAGCTTCGGTGACCACCTTTACATGGTTGGCGGCGAAGCGCTGGGCGTCGATGAAGCGGGCCTTCACCTTGGAGGTGATGTAAGCGTCGTTGCTGCGGGAGGAGAGGGCGCTGACACCAGCGACCTGCAGGTCGTTGGTGATGGCCTGGACGTTGGGCACCGCGGCCGCGGCCTGCTCCGCCTGGGCCTTCAGATCCTCGCTGGGGACTTCGCCGGTGAGCAGGACCTTGCGGTTGTAGCTGGTGACATTGACGTGGCCCCGGTCCTTGAGCAGGTCGGAGATGCGGTTGGCGGCCTTGAGCTCGATGCCTTCATCTTCCACGTAGGTACCGGAGGAGCGGCGGTCGGTGGCCATCAGCACGCCGGCGGTGACGCCGCCGGCTACCACCGGGAAGCAGGCCTGGAGGGACGGCACCAGGGCCGCCAGGAGCAGGGGCAGGGCTAGACGGGTACGTAGGGACTTGCTCATGGGATTACTCCTCAGCGCCGAGCAGCAGGCAATCGATGCCGTCGCAAATGCAGTGGATGGTCAGGAGATGGACTTCCTGGATGCGGGCGGTGCGCTCGGCGGGAACGCAGATATGCACATCGCCCTCGCGCAGCATTTCGCCGATCTGGCCGCCGGTCTTGCCGGTGAGGGCGACCACGCGCATGTCGGCGTCGTGGGCGGCGCTGATGGCCTCGATCACGTTGGCCGAGTTGCCGGAGGTGGAAATGGCCAGCAGCACGTCGCCGGAGCGGCCCAGGGCGCGCACCTGCTTGGCGAAGATGACGTTGTAGTGGTAGTCGTTGGCGATGGCCGTGATGATGGAGGTGTCGGTGGTGAGGGCCACCGCCGCCAGTTCCTGGCGCTCAGCCTCGAAACGGCCCACCAGCTCGGCGGCGAAGTGCTGGGCGTCGGCCGCGGAGCCGCCGTTGCCGCAGGCGAGAATCTTGCCGTCGTTGATCAGGCAGGTGGTCATGGTTTCCACCGCCTCGGCGATGGGAGCGGCGAGAAGTTCCACTGCATCCAGCTTGGTCTGGGCGCTGGCGTGGAAGTGCTGGCTGACGCGGGAAATCAAATCCATTGTATTAATAGGCACTTGCCGTAATAAATGAAGGGGCATTCTAGCATGGCCTCCCGGGCGGCCTGGGGTAACGGCGTGTAACGGGGCTTTTCTGGGCGGGGCTGGCCTTGAACTGGGGCCGGGGATAGTCCTAAAGCACCACGAATACCTGCACTTCCACCCGCCGCCAGGGATTGGCATCCTGGGTTAGACGGGCGATGCGGGCCTCCAGTTTCTCGCCCCGATCCAGAGCTGCTGCCACGGCACTGTTTTCTGCCCGGGGCAGGTAGCCCAGGGGCTGGCCCTGCCAGTCCACCCGTACCGCCCGGGGATCGTGGTGATTGTCCGCTTCCCGCACCAGGGTGAGGCGGTCGCCCACGACCAGGCGGGGCCACAGTTCGGCCACGGCATAGTACTGGCTGCCGGCCAGGGGCGAGCTTTGCACCAGGATCTTCACCTGTTCCGCCCGGGCTCCCGGAAATGCCGCGGCCCCCAGGAGCAAGAAGCAGAGGGCGATGCGCCAGAGGCGCTTAATCGGCGCTGAAGGCATCCTGCAGCCACTCCAGGCGGCTTTCATCCAGATCGGGGAGCAGCACGCAATCGAAGCGGCAGGCCCCGTTGCCGTGTTCCACGAGCCAGTGGCGGGCGGCGAGGATGAGGCGGGTACGCTTGCTGGCGGTAATGCTGGCGGCGGCACCGCCGAAGGCCTGGCCCCGGCGCAACCGCACCTCGACGAAGACCGTGGTGCGGCCATCCCGGCACACCAGATCGATTTCGCCGCCCTTCACCCGGTAATTGCGGGCCAGCAGCCGCAGGCCCCGCTGGCGCAGGAAGCGCTCGGCCATGTCCTCCGCCTCCCGGCCAGCGGCAGCGCGGGGGGAGGGGCCGGATGACATGGTATGTGGCGTGGTATCTTTGGCAGGACTGTTCATGGTTGAAAAAATGACAAACGAATCATCTGCATTGTATGTGGTCCCGACGCCCCTGGGAAACCTGGGGGATATGACCATGCGCTCCCTGGAGGTGCTCAAGGCCGTGCCCTGGGTGGCGGCCGAGGACACCCGCCACAGCCAGCCGCTGCTGCGCCACTTCAGTGTTGGCGCCAAGTTGTTGCCGGCGCACCAGCACAACGAGGAGAAGGCCGCCCAGCAGATCATCGACAAGCTGGCGGCGGGGGAGTCGGTGGCCCTGGTGTCGGATGCGGGCACCCCCGCCGTTTCCGATCCCGGCGCCCGCATCGTCGTCCGGGTGCAGGAGGCCGGCTTTCGGGTGGTGCCCCTGCCTGGCGCCTGCGCTGCGGTGACCGCCCTCTCGGCCTCGGGGCTGACGGCGCCCCATTTCCTCTTCTACGGCTTCCTCCCGGCCAAGGCCGGGCAGCGGGAAAAGGAGCTGCGTGCCTTGGCGGCCATGCCCTACACCCTGGTGTTCTACGAGGCGCCCCATCGCGTGGTGGAAACCGTCGATGCCCTGGCCCAGGTTTTCGGTCCGCTACGGCAGGTGGTTTTTGCCCGGGAGCTGACCAAGCTGTTCGAGAGCATCCACCGCTGCCCCTTGGGGGAAGCGGCTGCCTGGCTGGCCGGCGACGCCAATCGGCAGAAGGGGGAGTTCGTGCTGCTGGTTGAGGCGGCTCCGCCAGGGGGCGACGACGGGGAAGGGGAGCGGGTCCTGGGGCTGCTGCTGGCCGAGGGGCTGCCGGTGAAGCAGGCCGCCAAGCTGGCAGCGGAAATCACCGGCGCTGCCAAGAATGACCTCTACGCCAAGGCCCTGGCCCTGAAGCAGCAGGGCTGAGTTGGCGAGGGGGCGCGGCTGGGCCGGGATTTCTCCGGCTTTTGCGGCTAAAATTCCGCTATTGAGACTGATCGGAACATCATGCCGCTGACTACCCTGACCATCACCCGTCCCGACGACTGGCACCTGCATCTGCGCGATGGCGACGCCCTGGCCGCCGTCCTGCCCCATAGCGCGCGCCAGTTTGGCCGGGCCATCGTCATGCCCAACCTGAAGCCGCCGGTGACCACGGTGGATCAGGCGGACGCCTATCGCCAGCGCATCCTGGCGGCTCTGCCCGCCGGCATGAGCTTCGAGCCGCTGATGACCCTGTATCTGACCGACAACACCCCGGCCAGCGAAATCGCCTCGGCTGTGGCCTCGGGCTTCGTCAAGGCGGTTAAGCTCTATCCCGCCGGCGCTACCACCAATTCTGACGCCGGCGTCACCGACCTGGCCAAGTGCCGCGCCGCCCTGGCTGAAATGGAAAAGCTCGGCCTGCCGCTGCTGGTGCACGGCGAGGTGACCGATCCGGCCATCGATATCTTCGATCGGGAAAAGGTCTTCATCGACCGGGTGATGTCCCCCCTGCTCAAGGATTTCCCCGGCCTCAAGGTGGTGTTCGAGCACATCACCACCAAGGACGCCGCCGCCTTCGTGAGTGCCGCCGGTCCCAATATTGGCGCCACCATCACCGCCCATCACCTGCTTTACAACCGCAACGCCATCTTCCAGGGTGGCGTGCGTCCCCACTATTACTGTCTGCCCGTGCTGAAGCGGGAGGAGCACCGCCAGGCTCTGGTGGCCGCCGCCATTTCCGGCAGCCCGCGCTTCTTCCTCGGGACCGATTCGGCCCCCCACGCTACCGGGGCCAAGGAAGCGGCCTGCGGCTGTGCCGGCTGCTACACGGCGCTGCACGCCCTGGAGCTGTACGCCGAAGCCTTCGAGGATGCGGGCGCCCTGGACAAGCTGGAAGCCTTCGCCAGCTTCCATGGCCCGGCTTTCTATGGCTTGCCGCGCAACGCCGGTAGCGTCACCCTGGTGCGGGAAGACAACCTGGTGCCCGCCAGCCTGGCCTACGCCGGCGCCGACAGCCTCACTCCCCTGCGCGCCGGGGAAAGCCTGCGCTGGAAATTCGTCGCCTGATCCACATTGAGCATCGCCTTGAGTTGAAGGAACGACCATGAGGAAATTTGCCGCCATTGTGCTGCCCCTGGCCCTGCTGCCGTTCCTGGCGGGGTGCGTCAATGATGCTGCCTCCTTCCAGATCGAGGGGAAGGACAACGCCCTGACCCTGATCCGCGAGCAGCGTTGGTTCTGGAAGCCGGAAGTGGATCTGTCGGTCACGGCTTCTCGCCTGCCGGACTGCCAGCGGCGTCACCAGATGGGCGTTGCCCCGATCGAAGCCTCTGTCGAAGTGTGGCAGACCGGGCCGGGGACTTTCCTGCTGAAACGGGGGAAGCTCGTCTACCTGGCCGAGACCCAGACCTGCGAAGGTTTCCAGAAGGTTGACGTGGACCAGTTGCCGGGCGGCATGGGCAACAAACTGGGCGTGTTCCAGGTTCAGGGCGGCAAGCTGAGCTTTGTGCCGGCGCCGCCGCCCCCTGCGCCCGCTCCCGCACCGGCCCCGGTCGACGGTGTGCCGGCCCAGCCGGCGGCGGGTGCCGCTGCCCCGACCCCGATCCCGGCCCAGTGAGCCGTCCCTTCCCTTACGGGGCACCGCCTTTCGCGGCCCTGGCGCCCTGGTTGGGCAAGCTGCAGCCGCCCTGGCCGGCGGCACAGCCCGGCGCCGGTGGGCCCGATTCCCAGGCGGTTGCTGGAGTCGCTGCCCTGGCGGCCGAGCTGGGGCTGGCGACCTGCAACGGCCACGCCCTGCGCTTCGTCCTGCCCCAGGAGGATGGCCTGGGCTACGAGGCCCGCATTGCTGCCCGAGGCGAGGTGGAAACCCGGGCGGAAAATTGGCATGACTTCTTCAATGCCCTGGTCTGGTGCGCCTTCCCACGCAGCAAGGCAGCCCTGAGCGGCCGTCACCAGGCCATGCTGACCGGCGCCACCGGGGCGGGCCGGGGGCTGGAGCGGGATGCCATGACTCATTTCGACGAATGCGGTGCCGTGGTGCTCAGCACCTGGCCCGATCTGCTCGATCTGATCCGGGAGTTCCGCTGGAAGGAGCTGTTCTGGGAGCGTCGTACCGACCTGGCGGCCAGTCTGCGCTGTGTCATCTTCGGCCATGCCACCTACGAGCAATTGCTGGCTCCCTTCCGCGGGCTGACCGCCAAGGCTGTGTTATATGAGGCCAGTGCGGCCGAATTGGCCGCCATCGACGCCGGCCAGCTGGCCGGGCTCGACGCCCGCCTGGCTGCCGAGCTGGCGGCTGGTTGCTATGCCTCCCCGCGGGAACTCCAGCCGCTGCCGCTGCTGGGGCTGCCGGGCATGGTCCCGGAGAATGAAACCGCAGCCTATTACGACGATACCTGGCAATTCCGTTCCGGGCGGCGGGCCGCTTCCACGTATAATGGCGCGGTGAAGCTGGCCAGGCAGCCGCTGGGCACCCTCGGGTGCCGGGAGGAAAGTCCGGGCTCCGCAGAGCAGGATGCTGGCTAACGGCCAGGCGCTATAAGCCGCAAGGCAAAGGCGACGGAAAGTGCAACAGAGAATAGACCGCCGATGGCCCGGGCAACCGGGATCAGGCAAGGGTGAAACGGTGCCTGGGCGACAGTCCGGGCGGTCCGGCGCAAGCCGGCTCGGGGTAAGAGCCCACCGCGGCTGTGGCGACACAGACGGCACGGCAAACCCCATCCGGAGCAAGACCAAATAGGGGAGCATTAGGCGTGGCTCGCGCTGCTCCCGGGTAGGTTGCTTGAGCGCACTGGTAACGGTGCGCCTAGAGGAATGGCTGCCAGGCGCTTTCGGGCGTCTACAGAACCCGGCTTATCGGTCAGCTTCACACTCCCCCCATCACGTCCTCCGTATATCCCCCAGGAATTACCGTTGGTCGCGCTCATGCCGGCCGCATTCCCCTCCCGCGTATTTGATTTACCTCAAGACTCCTCACAAAGCACTTTCAGTTGCTCTTCTATCCCCATTGTTTTTTAAGAAAAAATTTTTCTAAAATTTTTTGCGAAATCGCCTTTAAGTCCTTGTCTCCATTGAAAAAAAAGGTAAAAACATCCTTGACCGTGGTGGGTGATTCCCTTAAAGTGGGAAAAGGTGGTGAAAAGTGGGTAAACGGGGTGAGAAATATCGCCTCAGTGGAGTAAAAGGGTTTTTCGGGGAGGTACATGTTCCAAGGGACAATTTCGCTGAGTCTCGACGCCAAGGGGCGGCTGGCCATTCCGGCCCGCCACCGGGAGGCGCTCGCCCAGACCGCGAACGGGTCCCTGGTGCTGACGGCCCATCCCCACGGTTGCCTGCTCCTTTACCCTGTTCCCGCCTGGGAACCCATCCGCGACCAGATCCTCAAGGCTCCCAGCTTCGATCCCCGCTCCGCCGCCCTCAAGCGCGTGCTGGTGGGTAACGCCCGGGAAGAGGAAATGGATTCCGCCGGCCGCCTCCTGGTGGCCCCGGAGTTGCGCGGCTTCGCCAAGCTGGAAAAGCAGGTGTGGCTGGTGGGCATGGGCTCCCATTTCGAGATTTGGAGCGACGAAGGCTGGCAGCGTCAGAACGAGGCCGCCCTCGCCGCTTTGCAAAGCGATCAACCAATTCCGGGCTTCGAGGGCATCGCGCTGTGAGTGTAGGTGGCGGCAATCACGTCACTGTCCTCCTGCAGGAGGCGGTGGCGGCCCTCCGCGTTGACCCGGCTGGTACCTATGTGGATGGCACTTTCGGCCGTGGCGGCCATAGTCGCGCCATCCTGAGTCAGCTCGGCCCCGCCGGGCGGCTTCTGGCCTTTGATCGCGATCCCCAGGCCGTGGCAGTAGCCCAGGCCATTCAGGACAAACGTTTCAAGCTGTGCCATGCCCCCTTCAGCGATATGGGGGAAGTGGTGCGGCAGGAGGGGGTTGGGTTGGTGGATGGGGTGCTCCTGGATATCGGAGTCTCCTCGCCGCAGCTCGACGAGGGGGAGCGGGGCTTCAGCTTCAGGTTTGACGCCCCTCTCGACATGCGCATGGACACCACCCGGGGCGAGACTGCCGCGGAATGGCTGGCCCGTGCCGAAGAGTCGGAAATTGCGGAGGTTATTAGGGACTATGGGGAAGAACGGTTTGCTAAGCAGATTGCAAAGAAGATTGTGGCTGCTCGGGCCGAGCGGCCTATTGCAACCACAAGGCAGCTTGCCACGCTTGTCGCTGAAGCCGTGCGGACCCGCGAGCCCGGCCAGGACCCGGCGACGCGAAGCTTTCAAGCTCTACGGATTCATATCAATCAAGAACTCCAGGAGCTTTCGCTAGCCCTGCCCCAGGCGCTTGAACTGCTCAAGCCGGGCGGCCGGCTGGTGGTCATTTCCTTCCATTCTCTGGAAGACCGCATCGTCAAGCGTTTCCTCAAGGATCAGGCGGAACCCGACAGTCACCTGCCCAAGGGGCTGCCCCTGCGCGCCGATCAGCTGCCCCAGCCCAAGCTGGTGCTGGTGGGCAAGCCGGTGAAAGCCTCGGCGGCCGAAGTGGCGGCCAATCCCCGTGCCCGCAGCGCCATCATGCGCGTGGCCGAGAAGGCGGCGGTGTAGGGACTCCATGGTGCTCCGGCTGAATATCCTGTTGCTCCTCGCTGCGGCCATCTGTGCCATGGGGGTGGTCACTTCCCAGCACAAGGCGCGCAAGGTCTTCCAGGACCTGGAAGGTGAGCAGGAGCGGGCGCGCAGCCTGGATGTGGAGTGGGGCCAGCTGCAGCTGGAATTGTCTACTTGGGCGACCCATCCCCGCATCGAAAAGATTGCCCGGGAAAAGCTCAAGATGCGCACCCCGGAAGCGGCCAAGGTGATCAATGCCGCTCCGCCGGCGGCCCAGAAGGAGGCGCTGTGATCGCCCGGGTCAAAGCGCATCGCTTCACCGAAAGCCCGGTGCTGCAACTGCGGCTCCATGCCTGGCGCTCTCGCCTGGTGGTGCTGGTCCTGCTCGGCTCCTTCGCCGCCCTGGCTGGCCGTTCCTTTTATCTGCAAGTGATCAACAACGACTTCCTGCAGGAAAAGGGCGATTCCCGCTACCGCCGCGACCTAGAAGTCTCCGCCTCCCGGGGGCGCATCACCGACCGCAACGGCGATGTGCTGGCGGTGTCCACGCCGATGAAATCGGTCTGGGCCATTCCCGCCGACGTCAAGCTCACCCCGGAACAGACCCAGCAGCTGGCCAAGCTCCTGGAAATGGACGCCCGGGAACTAAATCGCAAGCTGGCGGAAGACAAGAACTTCGTCTATCTGAAGCGCCAGATTCCGCCGGAAGTGGGCGAACACCTGGCGGCCCTCAAGCTGCCCGGCATCCACCAGAACAAGGAATACCGCCGCTATTACCCCTCCGGTGAAATGACCGCCCACATGGTGGGTTTTACCGGTATCGACGACAAGGGCCTGGAAGGCGCCGAACTGGCCTTCCAGGGAGAACTCCTGGGCCGGCCAGGCAGCCGTAGCGTGATCAAGGACCGCCGCGGCCAGATCGTCGAGGACGTGGGGGCTTCCAAGCCGCCCCAGGACGGCAAGGACATCACCCTGGCCCTGGATGACAAGATCCAGTACATGGCCTACAGCCAGTTGAAACAGGCCGTGACTGACAACAATGCCAAGGCCGGCGGCGTGGTGGTGCTCGATGCCCGTACCGGCGAAATTCTGGCCCTGGCCAACTGGCCAACCTACAACCCGAACAACCGGGAGCGCCTGACCGGACCCCAGCTGCGCAATCGCGCCGTGACCGATACCTTCGAGCCCGGTTCGCCGATGAAGCCGTTTACCGTGGCCACCGCCCTGGAAGGCGGCAAGGTTTCGCCCCAGACCATCATCAACTGCGCCCCGGGCAAGCTCACCATCGGCACCGCCACCATTTCCGACGCCCACCCTCACGGTGCCCTGTCGGTGTCCCAGGTGATCCAGAAGTCGTCCAACGTCGGCACCGCCAAGATGGCCGCCATGCTGTCCTACCAGGACATGTGGGAACACTTGGATAGCCTGGGCTTCGGCCAGGTGCCCCACCTGGGCTTCCCCGGCGAAGTGAATGGCCGCCTGCGCCCGTGGAAATCCTGGCGCCCCATCGAACAGGCCACCATGTCTTACGGCCACGGCATTTCCGTCAGCCTAATCCAGCTGGCCCGGGCCTATACCGTTTTCGCCCGGGACGGGGATGTCATCCCCCTGTCCCTCACTCGTCTGCCTCAAGGGCCGGTGACCGGCACCCGGGTGTATTCGCCCCAGACCGCCCATGAAGTGCGCGACATGCTGGAGCTGGTGGTCCAGCCTGGCGGCACCGCGCCCATGGCCAAGGTGCCGGGCTACCGGGTCGGCGGCAAGACCGGTACCGCCTACAAGATCGAGAACGGCGTCTACGCCAAGAAATACGTGGCCTCCTTTGTTGGCCTCGCCCCCATTTCCGATCCGCGCCTGGTGGTGGCGGTGATGATCGACGAGCCCTCGAATGGCAAGCACTACGGCGGAGACGTGGCCGGCCCGGTGTTCGCCAACGTGATGGGCGGTGCCCTGCGTACCATGGGGATCCCCCAGGACGCACCGCTGCAGGTCGCCGCCGGTACCCCGGCCAAGGACAAGCTATGAGCGAAGCCAATCTCGGCAGCTACATGGCTCAGGGCCTGGTGGACCAGCTCCGGGCCCAGGGCGTGACTGCCGCCCGCCTGAGCAACGACAGCCGCAAAGTGCGGCCGGGGGACGTGTTCGTCGCCTACCCGGGCCAGGCCACCGACGGCCGTGCCTACATCGGCGCTGCCCTGGAGAAGGGGGCCGCCGGCGTGTTGTGGGAGAACGCCGGCTTCGCCTGGAACCCGGCATGGAAGGCAGCCAATGTCGGTGTGGATGGACTGCGCGCCTTCTCCGGCCACCTGGCGCACCTGGTCTATGGCCGGCCTTCGGAAAGGCTCTCCCTGGTGGGCATCACTGGCACTAACGGCAAGACCACCTGCAGCCAGTGGCTGGCCCAGGCCCTGTCTGCCGCTGGTAAGTCTTGCGCCGTCGTCGGTACCCTGGGCAACGGCTTCCCCGGTGCCCTGGCCGAAGCCGCCAACACCACTCCGGATGCCCTGGCCCTGCATGCCCTCCTGGCCGATTACGTGGCTCACGGCGCCAAGGCCTGCGCCATGGAAGTGTCCTCCATCGGCCTGGAGCAGCAGCGCTGCAACGGCGCCCGCTTCGCCGTGGCAGTGTTCACCAACCTGACCCGGGATCACCTGGATTACCACGGCACCATGGAGGCCTATGCCGCCGCCAAGGAGCACCTGTTCGCCTGGCCGGAGCTGAACGAGGCGGTGATCAACCTGGACGATCCCTTCGGCCGAAAGCTCATGGCTGATACCACCGCCACCCTGCGCATCGGCTACACCCTGAACAACAACAGCGTGCCCGAGGCCGACTGGCTGCTGCGGGCCGAGAACCTGCAGCACACCGCCGCCGGCCTGTCCTTCAGCCTGGTGGCACCCCAGGGCCAAGCTATGGTCAACACTGGACTGGTGGGGCGTTACAACGTTTCCAACCTGCTCGCCGTGGCCGGCACCCTGCTGGCCCTGGGCCAGCCCCTGGATCAGGTCGCCGAGCGCCTGTCTGCCCTGTTGCCGCCCGCCGGCCGCATGCAGCGCCTGGGCGGGGAGGGCGAGCCCCTGGTGGTGGTGGATTACGCCCATTCCCCCGATGCCCTGGAAAACGCCCTGCTCGCCCTGCGGGAAGTGGCCCAGGCCCGGGGTGGCCGCCTGGTCTGCGTCTTCGGCTGCGGTGGCGACCGGGACAAGGGCAAGCGGCCCCAGATGGGGGCCATTGCCGCCCGTCTCGCCGATGCGGTGCTGCTCACCAGCGACAACCCCCGCCGGGAAGATCCCCTGGCCATCCTCGCCGACATCCGGGCCGGTGCCCCCGAGGCGAGCATGGAGGCGGACCGGGAAATGGCCGTCACCAGCGCGGTGCAGGGCGCCGATCCGGCCGACGTGGTGCTGGTTGCCGGCAAGGGCCACGAGCCCTACCAGGAAATCGCCGGCCGCGATGGCGCCCTTGAGCGCCGTCCCTATTCCGACATCGAGGCCGTGGCGCGGGCCCTGCAACAACGCGCCGGGAGCATGAGCAAATGATGGACCTCTTCGAAGCCGCCCGCGCCACCAACGGTACCGCCTACGGTACCAACGTGCTGTTCGGCGGCGTTTCCACCGATAGCCGCAATATCGGCAGCGGCGAGCTGTTCATCGCCCTGCGCGGTGACCGCTTCGACGGTCACGCCTACCTGGCCCAGGCCCGGGAGCGGGGCGCCTGCGCCGCCGTGGTGGCGGCCGACGCGGTGGAGGAATTGCTGCAAAAGAGCCAGGGCCAGGGCATGCCCCTGTTGGCCGTGGCCGACACCCGCCTGGCCCTGGGCGCCCTGTCCGCCTATTGGCGTGCCAGGTTCGCCCTGCCGCTGATCGCCGTCACCGGTTCCAACGGCAAGACCAGCACCAAGGAAATGATCGCCGCCATCCTCCAGGCCCAGGCCGTGCAGGAAGGCTACGACCCGCAGGTGGTGGTGCTGGCCACCCAGGGCAATTTCAACAACGACATCGGACTGCCCCTGACCCTGCTCAAGCTGCGTACCACCCACCGTTCCGGGGTGATCGAGATGGGTATGAATCATCCCGGGGAAATCGCTTACCTGGCCCGCCTGGCCCAGCCGACCGTGGCCCTGGTGACCAACGCCCAGCGCGCCCACCTGGAAGGCATGGGCGAGTTGCAACAAGTGGCGGAAGAAAAAGGCACCATCTACGCCGGCCTGATGCCCGGTGGCATCGCCGTCATCAACCGGGACGACACCTTTGGCGCCTACTGGCAAAGCCTCAACTCCCGCCGCCGTTGCCTGAGCTTCGGCCTGGAAGAGGGGGCGGAAGTGCGCGGCGAAGTGCAGTCTGCTGGCCTGGGAAGCCGGATCCGGCTGACTTCTCCCCAGGGATCTGCAGAAATCCGTCTCCAGGTCCCCGGTCTGCACAATGCCCGCAATGCCGTGGCCGCTGCCGCCGGCACCCTGGCCGCTGGCATCTCCCTGGCCGCCGTGGTCGCCGGTCTGGAAGGCTACCAGGGCGTGAAGGGGCGCCTGCAGCGCAAGGCCGGTGCGGCCGGTGCGGTGCTGCTCGACGACACCTACAACGCCAATCCGGATTCGGTGCGGGCCGGCATCGACGTGCTGGCCTCCGTCACGGGCGACAAGGTCCTGATCCTCGGCGACATGGGCGAGATCGGCCCCATGAGCGCCCAGTACCACGAAGAAGTCGGCGCCTACGCCAAGTCCCGGGGTATCGGCCAGCTCTTCGCCCTGGGCGAGTCCGCCCAGCTTGCCGCCAGCGCCTTCGGGGCCGGCGGCAGCCATTACAACAATATCGAGGATCTGCTCACCGCTGTCCGTCCCCACCTGACCCCAGCTACCACCGTGCTGGTCAAGGGTTCCCGCTTCATGCGCATGGAACGGGTGGTGGACGCCCTGGCCGCATCCTCCCAGGAGAACCAAGCATGCTGCTGATGCTCGCCCAATGGCTGGGCCAGGACATCCGGGCCTTCAACGTCTTCAACTACATCACCCTGCGCATGGTGCTTGCCGCCATGACCTCCCTGGTGATCTCCTTCATGGCCGGCCCCGGCGTCATCCGCTGGCTGGCGGCGAAGAAGATCGGCCAGGCGGTGCGTACCGACGGCCCCCAGACCCACCTGGTGAAATCCGGCACCCCCACCATGGGCGGCGTCCTGATCCTGATCGCCATCGCCATCACCACCCTGCTCTGGGGCGACCTCTCCAACCGCTACGTCTGGGTGGTGCTGATCGTCACCCTGGGCTTCGGCGCCATCGGCTGGTACGACGACTGGAAGAAGGTGGTCTATCGCGATCCCCGGGGTCTGGCCTCGCGCTGGAAGTATTTCTGGCAATCGGTGCTGGGCCTGGCCGCTGCCGTCTATCTCGGCATCTCGGCCACCAACCCCAGCCAGATGGACCTGATCGTCCCCTTCTTCAAGATCGTCAGCTACCCCCTGGGGGTGATCGGCTTCATCACCCTGACCTACTTCGTCATCGTCGGCACCTCCAACGCGGTGAACCTGACCGACGGTCTGGACGGCCTGGCGATCATGCCCACCGTCATGGTGGCGGCGGCCCTGGCCATCTTCGCCTACGTCGCCGGCCATGCGGTGTACGCCAAGTACCTGTTCCTGCCCTATGTCCCCGGCGCCGGCGAACTGGCGGTGTTCCTCGGCGCCTTGTGCGGTGCCGGCCTGGGCTTCCTCTGGTTCAACGCCTACCCGGCCGAAGTGTTCATGGGCGACGTGGGCGCCCTGGCCCTGGGAGCGGCCCTGGGCACGGTGGCGGTGATCGTGCGCCAGGAAATCGTGCTGTTCATCATGGGCGGCGTGTTCGTGGTGGAAACCCTCTCCGTGATGCTCCAGGTGAGCTGGTTCAAATACACCAAGAAAAAATACGGCGAGGGGCGGCGCATCCTGCGCATGGCCCCACTGCACCACCACTTCGAGCAAACCGGCTGGAAGGAAACCCAGGTGGTGGTCCGCTTCTGGATCATCACCATCATGCTGGTGCTGTTCGGCCTCTCCACTTTGAAACTGCGTTGAAGCGGCATTAAGGAAAAGTCAGGATCATGGACGTCAAAGGCAAACAGGCAGTGGTGATCGGACTCGGCGAGTCCGGTCTGGCCATGGCCAAGTGGCTGGCCCGGGAGGGCGCGCGGGTGCGCGTCGCCGACAGCCGCCCCCTGCCGCCCAATGCCGACGCCTTCCGCGCTGCCGTGCCTGCCGCCGAGTTGGTCACCGGCCCGTTCCAGGCCGCTACCTTTGCCGGCGCCGACTTTGTTGCCATCTCACCGGGGGTGCCGGTGGAGCAGGTACAGTCGCTCATCGGCGAGCTGCCCCTGGTTTCGGAAATCGAGCTGTTTGCCTGGGCCGTCCGGAGCCGCACTCCCGCGGCCAAGATCATTGCCATCACCGGTAGCAACGGCAAGACCACCACCACGGCGCTGACCGGCGCCCTGGCGGCGGCCGCCGGGGTGAACACCCGGGTGGCCGGCAACATCTCCCCCGCTGCCCTGGATGCCCTGATGGACGCACTGGATGGCAACGACCTGCCGGCGCTGTGGGTGCTCGAACTGTCCAGCTTCCAGCTGGAAACCACCCATAGCCTCGACGCCGAGGCGGCGACGGTGCTCAACGTTTCTGAGGACCATCTGGACCGTTACGCCGGCTCCATGGACCTGTACGCGGAAGCCAAGGCCCGGGTGTTCCAGGGCAAGGGCGCCATGATCCTCAACCGGGATGATAACCGCAGCCTGGGCCTGGGCCGCTGCGGCCGCCCCTTCGTTACCTTCGGTCTGGACCAGCCGGGCCGGGCCACCGATTATGGCGTCGCCGACAGCTACCTGGTACGCGGCAGTGAAAAACTGCTGGCCCTGGCTGACATGCAGCTCACCGGCCTGCACAACGCCGCCAATGCCATGGCCGCCCTGGCCCTGCTGGAAGCCGTCGGCATCGCGCCGGCCGCCGTGCTGGCGGCCCTCAAGGCCTTCAAGGGCCTGCCCCACCGGGTCGAGCACGTGGCCAACATCGGCGGCGTCGATTACTACGACGACTCCAAGGGCACCAACGTGGGTGCCACTCTGGCCGCCATTGAAGGCCTGGGCCGGCCCCTGGCCATCGTTCTCGGCGGCGACGGAAAGGGCCAGGATTTCTCGCCCCTGAAGGCGGCCCTGCAACAGCACGGCCGTGCCGTGGCCCTGATCGGCAAGGACGGTCCGGCCATTGGTGTCGCCATCGCCGGCTGTGGCGTGCCGACCGCATCCTTCGCCGACATGGCTGGTGCCGTGCAATGGCTGGCCAGCCAGGCCCAATCCGGCGACGCCGTGCTGCTTTCCCCGGCCTGCGCCAGCCTGGACATGTACAAGAACTACGCCCACCGGGCCGAGGCCTTCATCGCCGCGGTGCGGAAATTGGGGGGGCAGCCATGAGCATGATCGGCGCCCTCAACCAGCCGCGCAAAGCCCCGACCGAGGTGGACATGGTCCTGCTCTGGTCGGTACTGGCCCTGCTGGTGCTCGGCCTGGTGATGGTCTATTCCGCCTCCATTGCCACTGCCGAGGGCAGCAAGGCCTTCGGCCACCAGCCCGCCTATTTCCTCGTCCGCCACGGCGTCTTTCTGACCGTGGCCCTGGTGGCGGCCGGCATGACCTTCCAGGTGCCGGTCAAGGTGTGGCAGGAGCTTTCCCCCTGGCTGTTCCTGGGAGGTGCCTTCCTCCTGACCGTGGTGCTGATCCCGGGCCTCGGCCGGGACGTCAACGGCGCCCGCCGCTGGCTGCCCCTGGGGGTCGCCAACCTGCAGCCCTCGGAGCTGATGAAGCTGTTCGCCGTGCTCTACGCCGCCGACTACACGGTGCGCAAGATGGCGGTGATGGACAACCTGAAGAAGGCCTTCCTGCCCATGGCCGGCGCCATGGTAGTGATCGGCGGCCTGCTGCTGAAGGAACCGGACTTCGGCGCCTTCGTGGTCATCATCAGCATCGCCATCGGCATCCTCTTCCTCGGCGGCATGCGCGCCCGGCTCTTCGCCGTGCTGTTCGTGGTGCTGCTGGCGGCCTTCGCCGTGCTGATCATCGTCTCCCCCTACCGTCGCGACCGTCTGTTCGGCTTCATGGACCCCTGGTCCGACGCCTTCGGCAAGGGCTACCAGCTGTCCCATGCCCTCATCGCCTTCGGCCGGGGCGAGCTGTTCGGCGTCGGCCTGGGAGGTAGTGTGGAAAAACTGTTCTACCTGCCTGAAGCCCATACCGACTTCCTCCTCGCCGTAATCGCCGAGGAACTGGGCTTTGTCGGCGTAGTGGTGGTGGTGGCCCTGTTCGCCCTGCTGGTGCATCGGGCTTTTGCCATCGGCCGCCAGGCGGTGGCCCTGGAGCGTCTCTACCCGGCCCTGGTGGCCATGGGTATCGGCATCTGGATGGGCGTCCAGTCCTTCATCAACATGGGGGTGAACATGGGCCTGCTGCCGACCAAGGGCCTGACCCTGCCCCTGATGAGCTTCGGTGGTTCCGGCGTGGTGGCCAATTGCGTCGCCCTGGCCATCCTGCTGCGGGTGGACTGGGAAAACAGGCAACTGATGCGAGGAGCAAAGGTATGACGCATCTGCCTATGCAAACCTCCTGCCCGCCTGTTTCGGCGTTCCAGATTGAAATGGCGCAGAGCGCCTTCGTGCCTGCAAGCCACAATCGGCAACTCATGCGGGGGGCCAAAGTATGAGCCAGAAGACCCTGATGGTCATGGCCGGCGGTACCGGCGGCCACATTTTCCCCGCCCTGGCAGTGGCCGACTACATGCGCGAGGCCGGCTGGAACGTGGTGTGGATGGGCAACCCGGCGGGCATGGAAGCCCGGCTGGTGCCCCAGCGCGGCTTCGAGCTGGAGCCGGTGCAGTTCGGCGCCCTGCGCGGCAAGGGCCTGTTGCGCAAGCTCCTGCTGCCCCTCAACCTGCTGCGCGGCTTCTGGCAGGCCGCCCGGGTGATCCGCCGGGTCCAGCCCGACGTGGTGCTCGGCATGGGCGGCTACATCACCTTCCCCGGCGGCATGATGGCCTCCCTGCTGGGCAAGCCCCTGGTGGTGCATGAACAGAATTCCGTCGCCGGCCTGGCCAACAAGGTCCTGGCCGGGGTTGCCGACCGGGTGCTTAGCGGCTTCCCCGACGTGATCAAGAAGGGCGAATGGGTGGGCAACCCGGTGCGTCCGGAGATCGCCGCCCTGGAGGATCCCCAGAAGCGTTACGCCGACCGGGAAGGCTCGCTGCACCTGCTGGTGGTGGGCGGCAGCCTGGGGGCCCAGGCCCTCAACGATGCCGTGCCCCAGGCCCTGGCCATGTTCGACCCGGCCGAGCGGCCCGAGGTGGTGCACCAGGCCGGCGAGAAGATGATCGATGCCCTTAAGGCCGGCTACGACGCCGCCGGCGTGGTCGCCCATTGCGTGCCCTTCATCGAGGACATGGCCGGTGCCTACGAGTGGGCCGACCTGGTGATCTGCCGCGCTGGCGCCCTGACCGTGGCCGAACTGGCCGCCGCCGGCGTGCCGGCCATCCTGGTGCCCTATCCCCATGCGGTGGACGACCACCAGACCGGCAACGCCCAATTCCTGACCCAGGTGGGGGGCGCCATCCTCCTGCCCCAGTCCGAACTGACCCCGGAGAGCCTGGCTCTCTTGAAGAACATGCCCCGTAGCCAACTCGCCGAAATGGGCGAAAAGGCCCGGGAGCTGGCCAAGCCCAATGCCACGGCCATGGTGGCCAAAGCGTGCATGGAAGCTGCGAGCGAACAATGAAACACAAGATCAAACACCTGCATTTCGTCGGCATCGGCGGCTCGGGCATGAGCGGCATCGCCGAGGTCATGCTCAATCTGGGGTACCAGGTGTCCGGCTCCGACCTGGGTGAGAACGCCGCCACGGCCCGTCTGGCCGCCCAGGGGGCGACCGTGATCAAGGGTCACGTCGCCAGCAATATTGACGGCGCCGACGCCGTGGTGGTGTCCACTGCCGTCAAGGCTGAAAACCCGGAAGTGGTGGCGGCCCGGGCAGCCCGCATCCCGGTGGTGCCCCGGGCCCAGATGCTGGCCGAGCTGATGCGCCTGAAGCAGGGCATCGCCGTCGCCGGCACCCACGGCAAGACCACCACTACCAGCCTGGTGGCCTCGATCCTGGCGGAAGGCGGCCTGGACCCCACCTTCGTCATCGGCGGCCGGTTGAATGCCGCTGGCGCCAATGCCCGCCTGGGTTCCGGCGACTTTCTGGTGGCCGAGGCGGATGAGTCCGATGCTTCCTTCCTGCTGCTGTCGCCGGTGATTTCCATCGTCACCAATATCGACGCCGACCACATGGAAACCTACGGCCACGATTTCGGCCGCTTGAAGGGTGCCTTCGTCGATTTCCTCAACCGCCTGCCCTTCTACGGCGTGGCAGTGCTGTGTGTCGATGATGCCAACGTGCGGGAGATCCTGCCCCAGGTGCCCAAGCAGGTGATCCGCTACGGTCTGGATGCGGAACACTGCAATGTGTATGCGGAAAACATCGTCGAGGCTGGCGGCCAGATGAAATTTGATGCGGTGCGGGTGAACGGCACGACCTCCCGTTTGCCCATCACCCTCAACCTGCCGGGCCGCCACTACGTGCTCAACGCCCTGGCGGCCATCGCCGTGGCGACCGAAGTGGGTGTCGCCGACGAGGCCATCATCAAGGCCCTGGCCGAGTTCAAGGGCGTGGGCCGGCGCTTCCAGCGCTACGGCGAAATCGCCTGTCCGAGCGGCGGCACTTTTACCTTGGTGGACGACTACGGCCATCACCCGGTGGAAATGGCCGCCACCCTGGCCGCCGCCCGGGGCGCCTTCCCCGGCCGCCGCCTGGTGCTGGCTTTCCAGCCCCACCGCTACAGCCGTACCCGGGATTGTTTCGAAGATTTCATCAAGGTGCTCTCCACCGTGGACGCCCTGCTGCTGGCAGACGTCTATGCGGCGGGGGAGGCGCCCATCGTCGCCGCCGACGGCCGGGCCCTGGCCCGGGCCCTGCGAGTGGCAGGCAAGGTTGAGCCGGTGTTCGTCGAGGACATCGCGGCCATGCCCCAGACCATCCTGGAGTCGGTCCGGGACGGCGATGTGGTGCTGACCATGGGTGCCGGTTCCATCGGCGGTGTGCCAGCCAAGTTGGCCGCCAAGTAACGAATGCGTGAGAAGGATATGAACAAGGATTTTGGCAAAGTAGCCGTCCTCTTCGGCGGCAAGTCCGCCGAGCGGGATGTTTCCCTCAACAGCGGCTCCCGCGTGCTGGCTGCCCTGCAACACCAGGGCGTGGATGCCCACGCCTTCGATCCGGCGGAGCGTTCCCTGGACGAGCTGAAGGGCTTTGATCGGGCCTTCATTGCCCTGCACGGTCGCTTTGGCGAAGACGGCACCATCCAGGGCGTGCTGGAATTGATGAGCATCCCCTATACCGGCAGCGGTGTCCTGGCTTCCGCCCTGGGCATGGACAAGTGGCGCACCAAGCTGATGTGGGAGGCCGTGGGCCTGCCTGTGCCGGCCTACGCCCTGCTCAACGCCAGGAGCGATTTCGCCGAGGTGGAAGAGGAATTGGGCCTGCCCCTGTTCGTGAAGCCGGCCTGCGAGGGTTCTTCCATCGGCATCTCCATGGTCAAGGAAGAGGGCGGCCTGGCCGCGGCCTACGCCGAAGCCGCCAAGCACGATTCCCTGGTGCTGGCCGAGCGGGGCATCACCGGTGGCGAATACACCGTGGCCATCATCGGCCAGGGCGATGACCTGCAGGCCCTGCCCATCATCAAGATCGAGCCGGCCACCGAGTTCTACGACTACGAGGCCAAGTACCTGCGGGACGACACCCGCTACCTCTGCCCCTGCGGCCTGCCCGCCGCCAAGGAAACCGAGATCCAGGCCGGCGCCCTCAAGGCTTTCCGTGCCATCGGCGGCCGGGGCTGGGGGCGGATCGACTTCCTCATGGACGAGGAAGGCAACCATTACTTCCTGGAGGCCAACACCTCCCCCGGCATGACCGACCACTCCCTGGTGCCCATGGCCGCCCGGGTGGCCGGCATCGATTACGAACAACTGGTGGTGAGGGTCCTGGCCCTTGCGACCCTGGGATGAACGATGTGGCACAAGCCCCAGCTCATGACGGTCATTGCCGACCTGCTGTTCGCAGCGGCGGCGGCGGCTTTGCTCGTGGCGGGTGCCCTGGGAGCGGCGCGGCTGCCCCTGTTTCCCCTCAAGGAAGTGGTGTTCGTGCAGGAATTGAAGGAGGTGCAGCGCGCCGACGTGGAGCGGGCCCTGTCCGGGCTGATGCGCGGCAACTTCTTCAGCGTCAATCTGGAAGGTGTGCGCCAGTCCCTGGAGAAGCTGTCCTGGGTGCGCAAGGCAGAAGTGCGGCGCAAGTGGCCGGGCCGGCTGGAAGTGAGCGTGGAAGAGCATCAGGTCGCGGCCCGCTGGGGCGAGGGCGCCGCCCAGTTGGTCAACGGCTATGGCGAGGTGTTCAACGCCAGCCTGCCCCAGGAGCGGCTCGATGCCCTGCCCCTGCTGGCGGGGCCCGCCGGCACGGCGCCGGAGGTGCTGCGGCGCTTCGCCGAGCTGGCCCAGACGATTTCGCCCACCGGCCGGCAGCCGAGGCAGTTGCTGCTGTCGCCGCGCCTGGCCTGGCAGGTGCGCCTGGACGACGGCATGGTGCTGGAGCTGGGGCGGGAGCAGCCCAAGGCGCCCATCGCCCAGCGCCTGGAACGGTTTGTCGATATTTATCCGACGGTGCTGGCGGCGCGCAGTCCGCGTCCGGCAGCGGTGGATTTGCGGTACCCCAACGGTTTCGCCTTGCGGCTGGCCGCTGCGGGCAAGTGAAGGTAGAGGAAGAACATGAGTAGGGATAGCAAGGATTTGATCGTCGGCCTGGATATCGGCACCTCCAAGATCGTGGCGCTGGTGGCGGAGGTCACCCCGGAGGGGCGGCTCAACGTCATTGGCATGGGCAGCCAGGATTCCCGGGGCCTGAAGAAGGGCGTCGTGGTCAATATCGAGGACACGGTGGCGGCCATTTCCCGGGTGATCCAGGAAGTGGAGCTGATGGCCGACTGCAAGGTGGCCAATGTCTATACGGGCATTGCCGGCAGCCACATCAAGAGCTTCAACTCCAACGGCATGGTGGCCATCAAGGACAAGGAAGTGACCACCATGGACCTGGACCGGGTGATCGAAACCGCCCGGGCCATGCCCATCCCGGCGGACCAGGAAATCCTGCACATCCTCACCCAGGAATTCATCATCGACGACCAGGACGGCATCCGCGAGCCCATCGGCATGAGCGGCTTCCGTCTGGAAGTGAAGGTGCACATCGTCACCGGCGCCGTCTCCGCCGCCCAGAACATCGTCAAGTGCGTGCGCCGCTGCGGCCTGGAGGTCAATGATCTGGTGTTGCAGCCCCTGGCCTCCAGCTTCGCCGTCCTGTCCGAGGACGAGAAGGACCTGGGCGTTTGCCTGGTGGATATCGGCGGCGGCACCACCGACATCGCCATCTGGACCCAGGGCGCCATCCGCCATACCTCGGTCATCCCCATCGCCGGCGATCAGGTCACCAACGACATTGCCATGGCCCTGCGCACCCCGACCCGGGAAGCCGAGGAAATCAAGCGCAAGTACGGCTGCGCCCTGTCCCAGCTGGCCGACGCGGAAGAGGTTCTGGAAGTGGCCGGCATGGACGACCGCCCCAGCCGCAAGCTGTCCCGCCGCGCCCTGGCCGACGTGATCCAGCCCCGGGTGGAGGAGCTGTTCGAGCTGATCCAGGCCGAACTGCGTCGCTCCGGCTTCGACGAGGTGCTGTCCTCCGGCATCGTCCTGACTGGTGGCGCTTCCGTGATGCCCGGCATGATCGAGCTGGGCGAAGAGATTTTCCACATGCCGGTGCGTCTGGGGGTGCCCAAGTATTCGGGCGCCCTGGCCGATGTGGTGCAAAGCCCGCGTTTCTCCACTGCCTACGGTCTGTTGCTCGAGGCCGGAACCCAGAAGAAGCGCGGCCTGAAGGTGCATGAGACCCGCAACGTCAAGCAGGTCTTCGGGCGCATGAAGTCGTGGTTCGAGAAGAATTTCTAATAAGCAGTATCCATCAACGTAACACGTTCGATTTTTGGTTTATTTGAAGGAGGCGATCCATGTTTGAAATTATCGATAAGGAAGATGCCGGTGGGACAGTGATCAAGGTGGTTGGCGTCGGCGGTGCCGGCGGCAATGCCGTGGATCACATGATTCGCGAAGGCGTGAGCGGCGTTGAGTTCCTCGCTGCCAACACCGATGCTCAGGCCCTGTCCCGCAACCAGGCGGGCCTGAAGATGCAGCTGGGCAAGAGCGGTCTGGGTGCCGGCGCCAAGCCGGAAGCTGGCCGCAACGCCGCCCTGGAAGAGCGCGAGCGCATCGCCGAGCAACTGAAGGGCGCCAACATGGTGTTCATCACCGCCGGCATGGGCGGCGGCACCGGTACCGGCGCTGCCCCGATCGTGGCGGAAGTGGCCCGGGAAATGGGCATCCTCACCGTGGCCGTGGTGACCAAGCCGTTCGGCTTCGAAGGTAAGCGCGCCAAGGCTGCCGAAGCCGGCATCGCCGAGCTGCAGAAGCACGTGGATTCTCTGGTGGTGATTCTCAACGACAAGCTGATGGAAGTCCTGGGCGACGACGTCTCCATGGACGAAGCCTTCAAGGCGGCGGACAACGTCCTGCGCAACGCCGTCGGCGGCATTGTCGAGATCATCGACCAGCCCGGCCTGATCAACGTGGACTTCGAGGACGTGCGCACCGTCATGGGTGAAATGGGCATGGCCATGATGGGCTCCGCCTACGCTTCCGGCGTGGATCGGGCGCGCATCGCCGCCGAGCAGGCCGTGGCTTCCCCGCTGCTGGAAGGCGTTAACCTCTCCGGCGCCCGCGGCGTGCTGGTGAATATCACCGCCTCCAAGAACAGCCTGAAGATGAAGGAAGTGAACGAGGTGATGAAGACTATCAACGACTTCGCTGCCGAAGACGCTCACGTCATTTTCGGTGCCGTGTTCGATGAGGACATGGGCGAGCAGCTGCGCGTCACCGTGGTGGCCACCGGTCTGGGCAAGGCCGAAGCCCGTCGCCAGTCCTTCGAAGTGATCAACACCGCCGTGCGCACCGGTACCGACGACGTGGCCCTGACCGTGGATTACGGCCAGCTGGACGTGCCGGCAGTGATCCGCAAGGGCCGCAACGCCACGGTGGAAGCCCTGGCCAACAGCGGCGTCGATCGCTACGACATCCCCGCCTTCCTGCGCAAGCAGGCGGACTGATCGCCCAGGTGGGCCGACCGGGCGTCTTCGCCAGCCCATTTTCGGGCTGGTGGACGGCGCTGCCTCCCGCCGGGGCAACCGGCGCCTGTCGGCCCACCCAGGGTTGCAGTAACTTGTTGTAACAAAACGCCTCCTTAAGGGGGAGGGTGCCTTCGTGCTAGAATGCGCCTTCCCCCCTTATTCCACGGCTATGCTCAAGCAACGCACCCTCAAATCCCTGATCCGCGCCTCCGGCGTTGGTCTGCACAGTGGCGTCAAGGTCACGATGGTTCTGCGCCCCGCGGCGCCGGACACCGGCATCGTTTTCCGTCGCCTGGATTTGCCCGTGCCCGTGGATATTCCTGCCAATGCCCTGATGGTGGGCGACACCCGCATGTGCTCCTGCCTGGAAAAGGACGGGGCCAAGGTAGGGACCGTGGAACACCTGATGTCCGCCTTTGCCGGGCTGGGCATCGATAACGCCTACGTGGACCTGGATGCGGCGGAAGTGCCGATCCTCGACGGCTCTGCGGCGCCGTTCGTCTTCCTGATCCAGTCTGCTGGCATCCAGGAGCAGCCGGCGGCCAAGAAATTCATCCGCGTCACGCGCCCCATCGAGGTGCGGGACGGCGACAAGTGGGCCCGCTTCGAGCCCTACGACGGCTACAAGCTGACCTTCTCCATCATTTTCAATCATCCGGCCATCGACAAGTCGGCCCAGGCAGTGACCATCGATTTCGCCGAGCAGTCCTATGTGCGCGAAGTGGCCCGGGCCCGTACCTTCGGTTTCATGCAGGACGTGGAAATGCTGCGGGAAAATGGCCTGGCCCTAGGGGGCGGCCTGGAAAACGCCATCGTCCTGGACGAATACCGGGTGCTCAACGCCGATGGTCTGCGCTACGGCGACGAGTTCGTGAAGCACAAGGTGCTCGATGCGGTGGGCGACCTCTACCTGATCGGCCATCCCTTACTGGCAGCCTTTACCGCCCACAAGTCTGGCCACGCCCTGAACAACCTGCTGGCCCGCCAGCTGCTCCAGGAGCGCGACTCCTGGGAAATGGTGACCTTCGAGAATCAGGCGGAGGCCCCCCTGGGGGTGACCCGCTGGCTCGAACTGCCGGTCCAGGCTGCCTGACGGCAGAGGAGTCCCGGCCATGTTCCTGCTTCGGATCCTGGCCGTTCTCAGCGTCATCGCCGTCGGTGTCGGGGTGGTGGCTTATGTCGCCACCAACAATCCCAAATACATCCGTTTCTCCTGGCGTGTCTTTCGTTACGCCGTGATGCTGGCCCTGCTGATCTTCGCCCTGATGGTGCTGGAGCGGATCGCTGTCATTCCTCTTTGATCGCTATCCGGCGCAGGAAGTGCTCCAGTCCCGCCTTGAGGGGCGAGTTGGCTGGCAGGCTGGCCGCCAGTTCGGATAGCTCCGCGCTGCTGCGTCGGGACAGGGGGCGGGAGACGGGGCCTGGAGGTGCTGCGGGGCGGGGGCGTCCTTGCACTTTGATTTCAACGCCGCTACACTCGAAACCCAATTTTAAGAACTCGCGGGCCAAACTTTGCGCCATCTGTCGCAATTTGGCAGCGACCGCGCCGTTATCGGCGTGGATAACCACTATCCCCTGCTTGATGTTCGCAACGCTGCTGGCCTGCCCGAGGTAGGTCGGGGCGAATGCCTCGTATGCGCCGCGTAGGCGCATGATCAGACGCGCATGGGCCAGCACCTTGGCGGCGCCGTCTGCGGCATTGAGGTATTTTTCAACCGAGTCGTGCATCGATATCTTCGAGGAGAGGCGTCGTGCATCTTATTCTCGTATCCAATCGGCTGGCAACCGCCAAGACCGTGACGATCACCCCCCGCCTGGTCGCCATTGCGGCTTCCGGCTTCGTCGCGCTCGTCGTCGCGGCGGCCCTGTTGTTTTCCTGGTTGACGGTGCATTTTCGCCTGCCCTTTGCCCAGGATCTGGTGCTTTCGGTACAGCGCCAGGAAACGGAAAAATCCGAGGCCTTCGTCCGCCAGAATCTGAATGTCATGGCATCCCGCCTGGGCGACATGCAGGCCCAGTTGATGCACCTGGATTCCCTGAGCGAGCGTCTGTCGGTACTGGCCGGCATGAAGCCGGCGGACAAGGCCGATCTCTTGCCGCCGCCGACCAAGGGTGGGCAAGGGGGACCGCTGCTGCCGGCTTTCCTGCAACCGGGTAGCGGGATTTCCTCGGAAAGCCTGGAGCGTGATCTGGATCGTCTGGAAGCCACCGTGGAGCAGCGCTCAGACCTGATCCGCGCCCTGGAATCCCAACTCATGGATCTGCGTATCAAGCAGAGCCTACTGCCTACTGCTCTGCCGATCCGTGGCCACGGCATCGGCTCGGGCTTCGGGGTGCGTACCGACCCCATCGCCGGGGTCAGTGCCATGCACGAAGGCATCGATTTCGTCGCCGACGTCGGTACCGGGGTGGCGGCCGCCGCCGGCGGCATCGTCCTCAGTGCCGAGTTTCATCCCCAGTACGGCAACCTGATCGAAATCGATCACGGCAATGATTTCTCGACCCGCTATGCCCATCTGTCCAAGGTGATGGTGAAGCCGGGGCAGGTGGTAAAGCGGGGTCAGCCGATCGCGTTCAGTGGCAATACCGGCCGCTCCACCGGTCCCCACCTGCATTTTGAAGTGCGCTACCGGGGCGTGGCCCAGAACCCCTCACGCTTCCTCCAGCCCGGCATTCAGGTAGCCCAGGCCCTGGCCAAGCGCTGATCGCTGCGTGGCTTCCGGCCCGGGGCGGCGCTCCCGCGAGCTGCCCCAATCGCACTCTTCCCCGCCGTTTCTGATCTGTCCTAAATCCGCCTGTTTCACGCTGCGCCGGCGTCATGGAGCGGCGTGATAGAATCGCCCCTTTCCCGCTTACCGACGGACCCGTCTCGCACGATGATTTCCGGCCTCCTGAAAAAAATCTTTGGCAGCCGCAACGACCGGCTGATCAAACAATATTCCCAGACCGTTCAGAAGATTAACGCTCTGGAAAATTCCATCGCCGCCCTCTCCGACGACGCCCTGCGCGCCAAGACCGACGAGTTCAAGCAGCGCCACGCCCAGGGCGAGTCCCTGGACGACCTGTTGCCGGAGGCTTTTGCCGTGGTGCGGGAGGCGGGCAAGCGGGTGCTGGGTATGCGCCACTTCGACGTCCAGCTCATCGGCGGCATGGTGCTGCACTACGGCAAGATCGCCGAAATGCGCACCGGTGAAGGCAAGACCCTGGTGGCGACCCTGCCGTCCTATCTCAATGCCATTGCCGGCAAGGGCGTGCATGTCATTACCGTGAACGACTACCTGGCCAGCCGGGATTCGGCCTGGATGGGGCGGCTGCATCGTTTCCTCGGCCTCACCGTCGGCGTCAACCTGTCCCAGATGGACCACGATGCCAAGCAGGCCGCCTACGCTGCCGACATCACCTACGGTACCAACAACGAATTCGGCTTCGACTACCTGCGCGACAACATGGTGTATACCGCCGGCGAGCGGGTGCAGCGCAGCCTCAATTTCGCCATCGTGGACGAGGTGGACTCCATCCTCATCGACGAGGCCCGAACCCCCCTGATTATCTCCGGTCAGGCCGAGGACCATACCGAGCTGTACCAGCGCATGAACCAGGTGGTGCCCTTGCTCACCCGGGCCGCGGATGAAAATTCCGAAGGCGACTACTGGGTGGACGAGAAGGCCCACCAGGTGCACATGACCGAGCAGGGTCACGAACACGCCGAGGAAATCCTCGCCCGTGTCGGCCTGCTGGAGGAAGGGCGCAGCTTGTACGAGGCCGCCAATATCATCCTGGTGCACCACATGAACGCGGCCCTGCGTGCCCACAACCTGTACCTCAAGGATCAGCAGTACGTGGTGCAGAACGGCGAAGTGGTGATCGTGGACGAATTCACCGGCCGCCTCATGGCCGGCCGCCGCTGGTCCGATGGCCTGCACCAGGCGGTGGAGGCCAAGGAAGGCGTGGCCATCCAGAACGAAAATCAGACCCTGGCTTCCATCACCTTCCAGAACTACTTCCGCATGTACGGCAAGCTGGCCGGCATGACCGGCACCGCCGACACGGAAGCCTACGAGTTCATGGAAATCTATGCCCTGGAAACGGTGGTCATTCCGCCGCACCGGCCGATGCAGCGCAAGGATCACCAGGACCAGGTGTTCCGTACCGCCGATGAAAAGCATGCCGCCATCGTCGCCGATATCCGGGATTGCCATGGCCGGGGCCAGCCGGTGCTGGTGGGTACCACCTCCATCGAGAACTCCGAGCTCCTGTCCCAACTGCTGGACCGGGAAGGTCTGCCGCACCAGGTGCTGAACGCCAAGCAGCACGCCCGGGAAGCGGAAATCGTCGTCCAGGCAGGCCGCCCCGGCGTCATTACCATTGCCACCAACATGGCCGGCCGCGGTACCGACATCGTTCTCGGCGGCAGCATCGAAAAGGAACTGGAAGCCGTTCGCGAGGACGAGACCCTCTCCGCCGCCGACAAGGAACAGCGCACCGCCGCCCTCAAGGCCGAATGGCAAAAGGTCCACGACCAGGTTCTGGCCTCCGGCGGCCTGCACATCATCGGTTCCGAGCGCCACGAATCCCGCCGCATCGACAACCAGCTGCGCGGTCGCGCCGGCCGCCAGGGCGATCCGGGCTCCTCCCGTTTCTACCTGTCCCTGGACGATTCCCTGCTGCGCATCTTCGCCGGTGACCGGCTCAAGGCCATCATGGAGCGGCTGAAGATGCCCGAGGGCGAGGCCATCGAGCACCCCCTGGTGACTCGCTCCCTGGAGTCGGCCCAGCGCAAGGTGGAAGCCCGAAACTTCGATATCCGCAAGCAGTTGCTGGAATACGACGATGTGGCCAACGACCAGCGCAAGGTGATCTATGCCCAGCGCAACGACCTGCTGGAAACCGACGATATTTCGGAAACCATCACCGCCATGCGCCAGGGGGTCATTCACGACCTGTTCCGCACCTATGTGCCGGCGGAGAGCGTGGAAGAGCAGTGGGATCTGCCCTCCCTGGAAAAGGCGCTGGAAGCCGAGTTCATGCTCACCCTGCCAGTGGGCGATTGGGTCAAGGCCGATTCCAGCCTGGCCGAAGAAGACCTGCTCCACCGCATCGTTGCCGCCGCCGACCAGGCCTACGGCGACAAGGTGGCCCTGGTGGCCGAGCCTGCCGTGTTCCGGAAGTTCGAGCGGGATCTCATGCTGCAGAGCCTGGATACCCACTGGCGCGAGCATCTGGCGGCGCTGGATCATTTGCGCCAGGGCATCCACCTGCGCGGCTACGCCCAGAAGAACCCCAAGCAGGAATACAAGCGGGAAGCCTTCGAACTCTTCGAAGGGTTGCTCAACAGCGTGCGCGCTGAAGTCTCCCGTCTGCTCATGACCGTACAGATCCGTTCTCCCGAGGATGCGGAAGAACTGGAGCAACTGGAGCAACCCGGGGTGGAGAACGTGCAGTACCACCATGCCGGCTTCGACGAGGTCCTCGGCCAGCCGGAAGAGGGCGCCGCGGCTGCCACCCCGGCCCAGCGGGTCGGCGACAAGGTGGGGCGCAACGATCCCTGTCCCTGCGGCAGCGGCAAGAAGTACAAGCACTGCCACGGCAAGCTGAGCTGAACGTCATAACCCCTGCAACGCAGAGGCTGCCAAGAACTGGTACCCTCTGCGTTTTCTATTGACCCTTGCGGTGAGAGAACCATGCCCGTCAATTACGCAACCCCCGCCCCCGAAGCCCTCTTTCCCGTTGCCGGCGTCCGCCTCGGTGTTGCTGAGGCCGGGATCCGCAAGGCCAACCGCCGCGACCTGACGGTCATCGCCCTGGACCCGGGCAGCACCGTGGCCGGCGTGTTCACCCAGAACCGTTTCTGCGCTGCCCCGGTGCAGGTGTGCCGCAAGCATCTTTCCAGCGATCCGGAAATTCGGGCCCTGGTGATCAATACCGGTATCGCCAATGCCGGTACCGGTGAACCCGGCCTCCAGGTCGCCATGCAGACCTGCGCCACCTTGGCTGGCCTGCTCGGCCTGGACGAAGATCGGCAGGTGCTGCCCTTCTCCACCGGCGTCATTCTCGAACCCCTGCCCGTGGATCGCCTCCAGGCCGGCCTGCCTGCCGCCATCGCCGACCTCAAGGCCGACAACTGGCACGCTGCCGCCCATGGCATCATGACCACGGATACGGTGGCCAAGGCGGTTTCCCGCAAGATGGAGATCGGCGGCAAGAGCGTCGCCATTACCGGCATCTCCAAGGGGGCCGGCATGATCAAGCCGAACATGGCCACCATGCTCGGTTTCCTCGCCACCGATGCGGGCATCCCCCAGCATCTGCTGGAACAGCTGGCCAAGGAAGCAGCGGACCAGTCCTTCAACTGCATCACCGTGGATGGCGATACCTCCACCAACGATTCCTTCATCCTCATGGCCACCGGCCAGAGTGGCTTGCGTATCAAGGATGGGGCTGACCCCGCCTGGGCCGCCCTCAAGTCCGCCATCATCGAGGTCTCGGTCGAACTGGCCCAGGCCATCGTGCGGGACGGGGAAGGTGCCACCAAGTTCATCACCGTGGCGGTGGAGGGGGGCAAGGATCTGGAAGAGTGCCGCAAGGTGGGCTATGCCATCGGCCATTCGCCCCTGGTGAAGACGGCCTTTTTCGCCTCCGACCCCAACCTGGGTCGCATCCTGGCGGCCATTGGCTACGCCGGCATCGGCGACCTGGACGTGGGCAATATTCGGGTGTGGCTGGCCAGCGGCAGCGATGCCGTGCTGGTGGCCGAAAAAGGTGGTCGTGCCGCTGCCTACAAGGAAGAGCATGGCTCCCGCATTATGCAGAACGCCGAAATCACCGTGCGCGTGGATCTGGCCCGGGGCGCTGCCCGGGGCAACATCTACACCTGCGATTTCTCCTACGACTACGTCAAGATCAACGCCGACTACCGCAGTTGACGGCGCTTCGGCCGATAGGCCGAAAAGGTGCCCAAGAAAGCCGCCGACTCACCCCGGCGGTTTTTTTTGGCTCTGTAGGAATTAGCTGTTGATAGGCCGACCGACGGCTTCGGCCAAACATGTTGCGGGGATGATTGAGGCGGCGTAGCGCTCGATCATTCGCCGCCAACCCAGATAGTGCTCCAGATACTTGGTGGTGACCCCGTGAAAGTGGCGCATCCAGCCTTTGAGGCGGCTGTCGTAGGCATTGACGTTCTGGATGTGGAAGACGCCTTCGACGACACGCCGCCCGCGTCGGACATTAATGGCGCGGTGTGCGATGCCTGCGGTCCGGGCGAAGGCGACATAGACGCCGGCACTATCGGTGCAGAGAATGGCGTCGGGGTCGATCAAGGGCTCCAGCTTTTCGCTGACGTGGGAAGCATCCAGGGACGATAGTTTGAAGTCGGCGGTCTGTCCGCTGCGATCGCGGACCACCAGTACGGGGATTTGTTCGGCATTGATCCCCCGCGTGCCGGGGACACCACCCCGGTGACGGGGCGCACGGGGCAGGTGCCGTTGGCCCTTGAAGGATTCCAGGAAGAAGGTCTCATCCGCCTCGACGATCCCCGCCTCATGCTCTGCCTGATGTCTCGCCGCCTGACGCAGGAAACGATGGCGCCAAAGGAACGTTGTGTTCTTGTCGATCCGGCAACGGCGGGCGGCTTCGCGCACACTGATGCCTTCGATCAAGACCTGCCCATAGCGCTCCCATTGTTCCCGCTTGCGCAAATGCGCCAGGGGCGTGCCCGTCAGGGCATTGAAGGTGCGGCCACAGTCTTTACAGCGGTACCGCCTGAACCCATATGGCTCTGACCCCAAGACACAAAGCGATCCTTCGACGCTTCGCAGTGGGGACACCGTGTCGGCCCCGGCAACTTGCCTGCAACAAGAACATTCTCAGGAGCCTTTCCATCGTCCAAGTGGCGAATCACGGCGGCTTTCTGCTGCGGTGTCAGTTCCTCCAACCGCCCCAGCAGTTCTACAAAGTCCTGACGGCGCATGATTTACCTCCTTCGGTATAACCATGCTTCTAATCTAGACGACCTCAACAACTAATTCAGACAGAGCCTTTTTTTGCCTGGGGTTAACGAAAAAAACCCGCCAAGTGGGGCGGGGTTCGGATTGCCAGGGTCAGGCTAGGGCTCAATGAATTTCGCTAAGAAAGCGCTCGCAACGCAGGGGCTGGGAGAGCAGGGCGGCCAGTTCCAAGATGGTCATGGGCGCTTCCTTGTCGCTATGCAGGATGCGCTCGATGAATATTTCAAGGCGTTCAAACTGTTCGGCCATTGGCGGGCCCCTGTCCCAGAATGTCGTTATCCTAATGAGTGCGTATCGGCTGTCAATGACGATACTTTAGAGATGACTCTAGCAGATTTTATTAGCCTTATGATTTTAAGTGAGAAGTTGTTTCGGGTATATCCTCGTTGAATGTGCGCTAATGCGTATGCCGTTGCTCCCGCACTTGCGGCAGGTGGTGGGCGGTTTGCCCCACCTGGGGGTTAGACGGGCAGGGAGGTGCTGGCGCTACCCTGGCAATGCCGCAGCACGATCTGGCGGAACCAGCCGCCGGCCAGGGCCGGCTGATTCTGGCTGATACAAAGCTGCGGTGCCGCGACCAGTATTTCTTCCAGCACCACGTCCAGACGTGTCGCCAGGCGGCGTGCCACGGGGTTGAGCAGGCGCCGCAGTGGGGCCGACTGGCCCGGGCGCAGGAATTTGTCGAAGATCAGAATGGTGCCGCCGGGGCGTAGCACCCTGGCAGCTTCGGCCAGGCAGCGCGCAGGCTCTGGCACGACGGCGAGGATCAGGTGCAGGACCACGGCGTCGAAGCTGGCGTCGGCAAAGGGCAGGCGCTGGGTGTCGCCCTGGGTCAGCGTGAAATCAAGGTGGCGGGCGCGCGGCAGGGCCCGGGTCAGCATGGCTGGGGTCAGGTCCAGGCCCACATAGCGGTGCTGGGGCGGCAGGTGAGGGAGGTCCAGCCCGGTGCCCACTCCCGCCAACAGTACTTGCCCTGGCAATTCCGGTAGGCCCGTCAGGCTGCGCTGGCGCGCTGCCCGGGTGACAGTGGCCAGGGCGGCGTCGTAAAAAGGGGCGATCAGGGTGTAGCTGTGTTTGAGGCTCAATGCAGTACTCGGGGCGCTGCCAGGGTGAATTCCGGAATTTCCACCTCGAAGGCGGTGCCGTCCTCAGCCACCATCTGGTAGGTGCCGCGCATGGTGCCGACTGGGGTGGTCAGGGAGCAGCCGCTGGTGTACTCGAAACTCTCGCCAGGCTGCAGCAGTGGCTGGTGGCCCACCACGCCCAGACCGCGCACCTCCTGCACCTGCTCTTCAGCATCGGTGATGAGCCAATGTCGAGAAATGAGCTGGGAGGCGACATTGCCTGTATTGCGGACGGTGATGGTATAGGCGAAGACGTAGCGGCCATTGTCCGGTTCGGATTGTTCCGCCAGGAATTGAGGAACGGCAACTACGGCGATTTCGTATTTTTTGCTCTCGGCCATGATGGGTCTGTAGGGGGGGTAGGAAATGCATTGCACAACAATACGATGGCTGTGACAAGGGCAGGGTGGTCGGGGTTCACGATAAAATCCCGCTTTGCTCACCCACTCTCGCGAGTCCTGCCATGTATCTCATCGCCCCCAGCCTCCTTTCCGCCGATTTCGCCCAACTGGGGGATGAGGTTCGCTCGGTTATCGCCGCTGGGGCTGACTGGATTCACTTCGACGTGATGGACAACCACTATGTCCCCAACCTGACCATCGGCCCCCTGGTATGTGAGGCTATCCGTCCCCACACCACGGCGCCCATCGATGTGCACCTCATGGTCAAGCCGGTGGATCGCATCATTCCGGATTTCGCCAAGGCCGGCGCCAACATCATCACC
>DATEZY010000234.1:0-28583 GCA_035255085.1 Azospira sp. | reverse complement strand
AGATGTAATCCAGGGTGTACGGGCGCTGGGGATGGCGGGCCACCTGGGCGGTCTGCCAGGGACTGAGCTTGGCGTAGATGTCCTTGGTCAGGCCCTGGCTCTTTTTCTCCAGGCGGGAAATTTCTTCGGAAATATCGACGGCCGAATCGTCCTGCATGAAACGCAGTTCTTCGATCTTGTTTTCCAGTTCGGCGATGGGCTGTTCGAAATCGAGAAAAGTAGTCTTCATCTACGGCTTGGTCTTTTTTGGCAGGCGCGTATTCTACCCCAAAGCCCCCGGCCCCGCCCCACCCCCGCCAAGGCCCGGAAAAACGGGCGTCAGGGGCATCGGGCAGCCTAGTCCGGGAGCGGCGACAGGCGAGCCGCCAGGGTGTCGATCACCCCCAGGAGGGCGTCCGACGCGGCCATGAGTTCGGTCTGGGCCGTGGCGGCGGCAGCAGCATCTTCGTGCCGGCGCAGGGCCACGATTTCCCGGGCCAGGCCGGCCAGGCGCCCGAGCAGGCGGAAGCCCTCGCGCAACAGGCTGGCCTGGCCCTGGGGACCGGAAATCATGAACCAGTCGGCAATGCCGCAGTTATCCGGGGACGGCAATTCCAACTCAAAGTCATCACCAGCGAGCAGGCTTTGCACCTGCTCCCGCCATTGCCGATGGGCGTAACGCAGGCGCAGCAGGTCGTAGAGGGCCGGATGCCAGGCGAGGTGCCGGGCCCGGCGCCATTCCTGCGGCGCCTTGAAGGAGTGGACCCAGGGCAGCACCGCCTCGGCGGCCACGGGCCGGCCGATGCCAAAGCCCTGGCCGAGCTGGCAGCCCAGGCAGGAGAGGAGCATACCGTGCTCCATTTCCTCCACCCCTTCGGCCACCACCTGGCGGCCGAACACCTGGGCGATCTGGATGATGGCCTGGATGATGGCCGGGTCTTCCCGCTGCAGGAAGAGGCGGCGCACGAACATCTGGTCGATCTTGATGGTGGCCGCCGGCAACTGGTGCAGATAGGCCAGGGAGGAATAGCCGGTACCGAAGTCGTCCAGGGCGAAGCGCACCCCGACACCGGAACACAGGCGCATCACCTCCCGCACATGCTCGAAATCCTCGAAGGTGGAGGATTCCAGAATCTCGATTTCCAGGCTGTCAGGCCGGGCTCCCGGCACCTCGGCCAGGGCGCGCCGCACCCGGTCGGGAAAATCCGGCAACTGCAGGTGGCGGCCGGCGATATTGATGCTGATGCAGGTTTCCAGCCCGGCCTCGCGCCAGGCGGCGGCCTGGGCCAGGGCCTGGCGCATCACCCACTCGCCCAGGTCGATAATGAAATCGCTGCTTTCCACTCCCGGCAGGAATTCCCCCGGGGGGATCATGCCCCGTTCCGGGTCGAACCAGCGCAGCAGGGCCTCGAAGCCGATGACGTGGCCCGTGGGCATATTCACCTTGGGCTGGTAAAAGAGCCGCAACTCCCCTTCTGCCAGGGCCTGGCTCAGGCGCTTGAGCAGGGTCCGCCGGGCGTGGGTGCGCTTATCCTGCTCCGCATCGAACAGACGGAAATACCCGCGGGACTCCTGCTTGGCCTGGTGCAGGGCCATCTGGGCGTGGCGCAGCAGGGTATCGCCGTCCTCGGAGTCCGCTGGTAGCACGGCGATGCCGGCGGAAAAGGAGACATCCAGGCTCTGGCCGTCCAGTTCCAGGGGCGTGCGGTTGGTCTGGAGGATGCGCACGATGCGCTCCTCCACGTCGTCCCAGCCCTTGAGGTCCGGCAAGAGCAGGCCGAATTCGTCTCCGGCCAGGTGGGCCACCATCTCCCCCGGATGCAACTGGGCTGCCAGACGCTGCCCCAGGGCCACCAGCACCCGGTTGCCGGTCTGTTCGCCGTGTTCCGCGTTGAACCGGCGGAAATCGTCCACATCCAGATGCACCAGGGCCATCCAGGTGTTGCTGCTGCTCGCCCGCACCACGGCCTGGCGCAGGGAGTCGGTAAACAGGATGCTGTTGGGCAGGCTGGTCAGGGAATCGTAATAGGCCACCCGCTCCAGGCGCTGCTGTACCTCCTGCTCGTAGTTCTGGCAGAGGGTGATGGAGGTGCCCAGACGGGCCAGAATGGGGGCGAACAGTTCCACCAGGGACAGGTGGGTATCGGGCAGGGTGGCGCCGAACAGCAGCATGACCCCGAAGCCCGGCACCAGCAGGCGCAGGAACACCCGCTGGGGACGCCGGGTGCCGATGCCCGCCAGCAGCTCCGGGGCCTCTTCCAGGGCCGCCGGCCCGGTCACCAGGGCGGCGGGCAGGGTGAAACGCTGGCCCTGGCGGCGGGCGAAACCGTAATCGCCGATAGCCACGTCCAGGTGCACCGACACCTGGCCGCCGGCCGCCGGATCCACCGCCGACAGCAGCAGCCCTACGGGAAAGCCGGTGTGGTACATGAAGCGCTGCAGGGTCTTGGTGAGCAGCGGGGTGACGTTGACCTCGCTGCCGATGGTCAGCGCCAGGTCATAGAGAATGGCCAGAGCCTGCTGATCGCTCAGTGCAGGAGCCAAGGCATCCCCACCAGGGTGGCGTTGTGGAACAGGGGGTAGCCGCCGCTCTGGGAGGAACCGATTTCCCCCAGGGAGAAGGCGCCGAAAATTCGGCTGGTCGAAAGACTCTGCTGCAGCCCCGCCAGCTCAGCGGCCATGCGTTCCGGCCCCATGTGCATGCGCCGGCCGGCGCAATAGAAGAGCAGCAGATCGGGAAACGGCGGCGGCATCAGTTGCTGCAGATCCCGCACCAGGGAAGCGCTGGCCTGGTCGGAAGTGGCCCGGGCATCAAGCAGGGCGAGCACGGAATTGGGCGGGATTTCGCCGACGCAGACGATGCCCCCGGCCTCATCCAGGGCCACCGGAATGCGCACCAGCACCTCCCCATCCGCCCGCAGGATGCCGAAGGGGAAATGCACGGCGTAGTTGTAGAAATTGTCCCGGTCGATGCTGACCCCATATTGCTCGCGCATCAGCTCGCTATAGACCTCCAGCGCCGGACGCCAGTCGATCTGGACAATGCGGTTGCCCTGGGCGGAGGTGGCGGTGATGACCCGATCCGGCACGCTGTAGCGGTGCTCCAGGCAACCGCCGGGATGCCCGGGCAGGAACTGCACCAAGAGGCCATCGGCGATGCAGCGCTGGTTGTCGAAGAGACAGGGAATGGGGGCGAAGGTCTCGCTGCCGGCGTTGACCCCCAGGTAATGCACCCGGTCCGCCAGGGCCAGGTACCAGGCATCCAGGTGGGTGGCGATATTGGGCACCAGGGCGTCGAAAATGCAGAACAGGGTGACGTCCTGGTCTTCGGCCACATGGGTTTCCAGGTGGTCTGCCAGGCGCCGGGCCACGGCCTCCACGCCGTCGGGACGGGAAACATTCTCCAGCAACAGGGGCGCCGGGCAATTCCCCAGGGGAATCAACACCGCCCCCTGGCGGGTGGGCCCACCGGGCTGCAGCAATTCGGGGAACACCGCGCCGGCCAGGATCAGGTCCAGGTCCCGACACACCGTCTGGAGCCCGGAGATGGCCGGCGCTTCCGCCTCCGGCAGCAAAACCAGGCACTGGCGCACCCCTGCCGCCTGCCAGGCCGCAAAAAGGGCATGCAGTGTCGAGGAACTGAGTTCAGATAAATAGGTGGTAGCCGGCATGGAATTATTGTCTAAGGGCCTGCCGCATCCGTCTCGGGCCGGAATGCAATTCGGGTCATTCTACTCCAAAGCCTCTTCTCCACGTTTCCGGTGTGGTCATACCGGTTTCAATGGGCCGTGACACCCTTCCGGGGAAAAACCGGCGAACGATGGACCCGGCACTGACTTAAATCAAACGGAGAAATGTTAGGAAACGCTAACATTACGAACTTTCGAGTCTCTCCCGGAAGTTCCCCCCCATGCACATCGTCGTCTGCATCAAGGAAGTGCCGGACAGCGCCCAGATCCGCGTGCACCCGGTGACCAACACCATCATGCGCCAGGGCGTGCCCGCCATCATCAACCCCTATGACCTGTTCGCCCTGGAAGAAGCCCTGCGCCTCAAGGACCAGACCGGCGCCCGGGTCACGGTGCTCTCCATGGGCCCGCCCCAGGCCGAAGGCGCCCTGAAGAAGGCCCTCTCCTACGGCGCCGATGCGGCCATCCTGCTCACCGACAAGTCCTTCGCTGGCGCCGACACCCTGGCCACCTCCTACGCCCTGGGCGCCGCCATCCGCAAGATCGGCGAGGAGCATCCGGTGGATATCGTGTTCACCGGCAAGCAGACCATTGACGGCGACACCGCCCAGGTGGGTCCGGGCCTGGCCATCCGCCTCCACGCCCAGCTGCTCACCTACGTCTCCAAAATCCGCCGCATCGATGGCGACAAGCGCGAAATCGAGGTGGAACGCCGGGCCGAAGGCGGCGTGCAGGTGCTGGCCTCCACCCTGCCCTGCGTCATTACCATGCTCGAAGGCACCAACGACATGCGCTTTGCCTCCATGCCCGCCATGTTCCGTGCCGCCCGCTACACCGTGCCCCAGATGAGCCGCATGGACGCCGGCATCGAGGACGTGACCAAGGTAGGATTGAAGGGCTCGCCGACGGTGGTGAACCAAGTGTTCGCCCCAGCCCCCAAGGCGGTGAAGGTGGAGCAGATCGCCGGCGACAGCGCCGACGCCATGGCCGAAGCCTTCGTGGACCGCCTGTTCGAGCAACACCCCCAGTTCGCCGAAGGCCTGCTGGACCACCTGGACACCCTGGGCGCCGGAAAGGAAGCAGCATGAGCGACGCAACTGCCAACACCGCCACCACGGCCAAGAGCGCCGCCCCCGCGGCAGCCCCGGTAAAGAAGAGCCGCCGCGGCGGCCTGGATCCCAAGTACGCCGATTACAGGGGCGTCTGGGTGTTCGTCGAGCACGAGCGTGGCGTCATCCATCCGGTTTCCTGGGAACTCATGGGCCAGGGACGCAAGCTGGCAGACGCCCTGGGCACCGAACTGTGCGGCGTGGTCATCGCCCCGCCCGGGGAAGACGGCCGCCATTTCTGCCAGGAAGCCTTCGCCCACGGGGCCGACCGCTGCTACCTGATGACCAGCCCGATCCTGGCCGACTACCGCAACCAGCCCTACACCCATGGCCTGACCGAGCTGGTGAATACCTACAAGCCGGAAATCCTGCTCCTCGGCGCCACCACCCAAGGCCGGGACCTGGCCGGGTCCGTGGCCACCACCCTGGAGACGGGCCTCACCGCCGATTGCACCGGCCTGGAGATCGATGCCGCCAACCGCACCCTGCTCTCCTCCCGCCCCACCTTCGGCGGCAGCCTGATGTGCACCATCGTGAACCTCAACACCCGGCCCCAGATGGCCACGGTACGCCCCCGGGTGATGCCCACCCCCAAGAGCGATGCCAGCCGCAGCGGCGCCATCGTCGAGCATCCCCTGGCCATGGCCGAAGAAGCCGTGGTGACCAAGGTCCTGGAATTCATCCCGGACAACCAGCAGGACAAGCCCCAGCTAGCCTTCGCCGACTTCATCGTCGCCGGCGGCCGGGGCCTGGGTAAACCGGAAAACTTCCAGCTGGTGCATGAACTGGCCCACACCCTGGGCGCCGAAGTGGGCGCCTCCCGGGCCGCCATCCACGCGGGCTGGGCGCCGGCGGAGCGCCAGGTGGGCCAGTCCGGCAAGACGGTGCGACCCAAGCTGTACATCGCCGCCGGCATTTCCGGCGCCGTGCAGCACCGGGTGGGCATGGAAGGCTCGGACGTGGTGGTGGCCATCAACAACGATGCCAACGCCCCCATTTTCCAGTTCTCCAACTACGGCCTGGTGGGCAATGCCCTGGAACTGCTGCCGGCCCTGAACAAGGCCTTCGCCAAGAAAATTGAACAATTGAGGCAGGCGCCCCGGCAGAGCCCAGAGGCCGCCGCCCAAGGAGAACAGCAGGCATGAGCGAAAAATTCGATGCCATCGTGGTCGGCGCCGGTCCTTCCGGCAATGCCGCCGCCTACACCCTGGCCAAGGCTGGCCTGTCGGTGCTGCAACTGGAGCGGGGCGAATACCCGGGTTCCAAGAACGTCCAGGGCGCCATCCTCTACGGCCACGCCCTGGAAAAGATCATTCCCGACTTCCGCGCTTCCGCCCCCCTGGAACGGCCGGTGGTGGAACAGCGCATGTGGCTGCTGGACGAGGGCCAGTCCTACCTGGGCGCCAACTACCGGCACGAGGACTTCGGCAAGGAGCCGGGCCGCTACACCATCATCCGCGCCAAGTTCGACAAATGGTTCTCCGGCAAGGTGCAGGAAGCCGGGGCCCTGCTGATCTGCGAAACCACGGTCAAGGAACTGCTGCGGGATGACTCGGGCAAGGTCATCGGCGTACGCACCGAGCGTGAGGATGGCGACATCTTCGCCGACGTGGTGGTGCTGGCCGACGGGGTCAATTCCCTCCTCGCCCAGAACGCCGGCTTCCGCAAGGACATCCTGCCGGAACACGCCGCCCTGGCGGTGAAGGAAACCCTGTTCCTGCCCAAGGACCAGATCGAGGCCCGCTTCAACGTACCGGCCAACCAGGGGGTGGTGATCGAGATCGCCGGCGCCATCACCGAGGGCATGCTCGGCACCGGGTTCCTCTATACCAACAAGGATTCCCTCTCCATCGGCATCGGCTGCATCCTCTCCGACATGCGGACGCGCCAGATCACGCCCTACGCCCTGCTGGAGCGGCTGAAGCAGCACCCGGCCATCAAGCCCCTGATCGCCGGGGCGGAAATGAAGGAATACGCCGCCCACCTGATCCCGGAAGGCGGCTATCACGGCGTCCCCCGGCTCTACGGCGACGGCTGGATGATCGTCGGCGACTCCGGTGGCTTCGTGAATGCGGTGCACCGGGAAGGCTCCAACCTGGCCATGACCACCGGCCGCCTGGCAGCGGAAACCATCATCAGCCTCAAAACTGCCGGCAAACCCATGAGCAGCGCCAACCTGGCCGCCTACAAGGCCGCCGTGGATGAAAGCTTCGTCATGAAGGACCTAGAGAAGTACAAGGATGCCCCGGACACGCTCCTGGCCAACCCCCACTTCCTCACCGCCTACCCGGCCCTCCTGGGCCAGGCCGCCAAGACCATGCTGACCGTGGATGGCGAGCCGAAGCGGGAAAAGCAGAAGCAGATCTGGCAAAGCTTCAAGGAGAAGCGCTCCTTCTGGGGCCTCATCGGCGATGCCTACAAATTCTGGAGGGCCTTCAAATGAGCGCTACCAACCTGCTCGACGCCAATATCAACGTCGAAGAAAAGCTGTTCCAGAACCGCTACCGGGTGGATGCGGGCCGGCCCCACATCAGTATCAAGAACGAAGCCGCGTGCACTGCCTGTGACACCCAGTCCTGCGTCTGGTGCTGCCCGGCCGGCTGCTGGAAGATCGAAGATGGCAAGGTGGGCGTGGTCACCGACGGCTGCCTGGAATGCGGCACCTGTCGCGTCGTCTGTTCCCCGAAGAACGTGGCCTGGGATTACCCCCGGGGCGGCTTCGGTATCCTCTTCAAGTTCGGTTGAGGCTGGCATGGACAAAGTATTGCGCGATATCCACATCTTCCTCGCCCACGCCATCCGACTGGAGGCGGACGCTGCCGCCGGCTTCGAGGACCTGGCCGAAGCCATGGCGACCCTGGGTAACCGGGAAGTGGAGCAGTTTTTCCGCTCCATGGCTGCCTATTCCCGCAAGCACCTGGCCGAAGCCACTGCCCGGGCCGGCTTCCGACATCCGCCGGAGCTGGCGCCGGAGGAGTGGGAATGGCCCGGCGGCAGCAGCCCGGAACTTGCCGGATGGACCGGCGTGGATGGCATGATGGGGGTGGATGCCGCCCTGGACCTGGCCCTGCAGAGCGAATGCCGGGGCCGGGACTTCTACGCCCAAGTGGCTGAAAAGACGGAAAACGAAAAAATCCGCGCCCTGGCGGCCGAGTTCGCCGCCGAGGAAGAGGAACACGTAGCTCAACTGGAGAACTGGCTGGAGCGCCTTGACGGCTGAGTTGGCTAGAACGCCAGGAGGGTTGAACCACGACCCGCGGCCGACTCACGCCACTCGGCCCTGGCCGGCCCGCCATATCAACGCGGTGGCTCAACCCGGTGGCTCAATACTCCACCGGCACCGGATCCAGGCTGCGCCACAGATACCAGGTGGCCACCGAGCGCCAGGGGCGCCAGCACTCCCCCTGGGCCGCCAGTTCCGCCCGGGTCATCGCAGCGCCGCCCCGGTAGTGTCGGGCCACGGCCTTTTGCAGGCCCTTGTCGTCCAGCGGGAAGACATCGGGGCGCAGCAGGGTGAAGATGAGGAACATCTCCGCCGTCCACACCCCGATGCCACGCACCGCGCACAGCTCGGCCATCACTGCCGCGTCCCCCATGCCATGCCAGCGTTTCGGCTGCAAACGGCCATCGGCAAAGCGGCCAGCCAGGTCGAGCAGGTATTCGATCTTGCGCACCGACAGACCCACCCCCTGCAGGCCCGGCGTACCGGCGGCCAGCACCGTTTCCGGCGCCACTTCCGGCAGGGCAGCGGAGAAGCGGCGCCACACCGCATCGGCAGCCTTGACCGAAATCTGCTGGCCAACAATGGAGCGCGCCAGGGTGGCGAAGGCGTCGCCCCGGGAGACCAGGGAAAAGCCGGCATAACGGACCACCAGTTCAGCCATCACCCCATCCCGGGCCGCCAGGTCGCGGCAGGCCCTTTCCCAATAATCCGGTTTCACCGCGGCCCCCTATCCCCTGTGCTATGGCTCTCAGTCTAGCCAAGCCGCCGGCGGATGGCCGCTACAATGGCATTTTTCTTCAGGAGTAGCGCATGCAGGTCCATCCCGATCCCCAGGTATTTGGCGTCATTCTCGCCGGCGGCCTGGGACGCCGCATGGGCGGGGCGGACAAGGGATTGCAGGTGCTGGACGGCGAAACCCTGGCCGCCCGGGCGGCGATGCGCCTGGCGCCCCAGGTGGGGGCCCTGGTGATCAATGCCAACCGCAACCTGGAGCGCTACGCCGCCCTCGGCTACCCGGTGCTACCGGACCGCCTGCCGGATTTTCCCGGTCCCCTGGCCGGGCTCCACGCGGCTCTCTGCACCAGTGACCGACCCCTGGTGGCCACCGTGCCTTGCGACTCGCCCTTCTTTCCCCTGGACCTGGTGGCCCGCCTCAAGGCCGCCCTGGAAGAAGACGGCGCCGAATTGGCAGTAGCCCGCACGGTGGAGCGCAGCCATCCGGTGTTCTGCCTATGCTGCCGGGAATTGGCCGGGAATCTGGAGGACTTTCTCCTGACCGGAGGCCGTCGGGTAGGTGAATGGCAGGCCGGCCGGAGGCGGGTGGAGGTGTTGTTTGACGAAAGCACAGCCTTTCGCAACCTGAATACCCTGGAGGACCTGGGATAGGGTGGCAATTTTGTGAAAAAAGTAAGGTCGTCAGGAATTTGACGCTTTTTTTACAAAAAGCCTTGAATTTTCCCCCATGCCCTTTACCATTTGCATGGCTGGCAAAAAACGATAAACAGCGCCACTGGCAACACCAGGAAATGCGTTGCACCGGCTCTTTCAGGCCCCTTCCGGGCCCCTTTCCGGACTTATTCAATCCATTGTCTTCAGGCCTTCCCGACGCCATGGCTAATCCACTCTCCTACCCTTTTCTGCGCCCCCTGGTGGATATCAACCAGACCTGGGCGGCCCTGGAGCAGATACCCCCAGTAGGACTGGAGACCAGCCTGGCCCTGATGGCGGAAAACGACGCCCAAGGCAATCCCTGCCCCCTGCCCTGGCTGATGCCGGCCGATGCCGACATGCTGGCCCAGAACGACCTGCATCGCCGGCTGCCGGCGGAAAAAGCCATCCTCATCCTGGCCGCCGACCTGCTGCTTGACCCGACCCGGGCCGAGCGCCTGCAGCAACTGCGGCAACAGGGCTTCCGCCTCGGCGCCGAAGCGGTGGATGGTCCTGCCCTGGAGGCCCTGGCCGCTGCCGGTGCCAAAGCCCTGCTGGTGGACGCCAAAGTCGCCCAGGACAGCATTTCTCCCGTCGCCCTCAACCGGGCCCGGGACAACGGCATTCAGCTGGTCGCCCGGGGCGTAGTCAATCACGACCTGTTCGTCTGGTGCGCCGCCCGGGGCTTTTCCCTGCTCAGCAGCGAATTCGTCACCCAGCCCGAGGACTGTCTGCCCACGGAAGCGGACCCGACCAAGCTACGCCTGCTGCGCCTGCTCTCCCTCATCGTCCAGGATGCCGACACGCGGGAAATCGAGGACCTGTTCAAGCAGGAGCCCAAGCTTTCCTACAACCTCCTGCGCCTGGTCAATTCGGTGTCCGTCGGCGCCCACACCAAGATCACCAGTTTTTCCCAGGCCATTACCCTCCTGGGCCGGCGCCAGCTACAGCGCTGGCTGCAGCTGCTGATCTACGCCAACCAGTTCAGCCAGAGCAGCCAGCCCAACCCCCTGATGCCCCAGGCCGCTCTGCGGGGGCGGCTGGTGGAACTGGTGACGGCCATGGCCCAGGCCGCTGCCGGCAAGAGCCCGGACCCGGATTTCCACGATTGTGCCTACATGACCGGCGCCTTCTCCCTGCTGCACGTGCTGCTGCACATGCCCATGGAGGCCGTGCTGGCTGCCCTGCCCTTGAGCGAGGAGGTCGTAGCCGCCCTCACCGCCCATGCCGGCCTGCTGGGCGATGCCCTGACCCTGGTCGAGCAGACGGAACGGAGCACCCCTGCCGACCTGGCTGCCGCCGCGGCGATCCTGACTCGTCTCGGCGTCAGTCCCGGGGCCTTCGGCCAAGCCCAGGTCCAGGCCATCGCCTGGGCCAGCCAGATCAACCTGGAGTAAGGACGGTGATGGCACCGGAACTGGGCAAAACCCTCATTCCGACTCCGGGTGGCGCTACCGATTTCGAGGTCGCCGGCCAGTTGTGCTACGCCCTGCTGCTGCAGGAAGGCGAACTGCCCCTGGCCCAGTTGCAGGCCCTGTGCTGCAGCGCCATGAACAGCCCCCACGGCTGCCTGGTTCTGGCCGACGCCGAGACCCCCCCCCAGACCTCGGGCTGCGGCCTGCAATGGCATGGCCTGCTGGAAGATACCCGGGCCTGCGGCACCCTGGTGGCCAGCCCGGACCGGCTCTCCTGCCCGCTGCGCTTCGGCGGCCAGTTGCTCGGCATTCTCGCCGTGGGCGGCAAGGCCGGCGGCTATAGCGAGGAAGATCAGCGCCGCTTCGCCGACCTGGCTGGCCTGCTGGCCGGCAGCATGCATGCCCGCCTGGACTTCAAGCGGCGCCAGGAAGACCTGGGCGAAGCCGAGGCCAAGGTGCGGGAACAGGGCCAGATCCTGGACAACATCCATGACTCGGTCATCACCATGGACCTGGCCGGCTACATCACCGGCTGGAACAAGGGAGCCGAGCGTCTCTTCGGCTACACCCCGGACGAGGCCCTGGGCCGGCACATCCTGTTCCTCTATGCCGACGACGGCAGCGCTCCCCTGGAAGAGGAAGACGACCTCTTCTACAACGCCTTCCTGGAAAACGGCAGCCGGGAGTTCGAGGTGCGGCGGCGCAAGAAGTCCGGCGAACTGTTCTGGGCCAGCATTTCCCTCTCCCTCTCCCGGGACGAGGTCGGGGCACCCAATGGCCTCATCGGCTACCTGGTGGATATCACCGACCAGCTTGCCAGCGAGGAAAAGCTGCGCCTCCACGCCAAGATTTTCGAGCACAACAGCGAGGCGGTGTTGATCACCAACGCCGAGCAGACCATCATTTCCGCCAACCGGGCCTTCACCACCATCAGCGGCTACCGGGAGGAAGAGGTGCGGGGCCAGCGCCCGACCCTGCTCAGCCCCGCCCAGGCCGACCCGACCCTGGCCGACGAAATCTACGGCACCCTGGCCAGCGCCGGTGCCTGGCAGGGCGAGCTATGGGACCGGCGCAAGAACGGTGACACCTATCCGGTCTGGGTTTCCATCAGTTCGGTGAAAAACGCCCGGGGCCAGCTCACCCACTATCTGTTGGTCTTTTCCGACATCTCCGAGCGCAAGGAAGCCGAACGGCAGATCTACCGCCTGGCCTACTACGACGCCCTCACCGGCCTGCCCAACCGCTCCCTGCTATTCTCCCTGCTCGAGCAGGCCCTGGCCGAAGCCCAGCGCAGCCAGGGGCATGGCGCCATCCTGTTCATCGACCTGGACCGCTTCAAGAACATCAACGATTCCTTCGGCCATGCCGCCGCCGACGCTCTGCTCAAGGAAGTGGCGCGCCGCCTGCAGGCTGCCCTGCGCGAGGAAGACGTGGTCTCCCGCCTCGGCGGCGATGAATTCGTGGTGGCCCTGTTCGACATCAACCGGCGGGAAGACGCCACCCTGGTCGCCGACAAGCTGTTGGAATCCCTGGCCGAGCCCTACCAGGTGGACCGCCACGAGGTGCTCCTCACCGCCAGCATCGGCATCGCCATCTTCCCCGACGACGGGCGGGAGGCGGAAACCCTGCTGCGCAATGCCGATACCGCCATGTACCGGGCCAAGCAGAATGGCGTCGGCCAACTCTTCTATTCCAATGAAATGAACCAGCGCACCTTCGAACGGCTCAAGCTCGAAGGCAAATTGCGCCGCGCTTTGGATCGGGACGAGTTCCGGCTCTATTACCAACCCCAGGTGGACCTGGCCAGTGGCCGCATCGTCGGCGCCGAGGCCCTGATTCGCTGGCACCATCCGGAACTAGGCCTGTTGGCGCCGAACGACTTCATTCCCCTGGCGGAAGAAACCGGGCTCATCGTCCCCATCGGCGACTGGGTCATCGACACTGCCTGCGCCCAGAGCCGGGCCTGGGTGGACACGGGCTTTCCGGCCCTCACCGTGGCGGTCAACCTGTCGCCGCGCCAGTTCCGCCCCGGCCTGCCGCAGCGGGTGATCGAACTGCTGGCCCAGCATGAACTTCCCGGCGAACACCTGGAACTGGAAATCACCGAGAGCATGCTCATGCACAACTCGGAACAGGTGATCGACATGATGCAGCAGTTCCAGGAGGCGGGCATCACTCTCGCCCTGGACGATTTCGGCACCGGCTACTCCAGCCTGGCCTACCTCAAGCGCTTCCCCATCGACTATCTCAAGATCGACCGTTCCTTCGTCAGCGGCATTCCCCACGACGGCGACGATTCGGCCATCGCCCGGGCCATCGTCAGCATGGCCAAGAACCTGCGCCTGGGCGTCATCGCCGAAGGGGTGGAAACGGACGAACAGCTCGGCTTCCTCAAGGAAGCGGGCTGCGATGAAATCCAGGGCTACCTGTTCAGCCCGCCGGTGCCGGCCGAAGAATTCCAGCTGCTCCTGGAACGGACCAACGGCCACTAGGCAAGGGGGGCATCCCGCCCCCCCTTAGAACCCTGAACGCCGCCCCGCTCAGAGGCTCGGCGCTTCCTCCGGAGCACTGGTCTCCTCCCGGGTGACCAGCACCTTGTCCACCCGGTTCTTGTCCATATCTACCACTTCGAAACGCCAGCCCGCCAGGACGAAGTGATCCGCCTCCAGGGGCACCCGCCCTAGCTGGTGCATCATCAGGCCGCCCAGGGTATGGAAGGCGTTCTCCTCCTCCCCCGGCAGGGCATCCTTCAGCTCCAGCACCGCCTTCAGGCGCTCCACACCCAAGCCCCCATCCATCAGCAGGGAGCCATCCTCCCGCTCCACCACGTCCTGTTCCCCGTCGTCATCCTGGCTCGGCACATCGCCGACGATGGCCTCCAGCACGTCGTTGAGGGTTACCAGGCCCTGGACCTCGCCGTATTCGTCGATCACCAGGGCGAACTGGGAGCGGTTGCGCCGCAGGGACTCCAGCAGGTGGGTGGTGGTCACGCTTTCGGGCACGTACACCGGCGGGCGCAGCACCCGCTCCACGTCGAAGGGGGCATCTTCCAGCACCGGCTTCAGCAGGTCGCCCCGCTGCAGCACCCCGACCACGTTGTCCAGGCCGTCGCGGCAGACCACCACCCGGGCATAGGGACTTTCGGCCACCTGGCGCCGCACTTCAAGCTCGGGCTCGGCCAGATCCACCAGGTACATGTCCTTGCGCGGCGTCATGATGGCCGCCACCCGCTGCTCATCCAGGCGCAGCACATTGGAAACGATTTCACGCTCGCTCTCGTGAAAGACCCCGGCCTCGGCCCCCTGGCCCATCAGCACCTTGATCTCGTCGTCGGTCACCGGCGGCTCGTCGCTGGGCCGGGCCCCGAAGACGCGCAGGATGGCAGCGGTGGAGGCGGAAAAGAGCCACACCAGGGGCGCCGTCAGGCGGGACAGCCAGCCCATGGGCCGGGCCATCAGGGAGGCGATGCCCTCCGGGCTGAGCAGGGCCAGTTGCTTGGGCACCAGTTCGCCGATCACCACCGAGAGATAGGTCAGCAGTACCACTGTAATGGACAGGGCAATGATCCGGGCCGAATCCCCGGGCAGGCCGAATTGGGACAGCCACAGGGTCACCGGGTCGGCCAGGGCCGCTTCGCCGATGGCGCCGCTGAGAATGGCGATGGAGGTAATGCCCACCTGGATGGTGGACAGGAAACGGGTGGGTTCGTTGTGCAGCTTCAGGGCCGCCTCAGCCCCCAGGCTGCCGTCCTCCGCCAGGCGCTGCAGACGGGCCTGGCGCGAAGAAACCACGGCAATCTCGGACATGGCGAAAACGCCGTTCAAGATGATCAACAACAGGATGATGCCTAAATCCATAGGGGACCGCGACCACCGTTACCGGAGCGGCTGGGGAAGGAAATATGGCTATAAAGATAGCATTTCCCGGTGCCCTGCGAACATGGACCACTCGGGCCGGGCACCGCCTCCATCGGAACCATCCCGCGCCGGTCGCGCCTTCCGCTAGCCCTTACGCCCCCAGATACTTGAGGTGGCTGCCGCAGCCGGCGCGGCAGTCGGTGCTGCCAAAGCCCGGCACCAGCACCACCCCGGGCATATTGCGGTTGATCTGGCATTCCGGCTCGTCGAACAGGCGGGTACCGGCGACCTGGACGCCCGGGGCCATGAGCAGGTAGTCGATGTGCCAGTGCAGGCGCTTCTTCCGGGAGAGGTGGCGGGCCACCCGGGCCCCGATATTGCGCTTGGCCGATCCGGTATAGACGTAGCGTCCGGCGGGAAAATGACAAAGCCCGAGGCGCCCCACGCTGACGTCGATGGCAGCGGCCACCTGGATCAGCAGCTGGTAGGTGGGCGGCTCCGGGGACGCAACCCTTAGCAACACTCCATCAGCGCTCACCGACGTAGGGATTGAAGCGGCGCTCTTCGCCGAAGGTGGACATGGGGCCATGGCCAGGAATGAAGTGCACCTCATCCCCCAGGGTGAACAGCTGCTCCTTGATGGAGCGGATCAGGGTGTCATAGTCGCCCTTGGGGAAGTCGGTGCGGCCAATGGAACCGGCAAAGAGCACGTCGCCGACGATGGCCAGCTTGGAGGGGGCGTGGAAGAACACGACGTGGCCAGGGGTATGACCGGGGCAGTGGCGCACCTCCAGGGTCAGGTTGCCTACCTGCACCGTGTCGCCCCCATGGAGCCAGCGGCCGGGGGTAAAGCTTTGCACATTGGGAAAGCCAAACATCTTGGACTGCTGGGGCATGCCCTGAATCCAGAACAGGTCTTCCTCCTGGGGGCCCTCGATAAGGATGTGCAACGCCTCGGCCATTTCGGCCACGGCACCAGCATGGTCGATATGGCCATGGGTGACGAGAATCTTCTCCAGGGTCACCCCCAGTTTTTCTGCCGCCGCCAGGATGCGCGGCAGGTCGCCTCCCGGATCCACCACCGCCCCCTTCATGGTTTCGGTGCACCACAGCAGGGTGCAGTTTTGCTCAAAGGGGGTGACGGGAATGATCTGGTATTTCATGGCAAGGAAGGCGCGCGAAAGCCCGGGGGCGATGGGCGGATTCTAACGCGCTTTCTGCCCCAGCCTCTTGCGCCCAGCCCCGGGCGGCCGAGGAGACGGGCAAAAGCCGGGCAATAGGGGGCGACACTAGCGCGGCCCCAGCCTCGAAGCTCGTGGGGAAACTTCCGTGACGCCTCATGCTGCGGCGCAACAAATAATGGTTGACGCCAAGAAAAACCCCGATATACTTTGAATTGTGCACCGCAGCAAATCAATCCGTGAGTTGCTGGGCCAATCGCTAGGCTAATCGCCCCAAGGGCTTAAAGGAGATTCACCATGATCAAGACCAACGAGCAATTCGCCGCCGCCAACAAGGCTTCCGTCGATTCCCTGCTGACCATTTCCAACACGATCCTGGCAACCGCCGAGCGTCTGGCTGCGCTGAACCTCAATACCGCCCGCGCCTTTTTCGCTGACAGCGCCGACAACGCTAGCGCCCTGCTCGCCGTCAAGGACGTACAAGGCCTGATCGCCCTGCAGAGCACCCTGGCCAAGCCGGCCATCGAGAAGGCCCTGGCCTACTCCCGCAGCGTCTATGAAATCCTCAACGAATCCAGCAACGGCCTGACCCAGATCGTCGAAGGCCAGAGCGCCGAACTGAAGAAGAACGTCTCCGCCGCCATCGAGCAATCCCTGAAGAACGCTCCGGCCGGTTCCGAAGCCGTGGTGGCCGCTGTCAAATCCGCCCTGGTGCAAGCCGACTCCGCCTACGCCAAGATGAGCGACTCCGCCAAGCAAGCCAAGGCCACCATCGAAGCCAACGTGGCTTCCGCCAACGCCGCTGCGACCAAGCTGATGTCCAAGGTTGCTTAAAGCGTAGCCCCCCTTTTTCCTCCAGAATCCTGGGGGAAATCGAACCCGGACCGCGGTCCGGGTTTTTTCGTTGATGCAATCATGAGGACTACTCTATGCCGAAGCTGATTCAGTCGCCCATCCTGGACTTCCTCAAAGCCAATGGCCCCTGCCTCGACGCCGATATCGCGACGGCGCTGAAGATGCCCCTGGCCCGAGTGCGGAGCCAGGTTGCGGACCTATCATCCTCGGGCGACCTGATCTGCTGCAACACAGTCCAGTTCAAGGAGGGCACCCGGATCGAAGGCCTCAGCTGCCGCCTGTCCTGCTATACTCCCCCGGCAGCCCGGGGCCGCAAGCCCGGCGCCAAGAAAAGTGCTGGCACCGAGCCCCTGGTCGATTAAGTAGGCTGGCAGCAGAAAGCCAGCAGGACCAGCGCAGGAGGCATGTTCCCCGGGATACTAGCTCCCCCGGGGATCACCCCTTGAGCCTCAGGCCAGGCCCCGCACCTCACGCTGGTTGACCACCTCATCCTGCAGGTGATGCAAGGCAGAGAGCAATACCTGTTGCTGTTGCAGCAGGGTGGGCACCAGCGCCCGGGCCGCCTCGGCCTGGCCGTGGCGCAGCAATTCCGTCGCCTCCCCCGCGGTCCGGTGGATGGCCCGATGGGGCTCATCCAGGGCGGCGAAACCGGGCAGGCTGGCATAGCTGGCCCAGCCCGCCCCCAGGTACCACTGCCCGAAGCGACAACGGGTGTGGTCCCGCACCTCCCCCGGCGCGTCATACACCAGCCCGGTCTCCAGGGAATGCAGCAGGGAGGACACCCAGCGCTGGTGATCCACCTCGGCGGCAATCAGGGGGAAGTCATCCCGTAGCCATTGCTGGGTGGAGGCCTCAACCCAGCGCGGGTCGGGCTCGAAGGTATCGACCCAGTCCGGCACCGTCTCTGCCGGCATGGGCCGGGCGATGGCATAGCCCTGGGCATGAACGCAGCCCAGGCGCAGCAGCATGACCCCGTGCTCCACCGTTTCCATACCCTCGGCCACCACCCCTCGCTGGAAGGCGGTGGTGAGACCGACCACCCCCTCGACGATGGCCAGGGCCTCCGGATCCACCAGCATGTCGCGCACGAAGGATTGGTCGATCTTCAGGGTACGGGCGGGCAGGGACTTGAAATAGGCCAGGGAGGAATAGCCGGTGCCGAAATCGTCCAGGGCGAAATACACGCCCAATTGGCGACAGGACTCGATCAGCTGACTCACCTGGGGCACGTCCTCCAGGGCCGCGGTTTCCAGGATTTCCAGCTCCAGCAACTGGGGTGGCACCTCGGGGAAAGCGGCCAGGGCCCGTTGCAGGCGGCCAAGAAAATCCGGCTGCTGTAGGTGGCGCCCGGCGATATTGACGCTCACCGGATACTTCCAGCCCAGGACCTGCCAGCGGCGCAACTGGTCCAGGGCCTCCCGGATCACCCATTCACCGATATCGACGATGACATCGCTCTGATCCAGGTCGCCGAGGAACTCCCCGGGCGGCAGCAGCCCCCGTTCCGGGTGCTGCCAGCGCAGCAGGGCCTCGAAACCCACCACCAGGCCGCTGCACAGATTCACCTTGGGCTGGTAGTAAAGCCGGTACTGGCCGCCGGCCAGGGCCTTCTGGGCCCCCAGGATGGCCTCCCGCAGGCTGCGGGCCCGGGAGTCCTGCTCCATGTCGAAAATCTGGAACCGGTTGCGCCCGGCCTGCTTGGCCGCATACATGGCCTGATCGGCATGGCGCACCAGGGTATCCGGGTCCCCGTCGTCGGCAGGGTAGATGGTCACCCCCATGCTGCCGGAGACGGTCACCTGCTGCTCCATGACGGTAAAGGGGGTGGCGAGAAAATTGAGCAGCCGCTGCAGGACCTGCTCCAGTTCCGGCAGGGAGGAGAGATCGTTGAGCAGCAGCACGAATTCGTCGCCCCCCAGGCGGGCCGCCGTGTCGCCGCCGCGCAGGGAGCGGCGCAGGCGCTCGGCTACTTCCATCAGCAGGTGGTCGCCGGCATGGTGGCCCAGGGTGTCATTGATCGGCTTGAAGCCGTCTAGGTCCAGGTAGCACACCGCCAGCAGGCTGCCCCGGCGCTTGGCCTGGGCCATGGCCAGATGCAGGCGATCGCTCATCTGGGTGCGGTTGGGCAGGCCGGTAAGGGGGTCGTAATGGGCCAGGCGCTCCAGGCGGCGCTGGTTTTCCTTCTGCTGGGTGATGTCGGAAAACACGCCGACGAAATGGGTCAGGGCCCCGCTCTCATCCCGCACGGCGCTGATGGACATGAGCACCGCGGTCACCGCCCCGGCCTTGGTGCGGTTCCACATCTCGCCCTGCCAGGAGCCCTTGTCCTTCACCGTCCCGAACAGGGTGTGGAAATAGCTCTTGTCGTGGTGGCCGGAATTGAGGATGCGGGCCGGCTGGCCCAGGGCCTCCTCCCGGCTGTAGCCGGTAAGGACGGAAAAGGCCTCATTGACATCGACGATGGTGCCCTGGGGGTCGGTGATGAGAATGCCGTCCAGGCTGCTCTGGAAGACGCTGGCCGCCACCCGGCGCTGCTCCTCCCCGCGCTTGCGGTCGGTCACGTCCCGGCCTTCGGCCAGGAGCTGCAGGGGCTGGCCCGGCTCGTCCGCCACCGCCTTCAAGATGAAATCCACGTAGCGCAACCGGCCGTCCCGGCGCGTATGGGTGACCTCGAAGCGCTGGGCCTCGCCGCCCCGGGCCACGGCGGCAATGGCCTGGCGCAGGCGCTGCTGGGACTGGGGCTCGTGGGTCCACCAGGGAGTCTCCCAGAAGGGCTGGCCCACGACCTCGGCCGGGCTGCGGCCGATCAGGTCCAGGGCCGACTGGTTGGCCTCCAGCAGCGTGCCATCCAGGTCCAGGATGCCGAGGAATTCGCTGGTCTGGTCGAACACCGCGCTCAGGCGCAGGCGGCTTTCCTTGAGCTGGGCCCGGGCGGCCTGCCCTTCCTTGAGCACGTAATCCAGGTATTCGCCTTCGAGCTGGCTGACGATGTCGTGCTCCGACACCACCCCGGACACCCGGCCGTCTTCCCCCACCACCACCAGGTGGCGCACGTGCTCGGCCTGCATCCGGTCCACCGCCTGGTTCAGGGGATAGTGGCCGGGAATACAGGAAACAGGGCTGCTCATCACCGCTGCCAGGGGCTGCTCCAGGGCTTCCGGGCCACGGCGGAAGAGATGCAGGGCATCGCGCTCGGTGACGATGCCCTGGGGCTTGCCGGCTTCGGCCACGACGACGCAGCGCAAGCTCTGGGCCGACATCAGGGCCAGGGCCTCGCGCACGCTGTCCGTCGGCAGCAGCAGGGGCACGCCGCCCTGCATCACCGCACTGACGTCCCGCAGGCGCTGGAAAAAGGCCATGCCCAGGTGGAAGCGGAAATCGCTTTCGCTCACCACCCCGACCGGCTGGCCCGCATCGCCGGTGACCAGCAGGTGGCGGATGCCCTTCTCGGCCAGCAGGTGATAGGCATGGTGCAGGGAAAGGCGGGAATCGGCGGTCAGCACCGGGGCACTCATCACCCGCTCCACCGGCTGCTCCCCCCCCATGGCGGCGGCCAGGGCCCGCAGGATGTCCCGTTCGGTGACGATCCCTGCCGGCCGGCCACTTTCCATGACCAGGAGTGAACTGATACGGGCTGTTTCCATGACCTCAGCGGCGGCCAGGAGGCTGGTGCCCCGCTCCACCTCGACGATATTCCAGGTCATCAGATCGGCGAGGGTACGTTCGGACATGGGTGGCGCCAGGCTAGGAGTAAGACCTGATTTTAAGGGCTAGGCTGCCGTTCCCCAAATGACGCCCCTGCCCCCGCCTGAATCCAAGGCATTCCGGGCTTTTTGATACACATCATGGAGGCATAACCCACCTCATCGCTACTCTCCGCCTGCCGTATCTCACTATTTCTCACCCCGTATTTGAAAGGAGGGCAGCATGAGCGGCGCTTTCACCAAGTCGATGGCGCGCAATATCTTTTACGGCGGGACGGTATTTTTCTTCCTGCTGTTTTTGGCATTGACCTTCGACACCAACTCCACCCTGCCCAAACGTGACAACCGGGGAGCTATCACCCCTGCGGTCGCCAACGGTAAGAAAATCTGGGAAACCCGTAACTGCATCGGCTGCCACACGCTGCTGGGCGAAGGCGCGTATTTTGCGCCGGAGCTGGGCAATGTCTACAAGCGTCGCGGTGGCGAGTTCATCAAGGCATGGATCAAGGGTCAGCCGTCCGGCACCCCGGGCCGTCGCCAGATGCCTCAGTTCAACCTGACCGAGCAGCAACTGGACGATCTGGTCGAGTTCCTGAAGTACAGCTCCGAGATCAACACCAACAACTGGCCGCCCAATATCGAGGGCTAACGCTGTCGCTTCCCGGACATCATAAAAAACCAGTGACCTCATTCTAGGAGTCATCGCCATGCAATTTAAATCCCAGGCCGTCGCCAAGCCCTATTTCATAGCGGCGATCGGCCTATTCGTCGGACAGATCCTGTTCGGCCTGATCATGGGCCTGCAGTACGTCGTCGGGGACTTCCTGTTCCCCGCCATTCCCTTCAACGTGGCCCGTATGGTCCACACCAACCTGCTCATCGTCTGGCTGCTGTTCGGCTTCATGGGCTCGGCCTACTACCTGGTGCCGGAGGAATCCGAAACCGAGTTGTATAGTCCAAAACTAGCCCTGATCCTGTTCTGGGTCTTCCTCGTCGCCGGCGCGCTGACCATTGTCGGTTACCTGGCCGTGCCCTACGCCACCCTGGCGCAGATCACGGGCAACGACATCCTGGAGACCATGGGCCGGGAATTCCTGGAGCAACCCCTGCCCACCAAACTGGGTATCGTGGTAGTCGCCCTGGCGTTCCTGTTCAACATCACCATGACCGTCCTGAAGGGCCGCAAGACCTCCATCTCCCTGGTCCTGCTACTCGGCCTGTGGGGTCTGGCGGTGTTCTTCCTGTTCTCCTTCTACAACCCGACCAACCTGGTGATGGACAAGTTCTACTGGTGGTGGGTGGTTCACCTCTGGGTGGAAGGCGTCTGGGAACTGATCCTTGGCTCCCTGCTGGCCTTCGTCCTGATCAAGGTGACCGGTGTTGACCGGGAAGTGATCGAGAAGTGGCTGTACGTCATCATCACCCTGACCCTGGTCACCGGCATCCTCGGTACCGGCCACCACTACTACTGGATTGGTGCACCGGAATACTGGGAATGGTGGGGTTCCGTGTTCTCCGCCCTGGAGCCGATTCCCTTCTTCGCCATGACCGTGTTCGCCTTCAACATGGTGAACCGTCGCCGCCGCGAGCACCCGAACAAGGCCGCCACCCTGTGGGCCCTGGGCACCGGTGTGATGTCCTTCCTCGGCGCAGGCGTGTGGGGCTTCCTGCATACCCTGGCTCCGGTGAACTTCTACACCCACGGCACCCAGATCACGGCTGCCCACGGTCACATGGCCTTCTACGGTGCCTACGTGATGGTGGTGCTGACCATGATCAGCTACACCATGCCGATCCTGCGCGGCCGCGCTGCCAACAGCAGCAAGTCCCAGATCCTGGAAATGTGGAGCTTCTGGCTGATGACGATCTCCATCGTCTTCATCACCCTGTTCCTCACCGCCGCCGGCATCCTGCAAGTGTGGCTGCAACGGGTCTCCGACACGCCGCTGCCCTTCATGGTCGTTCAGGACAAGATTTCCCTGTTCTACTGGATGCGTGAAATCACCGGCCTGTTCTTCCTGCTCGGCCTCGTGATCTACATCATCAGCTTCTTCGTCAAGGGCGAACAGAAGGCCGCCTGATGCAGCTCCCTTCCGCCGGCTCCGGCCGGTGGAAGGATGTACCGATTTTTGTCACCTCCCAACCTCCTTAGACAGCCCGGCGCGGATCGCCAGATCCCGCCGGTTTTTTTTCGTCCTGCAGCGGCCCTGGCCGCCACTCCAGGCAGAGGCCCTCCAGGTTTTTGCGGCCACTCTTAGCACGTATCAAAGCCTCTCAACCTAGGCAAATCTAGACTGCTTGCCTGTATCTCTCGCAGGAAAACCAGCCATGGAAATCGCCACAGTCCTCCCCGCCCCGGCTCCCCAACGCCAAGTCCCAGCCCCCGTCGCCAAGCACCTTCCCGGCGACCTGGCCATCTGGATTTTCATCGCTGCCGAGCTCCTGGCCTTCTGCGTTTTCTTCGCCGCCTACGCTTTCACCCGGGCCAAGAACGTAGCCCTGTTCGACGCCGAGCAGCTGTCCCTGAACCGCAACGCCGGCGCCCTCAATACGGTGCTGCTCCTCACCGCCAGCTATTTCGTGGTGCGCGGCGTCCAGGCAGCCCAGGCCGGCCTCCGGAAAAAGGTGGCGCCCTGGCTGGCCGGCGCCTTCATCTGCGGCGGCGGCTTCGTGGCGGTCAAGATCACCGAATACGCCGACAAGCTGGGGGCCGGCATCAACCTGTCCACCAGCCCCTTCTACATGTTCTACCTGTCCCTCACCTTCTTCCACTTCATGCACGTGATCCTGGGCATGGTGATCCTGGCCGCCCTCTGGTTCAAAGCCCGCCAGGGCGCCTACGGACCGGAAAACCTGAACGGTCTGGAATCCGGCGCGTCTTACTGGCACATGGTGGATCTGGTCTGGATCATCCTCTTCCCCCTCGTCTATGTCCTGCGCTGAGGTTGCCATGAACATCACTGCTCCTACTGCCACTGCAGATCCCGCCAGCGCTGAGGCTCTGGCGCACGCCACCTCGCCCCGCCGCGCCACCATCATCTGGCTGCTGCTCATCGTCGCCACCATCGCCACCTGGACCCTGGGCGAACAGGGCGCCGCCGGCCCGAAGGTGGCCGGGGTACTGTTCGCCATCGCCTTCCTCAAGGGCCGCGCCATCGCCCTGGACTTCATGGGCCTCAAGCACGCCCCCCTGCTCTGGCGCCTGCTGGCCGAAGGCTGGCTGGTGCTGGTATGCACTCTGATCGGACTTGCCTACTGGAAAGGAATGACCCCATGAACCTCGCCGAGGCTCCCTCCCTGCCCTACTACGAGCCCGTTGCCGACGAGACGGCGATCTTCGAGCACGCCTGGAAGAACCGGCTGCCTCTCCTGATCAAGGGCCCCACCGGCTGCGGCAAGACCCGCTTCGTCGCCCACATGGCGGCGCGCCTGGGCCTGCCCCTATACACCGTGGCCTGCCACGACGACCTCACCGCCGCCGACCTGGTGGGCCGCCACCTCATCGGCGACGGCCAGACCGTGTGGTGCGACGGCCCCCTCACCCGGGCCGTGCGGGAAGGCGGCATCTGCTACCTGGACGAGGTGGTGGAAGCACGCAAGGACACCACCGTGGTGCTCCACCCCCTGGCCGACGACCGGCGCATCCTGCCCATCGACCGCACCGGCGAGATTCTCTCTGCGCCGCCCTCCTTCATGCTGGTGGTGTCCTACAACCCGGGCTACCAGAATCTGTTGAAGGGCATGAAACCTTCCACCCGCCAGCGTTTCGTCTCCCTGCGCTTCGACTTTCCCGACAGCGCCCGGGAAGAGGCCATCCTGCGCGGTGAAACCGGCATCGACGCCGACCTGGCCAAACGCCTGGTGTCCATCGCCCACGCCCTGCGCACCCTGAAGGACCAGGACCTGGAAGAAGCCGCCAGCACCCGCCTGCTGGTCTACGCCGCCACCCTGGTGAAGGCCGGCATGGAACCCGTCACCGCCTGTCGCGCCGCCATCGTCGAGAGCCTTACCGACGACGAGGAAACGGCGGAGGCCCTGCTGGAAATCGTCAAGGCCACCTTCGGCCGATGAGGCGAAGAGCGCACAACGGATAGCGGATAGCGGCCATGGCGTACCTCCACCTCCACATTGCCCGGCGTAGCCCACTCCGTCTCTGGGGCCGTCCGGGCCGGAGCACGCCATGACCGAGCCAAACAAGCCCAAGCCTGCGGTCACCTCGGACAACGCCGGCACGCCCCTGGCCATCGCCGCCGAGTCCCTGTTCCTGGTCAATCTCATGCTCGCCCCGGGCCTGGGCTTTCTCGCCCTGGCCTGGCTCTGGCGCAAGCACCGCCATAGCGCCCCCCTGCTCGCCCGACAGCACCTGGAGCAGACCTTCTGGGTCAGCTTCTGGGGCGGCCTGCTGCTGGTAGTGGTGTGCGCCACCCTGATCGTCCTGGGCGGCCTGCACTGGGAATGGACCTGGGTGGCGGTGATCCTCTATTTCACCTGTATCCACTCCACCCTCATCATGGGCGGCATGCTCGGCCTGGCCCGGGCCATGGCCGGCCGGCCATGGCGTTTTCCCCTGATCGGCCCGCGCCTGGCGCAATAGCCCCAAAGATCCATGTCCCGAACCATCATTCCCATCCTCCCCGCTGGCGAAACCGCCGCCAAGCGCCGCGCCACCCAGCGCAAGCGCCTGGCCTTCCAGATGGGTTTCTTCATCCTGTTCGCCCTGGCGCCGATCTTCGACCTCTTCCGCTACGACCTCACCGCCGGCCACGCCTGGCTGCTCACCTTCGAGTGGCATCTGGGCCTGGACGAATTCCTGGCCGGGCGCATGGGCGCTGGCCAGGCCGCCATCAACGTCCTCAGCCGCCTGTTCCTGCCCATCTTCGCCGGCGCCGGCGCCTTCATCTGGGTCGCCTACAAGTGGGGCCGCCTCTACTGCGGCTGGCTGTGCCCCCACTTCTCGGTGGTGGAGACCATCAACCGGATCATGATCAAGGCTACGGGCAAGCACAGCCTGTGGGACAAGAAGCCCATCTCCCCCTGGGAGCCCGACGGCAGCCCGGCCCAGCGCGGCCCCATCTGGTGGCTAGCGGTCGTGCCCCTGGCCATCGGCTTTGCCTTCGTCTGGGCGGTGGTGTTCCTCACCTACCTGCTGCCCCCCATGGAGATTTACAGCAACCTCTTCCACGCTGCCCTGACGCGCAACCAGTTCATTTTCATCGCCGCCGCCACCACGGTGCTGTCGATGGAATTCCTCTTCGCCCGCCACCTCTTCTGCCGCTACGCCTGCGCCGTCGGCATGTTCCAGAGCCTGGCCTGGATGGGCAACAAGGACGCCCTGGTGGTCGGCTTCGACCGGCCCCGGGGCGCCGAATGCGCCACCTGCCTGCCGGACCAGCAATCGGCCTGCGACGCCGTCTGCCCCATGCGCCTCAAGCCCCGCACCCTGAAACGCATGATGTTCACCTGCACCCAGTGCGGCCAGTGCCTCAACGCCTGCGCCACCACCCAGGCCAGCAATCCCAAGGGCCCTTTACTGCATTGGGTCAGCCACGAGGCAGCACGACAGAACGAGGCCGGATTCTCGGCCGTGGACCGGAAATAGGGAGTCACGATGGAAGAATTCGTCGGCAAGCTCTGGCACAACTGGATCACCCGGGCGGCGGGGAATACCTACCCGGGAGCGGCGGTGCGCCTGAAGGAGATGGAACGCACCCTGGGCATCCTCTTCCGCGCCTTCGGCGGCGACCCCGGGCTGCGCGTAGCCCCCGCCACCGAGGAAAGCCACGGCGCCCGGCGCAAGCTCCTGGCGCGCATCGCCGGCAGCGACCAGAAGCACACCCCGGCCCGGCTCGACGCCGCCACCCTGCGCCTGCCCTCGGAAATCGCCGCCTTCCCGGAACGGGAACTGAACAAGGACCTCTACCTCTGGCTCGCCGCCCTGGCCGCCGCCTCCGGCGAGGCCGAAATCCGCGCCTTGCCCGACGCCTTCAGCCGCAACCAGGCCGCCGCCCGCCGTGTCCTCGCCACCTGGCCCGGCCTGGCGCCACGCTACGAGCGCCTGGTCCAGGCCCATCTGGCCCAGCGCCTGCTGGTGTCCTCCCTGCCGGCAGCCGAACGCCCCCGGGAAGAAGCCTTGCGCCAGGCCCTGCTGGCCCCGGGCACTGTCGCCGTCCTGCCCCCCTCACCGGTGGCCAGCCGGCCGGTGCTGCTGTGGCTGGACCGCTTCGACGGCCCCGCGGCCGAACCACGCCCCCTCTCCCAGGCCACGCCGGACAACCCTGAGGACAGCGAACCCAAGGCCCCGGGCGAAGAGCAGGAAATCAGCGCCCACCGGGCCGAGCGGGTGGACATGCCAAAGGAAAAGAACGGCCTGCTCATGATGTTTCGCGCCGAAAGCCTCTTTTCCTGGGGTGAGTTCGTCAAGGTCAATCGCCCCACGGATGAGGATCCGGAGCACGACCCCACCGCCGCCGCCCGGGACCTGGATTACCTCTCCCTGGCCCAGGATGGGGAACGGGTCGCCTCCAAGGTGCGCTTCGACCTGGACCTGCCCTCCACCGCCGAGGACGACGTAATCCTGGGCGACGGCATCGCCCTGCCGGAATGGGATTACCGCAAGGGCGTGCTGCTGGAAGACCACGTGCGCCTGCTGGAAATGAGCCCCAAGGACGCCACCCCGGCCCCCCTGCCGCCGCGCCTGGCCCGCACCGCCAAGCGCCTGCACCAGCAGTTCGCCGCCCTCATGCCAGCCCGGCGCTGGCTCAAGGGCCAGCCCGACGGTGCCGAACTGGACGTGGATGCCTATGTGCGCGCCCAGGCCGACCGGGCCGGCGGCGGCCACCCCACGGACAACGTCTATCTTTCCCTGGAACAGCAGGAGCGGGACCTGGCCTGCCTGGTGCTGGCCGACCTCTCCCTATCCACCGATGCCTGGGTGAGCAACGAGGCCCGGGTGGTGGACGTGGTGCGGGACACCCTGCTGCTCTTCGGCGAGGCCCTGGCCGCCACCGGCGACCGCTTCGCCCTGTGCGGTTTTTCCTCCTTGAAACGCAGCCAGGTTCGCTTCTCCCGCCTGAAAGACTTCGGCCAGAAATTCGATGCCGCCGCCCGGGGCCGGGTGCTGGCGATCAAGCCCGGCTACTACACCCGCCTCGGCGCCGCCATCCGCCACGCCAGCAAGCAGCTGGAGCAGCAGGCGGCCAGCCGCCGGGTGCTGCTCATCCTCTCCGACGGCAAGCCCAACGACCTGGACCTCTACGACGGCCGCTACGGCATCGAGGACACCCGCATGGCCATCATCGAGGCGCGCAAGCGGGGGCTGCAGCCCTTCTGCGTCACCATCGACCGGGAGGGGGAATCCTACCTGCCCCACCTGTTCGGCCCCGCCGGCTACGCGGTGATCCGCCGGCCGGAAGAACTGCCCCAACGCCTGCCCCTGCTCTACGCCCAACTGACCCGCTGAAATATCGAACCGCCGCCTATCCGACACGCCGACAACCCGACACTCCAACCTTCCCCTGGAAACGCCCGCCATGTCCCATGCCGCCAGCACCGCCGCCTGCCACGCTGACTGTCACAGCTTTCCGCCAGCCGATGCCCGCATCACCGACCTGCTGCACCAGATGCCGCTGTTCAACAGCCTGGGCAGGGAGGAGCTGGAACGCCTGGGGCGGGGAGTACGGGAAGTGGAAGTGGCCCGGGGCGAAATCCTCTTTCACAAGGGCGACCCCTGCAAGGGCTTCCACCTGCTGCTCTCGGGCCAGATAAAGCTGGCCTTCAACTCGCCCCAGGGCAACGAAAAGGTGGTGGACCTGATCCACCCGGGCGAGAGCTTCGGCGAAGCGGTGATGTTCACCGAAAAGCCCTACGTGCTCTACGCCCAGGCCCTGGCCACCTCCAACCTGCTGCACATTTCCAAGGCGGTGGTATTCCAGGAGATGGACCTGGACCCGAGCCTGTGTCGCAAGATGATCGGCGGCCTCTCCCGCCGCCTGCACCACCGGGTGGCCGACGTGGAAGCCTATTCCCTGCAGTCGGCCTGGGAGCGCATCGTCGGTTACCTGCTGCGCGGCGTGGAACAGGCCACCGGACCCGAATGCCCGCGCCAATCCACGGTGCGCCTGCCCACCAGCAAGGGCAACATCGC
>DATEZY010000233.1:0-13841 GCA_035255085.1 Azospira sp. | reverse complement strand
GATCACCGCCGGTTTTTCGCCGTAGTCCAGCAGGTCCTTGGCCAGGCTCATGTTGGGCCCGAAGGAGGACAGGGTATCGCCGCCCACGCTACGGCCTGCCGCCAGCAGATGTTCCTTGGCCTCGGCCACGGCCTTGCGCTTCAGGTCCAGCCGGCCGAGGACCACATTGGCGTCGTGCACGGCAGCGCCAAACTTCTCGTCGCCCGGGTGGGCTTGGGCCTGGCCCAGCAACTCCTTGGCGTATTTTTCCGCCCGGGGGTAGTCCCCCACCTGGAAGGCCAGCTTGGCCACCTCCCGCAGGCGGCCTCGGCGCCAGTCGGGATCGGAGGTGGCGGCCAGGCTTTTTTCCAGGTAGCCCAGGGCCCGTTTGCGCAAGCCGGCCTCCGCCGCCCCGCCCCGCTTGGCCTTCAGCAGCAGCTGGTCCCCCAGGGCATCGGCCCAATAGGGATTGCCGGGCTGAAGCTGGTCGGCCCGGGTGAGCAGCCTTTCCGCCAGCTTCATTTCGCCGTCCTGGGACAGACCGAAAGCCATCATGATGGTGCCGTACTGGCCAAGGATCTTGCCCGCCGTGCCCACCAGTTCCGGGCTGTTGGAGGTTTCCAGGGCCTTGCGCGCCCGGACGGCAAAGGGTCCTGTCCGTTCTTCCGGGCTGGCCGCCACCGGCAGGCCCGTGTGGTTGAGCCGGGACACCCCCAGCACCGCCATGGCATAGACATAGCCCAGCTGGCCGTCGAAGGCCGGCGCCAAGGCTGGAAAGGCCTGGCGGCCCTGGAGCAGGATCTGCTCGGCCTTGGCCTTGTCGCCAAGCTGGTGATAGGTCGCCCCGTGATAGAAGACCGCCTCCTTGGCCCCGGGCTTGCCGACCTGCTCCAGCCACAGGCGGCTGCCTTCAGCGTAGCCCTGGGGATCGGCCAGAACGCTGTCGGCCAAGGCCAGGCTGGCTTCGGGGTAAGCCACCACCTCCAGGTCCGGGTGGTTCTGGATCAGCCACAGGATATGGCGGCGGCGGGCTTCCACCGTCTTGGCCACGCCTATTTCATCGGCGCCGTTGAAATAGTAGTAACCGAGGAGGCGGTAGCGCGACACCAGGTCATCCGGCTGCTTCACCAGGACCGCTTCCAGCGGCTCGGCGGCCTTGAAGCACAGGGAACGGCCCTCCCGGACGATGGCTACCGGCTCGAGGCGCTTCCACTTTTCCGCATCCGGGCGGCTCTGCTCCGCCCCGACGCCCAGTTCGCACAGGTTGATCAACAGCCGGCGGGCCTTGGCGTGGCCGCGGCTGGCCGCCTCCCGGTACCAGCGAGCAGCCTCCAGTTCATCCTTCTTGACGCCCCAGCCGTAGGAATACATGCGCCCCAGGGTGAATTGGGCTTCGCTGTTGCCCCGCTCCGCCAGGGGCTGCAACTCCTTCAAGGCCGTGGCGTAGTCGCTGCGCCCCAGGGCCTGCTGCCCCGCATCCAGATCGGCCCACACTCCCCCCGGCCCCCAGGCCAGCACCAGACAAGCAACCCACAGTATCCGCCGCATGATCCGCCCCTCCCGTCTGTCATGAATCCAGTCTAGGTCCGGGAGCGGCGATTTTAAAGGTGGCCGTGGGCAGGCCCCGGCGTGGCGGCCAATTGCCCCGGCCCGGCATCGGCGCGACAATGGCGCCCCTTCGGCCATATTCGGCCATGGTCCACCCTTGCCAACCGAGCATGACCACCGCCTATATCGCCCCGCCCCTGATCCCGCTGCACTACCTGCACATCGACGGGGCCTTGCTCGTGGTGGACAAGCCGAGCGGCCTGCTGTCGGTGCCCGGGCGGGGGCCGGACAAGGCGGATTGCCTGATCTCCCGGGTCCAGGCCGACTACCCGGACGCCCTGATCGTGCATCGCCTGGACATGGAAACCTCGGGCCTGGTGCTGCTCGCCCGGGGACCTGAGATGCACCGGCGCCTGAGCCTGCTGTTCCAGGAGCGGCGGGTGGAAAAGCGCTATGTGGCAGTGGCCCATGGCCGGCTGGAACCGGAGCGCGGCGAAATCAAGCTGCCCCTGCTGGCCGACTGGCCGAACCGGCCCCGGCAAAAGGTGGATCTGCTCAGCGGCAAGCCCTCCCTCACCCGCTACCGGGTCGTCGGCCATGACCCGGCCCGGAATACCACCTGGGTGGAGCTGGAACCGGAAACGGGCCGCACCCACCAGCTGCGGGTGCATCTCATGTCCCTGGGCCACCCCATTCTCGGCGATGCCCTCTATGCTCCCCCGGCCATCCGGGACCAGGCCGACCGCCTGCTGCTGCACGCCCAGAGCCTGGCCTTCGCCCACCCGGAAAACGGGCAGCGCCTGAGCCTTTCCTGCTCAGCACCGTTTTAGGCAGACCGCCCCCGCTGGGGGGGCCGCAGCAGGGTGGCCTCAAATCCAGGAACGGGAGCCGATGGGCCGGTCGGGACCGATCGGCGCCACTGCACCATCGCTGTGGCGACGGTGCGGGGATGGGGATGCATCGCCTCGCGGCGCCTCCTGGGCCGTGCTGGCATGCCGGGCCATCAGGCTTTCCTCCAGGGTGACATGCCGGCCCCGCACCGTGATCAGGCCGGCTTCCGCCAGGTCCCGCAGGGCCCGGGAGAAGGTTTCCGGCGTCAGGCTGAGGCGGGCGGCGATGAGGCGCTTGCGCGTGTCCAGGGTAACGATGGTCCTGCTGCCGGAATGGGCGCTGTCGCCGGCCAGGCGCAGGAGAAAGTCGAGTACCCGGCGCCGCGCCGAGTGGATGCAGTAGGTGGCGACGTCCCGCTCCAGGGTGGAGGCATGGTCGGCCAGCCAGGTCACGATCCGCCGACAAAGCAGAGGCTCCCGCTCCACGGCCTGAATGAATTCTGCCTTGCCGATCTGCAGCAGCGCCGTCCGCATGGTGGCCTGGGCAAAGGAATCGTGGCCCAGGGTGCTGAAAATTTCCGCCAGGCCGAAAGCCTCCCCCGGGGAATAGATTTCGATGATTTTCTCTTCCCCCTCATCGCTGGCGATGCCCAGCTTGATCTGCCCGCTCAGGACATAGAAGAACGCCAGTGGCCGCCGCCCGTCGTGGAAGACGAACTGGCCCTTGTCGATCTGCAGCTTGCGGGTGGACAGGGAGATGTCCCGCAAGGTGGAAAGGGGCAGGTCGCGCAACAGGGGCACCTGGCCCAGACTAGCGACCAGTTCCATGGAAATTGCGGGGGAAGCTTCCGGAACGCGCATGGGTCCAGCCCCTCACGTAGAACTGACCCGGCGGCGCCTGCCATCGGGTCAGTTCAAGCCATCATCGCTGCTACATCGCGCCGCCCTCGCGCACGGGCCGGGTTATTGCCGCTGCTTGCCGGCCCTGGCGGCAGGCGTCATTGGGGCATCTTCGGGAACCAGAAGACGTTACCCAGGATTTCATAACGTTGATACTGCTGCGGTGCTCCGGCCATGGTTTCGGTACGTACCGGACCTTCCGCGCCGGCTTTGGGAGTCCAGGCCGTATTGGTCAGGAACTCGATACGGTCATACTTGCTGGCGTCAAACGACGGCGCCCGGTTTCCCGGCATCGGGTCATCGATCTTGTTGCCGAGCATCTCAAAGGCCTGGGCCGAGCCCACGGTGAATAGCCCGCCAATGGCAGCAGCAAGCAGCGCGCATTGCATCTTCCGAGATTGGGTCATGGTGTTTCTCCTTCGTTCTGCATCCTCAGAACGACCCGGCGAAACAGCCCGGGCCGCGCAGGCCCCCTGCGTCGTCCAGGGATGGACGCCGTCGAGCGCGCAAAACAGAAAACACCTTCCCTACCGGACCTGTGGCCGGCAATCTATTTCCTTGATCCCGTTCGACAGGCCATGCTGGCACAGCATGAACGCCTACTGTCAGTCGACAGGCGTCGATGAGAAGAGTTCGCAACGGATAGTCAGCCGCGACGGATGAGCACCGGCGCGGTTTAACGACTTAGGGATTGGCCGCCAGCTTCTGCGGCGCCGGCCCATTCGCCAGCAGCAGCTGGCGTACCCCGGCCACCAGGGGCTTCTGCTCGGCCGGGGCATTGCGGTACCAGTGCTCCAGGTAATCGTCGAGGCTGCAATCCCGATCGGCCGGATCCAGATTCAGGTAGTTGAGCGCCTGCCAATTGGCCCGCTCGCTGCCGAACAACGGCAACAGGCCCATCGCCACCAATTCGTTCTTTCGGCGCTGGTATGGGTTCTGGCGCAATTCATCCTCGCTGCCCTGGAGCCAGGCGGCCATGCCTTCCCCTTTGGGGTGGCGATGCTCCTCCGCCATCAGCAGATCGTAAAACCAGCGCAATTGCACACTGCCACCAGCCAGGTGGGGCGCCGGCGGCGCAGCCTGCCAACTATCGGCCAGGGTGCGCAGGGCAAACAGGGAGGCGGTTTCGCACAGGGATTCCTCGAACCACTGGTTGTGCCGCTGGCCTTCATCCCCCTGGGCGCCGTAGTTGGAGATGACGTGGCAGAACTCGTGGGCGAATTCATAAACGTAGAGGTGCCAGTTGGCGTCCCGGGCATGGAGCATCACCCGGTATTCCCCCGCCGCCCCCCGGTCGTAGAGGACCACTGGAAAGCGGTCATCGTGGGCGACGACGATGCGGTAACCCTCCTTCTTGGTCGGCACGGGCATCAGGACCTGGGCCACGGAGTAGAGCACCGCCTCGATGTCCTGCTTGCTGACGGCGCCCCAGTCATCGCCTTCCACGCGCAGGCTCAATCCGTCCACCGCGGCCACCGGCGAGGTAGTAGCTTCCGCCGCCTCAGCCGGCACCGCCCCCAGGCCCAGCAGCCCGAGCAGGGCGGCGGCAATGGCGAACAGCGACTTCAGGCGTAGCGGCATGGCAAGAATCCCGAGGCAGGGCCGATGGACCGGCATGGGGAAAGCATCCCACCGCCCCCCGGGGGATTCATTGACCGGAGTCAATGGTGGCGGGAAAGTTTGCCGCTTCCAGTAGCCCCCGCCTGCAGCCCCCCACAGACCCGGCAGGCGCATACTGCTGGAAGTCCCTCCGCTCCGGGGAACTCAATGGCTGGCGGAAGGCCCATGGGAATAGCAGCCCAGCAAGGGGACGATCATGAACCCGAAAATAGAAGAACTGTTCGTCCGCATCCGCCTGGCGGAAGAGGAAATCGAACAGGAAATCCAGCGGCGCCGGGCCGAACTCCACGCCGACTTCCAGAACAGGCGCATCCGCTTCGACCGGGAGGTGCTGGAACAGCAGCGCCGCTTCAAGCTGGGGCTGTTCAACTACCTGCACCACGCCGAATGGCGCCACATCCTCACCGCCCCCCTGATCTACGCCGTTTTCTTTCCCCTGCTGGCGGTGGACCTGGCGGTGACCCTGTACCAGTTCGTCTGCTTCCCCCTCTATGGCATTCCCCGGGTCCGCCGGCGGGACTACCTGATTTTCGACCGCACCCACCTGGCCTACCTGAACGCCCTGGAAAAGCTCAATTGCGCCTATTGCTCCTACGGCAATGGCCTTGCCTCCTACCTCAAGGAGGTGGTGGCCCGTACCGAACAATACTGGTGCCCGATCAAGCACGCCCGCCGGATTCTCCACGCCCACCCCTACTATGCGGGTTTCGCCGACTATGGCGACGCCGAGGCCTACCGGCGGGAACTGCAGGCCCTGCGCAGACAGTTGGCGGAACTGAACCAGGCAGACGGGGGGAACTAGCCCCTGGCGCACCGCTCAGGCATTGGCCTGGCCTGGGCGGCAGGGCGCCGGCAATGCCAACATTATTCCCTCTCGGCATAAAAGGCTTATGGCAAGATGCCTGGCAAAACCTTTCCCCCTGAGTTTTGATCACACCTCGATCCCAGCCCGAGCACATCCTTGCCATGCCGCGAATCAACCTAGCCCAACAACGCGCTTGCCTGTGCGCTTGCCTATGTGTCCTGCTGCTGACCATCGCTGGTTGCGGCAAATCGACGCCGGACAGTAGCGCCGGCGCCGGCATGCCGTCCCGGGAAAACCCGTTCAAGATCAACGTCGCTTATACCGTGCAACCCCAGAGCACCTTGATCCATGTGGCGGTGGCCAAGGGCTATTTCGCGGAAGAGGGACTGGAGGTCCAGCCTTCCATTCATACCTTCGGCAAGGCTTCCTTGCAGACCCTGCTGGAGCATAAGAGCGACTTCGCCACCGTGGCCGAGACGCCCGTCATGTTCAGCATCCTCAAGGGCGAAAAGATTTTCGTCATCGCCAACATCGAAGCCAGCTCGGTGAATAACGGCATCGTCGCGCGCCGCGAGGCCGGCATCGAGAAAATGGGCGACCTGCGGGGCAAGCGCATCGGCTACACGCCGGGCACTACCTCCGACTTCTTCCTCGATTCCTTCCTCACCGTGGCGGGCTTACGGCGTGCGGATATTCGGACCATTCCCCTGAAGCCGGAAGAAATGCTGAAGGCGGTGGCCGATAAGGAGGTGGATGCGGTATCCACCTGGAACTATCCCCTGGCGGAAATCACCAACCTGCTTGGAAACCAGGGACGGGTTTTCCTGGATAAGGAAATCTATACCGAAACCTTCAATGTGGCGGTCCAGCAGGAGTTCGTGCAAAAGCATCCGGAAGTGGTCCGCAGTTTTCTGCGCGCCTTGCTCAAGGCGGAGAAGTTCGTAAAGGAACACCGGGAAGAGGCCCAGTCCATTCTCCACGCCGCCACCAAGACCGATCCCGCCCTGATCCAGACGGTCTGGGACGCCTTCAACTACCAACTCAATCTCGACCAGACCCTGGTGATCACCCTGGAGGACGAGACCCGTTGGGCCATGAAGCAACACCTGGTAGAGCAGGCGCCGATGCCTAATTACCTGGATTACATCCATACGGAGAGTCTCCGGGCCGTCAAGCCGGATGCGGTTCGTATCGTCCGGTAAGGGTTAGCCCATGCGCATCATCACCCGACTGAGGGTCATCTCCTCCATCACCCTGGTCGCCCTCGGCGTCCTCGGCATCGTCCTGCTCTGGGCTGTTTCCCAGTTCGATGCCGCCAAGCGGAATTTCCACATCGCCGACGAAATTCGGGTCAATCTGCTGGAGCGCATCGCCCTGCGCGACCAGTACTTCCTCTACCACGAGGAGCGGCAGAAACAGCAATGGGACAACCGACTCGCCCTGGGGATGCAGCTGATCGTCCAGGCCAGCCAGCAGGTCCACGGCCAGGAGTTCGACGAAATCCTGGGCCGCATTCAGCGCGAAACCGAGGAGAGCACCGCCATCTATCGCCGCATCACGGCCAATGTGGCGTCGATGCACGCTGCCCCCCATGGCGACGCCGGAGTTTACGAGGAATTGGACAAGCGCCTGTCGAGCCAGCTGCTGCTCAAGCACGTCCTGATTCGTAACGAAATTGCCAGACTCCAGGAAATTTCCCAAAGCCAGTCCGAACGCGCCTATCGCAACCTGATGCTGGCCGTCATCATGTTTGCCCTGGGGGTGGCCAGCCTGGTCCTGGCGGTGAGCTGGCAACTCGGCCATTTGCTGCGCCAGCGCCTCTATGCCCTCCATGCCGGCGCCGCATCCATTACCGGCGGCAACCTGGCGGCCCGGGTGGCCATCGACGGTCACGATGAATTCAGCGACCTCGGCCATGCTTTCAACACCATGACCGACAAGCTCGAATCCTTCACCCAGCAGCTGGAACAGAAGATCGCCGAGCAACGGCTGACGGAAATCCAGCTGCAGAGCACCCTGGAAAAGCAGCAGGCCATTCTCAATCGCTCCCAAGTGGCGATCGCCTGGGCCAGCAAGGAAGGACGCCTCGAGTACGTCAATCCCAAATTCGAGGCCCTGTTCGGCTACCGGCTGGAAGAGATTCCCACGATTGCCGACTGGATGGAGAAGGCCTACCCCGACACCGGCTACCGCCGGAAGGTCGTGGACGAATGGGAGGCCAAGCTGGCGGCGACCATGGCCACCAAGGCGCCCCTGGATCCCATGGAAGTTGAAGTCACCGCCAAGGACGGCAGCAAACACCAGGTGCTGTTGATGGCCTCCTGGGCGGGCGATCAATTACTGGCCATGTTCAGCGACATGACCTTCCGCCATCAGGCCGAGCGGGACTTGCGTATTGCCGCGGTCACCTTCGATTCCCAGCAAGGCATTCTCGTCACCGATCCGGATGGCGTCATCCTGCGGGTCAACGCCGCCTTTACCCAGATCACCGGCTATTCACCGGAGGAGGCCACCGGGCAGACGCCACGACTGCTCCGCTCCGGCTACCATGCGCCCGATTTCTACCGAGATATGTGGCTGGCGGTGAAGCAGACCGGCACCTGGGCCGGTGAAATCTGGAACCGGCGCAAGAGCGGCGAGATCTTCCCCGAGTGGCTGACCGTCACCGCCGTGGTCAACGCCGACGGGGAAACCACCCACTACGTGGGCATGTTCTCCGACATGACCGCCCGCAAGGCAGCCGAGGATGAAATCCGCAACCTGGCGTTCTACGACCCCCTCACCCATCTGCCCAATCGACGCCTGCTGCTGGACCGCCTGAAGCAGGCTCTGGCCTCGGGCAGCCGGGACCGCCGCTATGGCGCCCTGCTGTTCATCGATCTCGACAACTTCAAGGCGCTGAACGATACCCGGGGCCACGACACCGGCGACATCCTGCTGCAGCAGGTGGCACAACGCCTGGTGACCTGCGTGCGCGAAGGCGATACGGTGGCCAGGCTAGGAGGCGACGAGTTCGTGGTAATGCTGGAGGAACTGAGTAGCGACATTAGCGAATCGGCAGCCCTGACCAAGGTGGTCGGCGAAAAGATCCTGACGGTCCTCAACCAGACCTACTCCCTGCTCGGGGCAGATTTCCACAATTCCGCCAGCATCGGCGCCACCCTCTTCATCGACCATCAGGAGCATTTCGAAGACCTGTTGCGGCGTGCCGATCTGGCCATGTACCGGGCCAAGTCCGAAGGACGCAACACCCTGCGCTTCTTCGATCCGGAGATGCAGGAACTGGTCACCCGCCGCGCCGCCCTGGAAGCCGACCTGCGCCGCGCCCTGGAGCAAAAGCAGTTCGTCCTCTACTACCAGGCCCAGGTCAACCTGGAAGGCCAGTTGATCGGGGCGGAAGCCCTGATCCGCTGGCAACACCCGGAACGGGGCATGGTCTCCCCCTTCGAGTTCATCCCCATCGCCGAAGAGACCAAGCTCATCATCCCCATCGGCAATTGGGTGCTGGATACCGCCTGCCGGCAACTGGCCGACTGGGCCCAATGCCCCGGGCTGCAATCCCTTTCCATCGCCGTGAACGTCAGCGCCACCCAGTTCCACCAGGACGACTTCGTCGATCAGGTACTGACCGTGGTGAGGCGCACCGGCGCCCCGCCGGAACGGCTCAAGATCGAGCTCACGGAAAGCCTGCTGGTGCAAAACGTCGATAGCGTCACCCGCAAGATGGCTGCCCTCAAGAACGTCGGCATCAGCTTCTCCCTGGATGATTTCGGCACCGGCTATTCGTCCCTGGCCTACCTCAAGCAATTGCCCCTGGACCAGTTGAAGATCGACCAGGGCTTTGTCCGGGACATCCTGGTGGACCCCAACGACGCCGCCATCGCCCGCATGGTGGTATCGCTGGCGGAAAGCATGGGCCTGGCCGTGATCGCGGAAGGCGTGGAAACCGTAGACCAGATGGACTACCTGAAAGAGCTGCGCTGCCATGCCTTCCAGGGCTACCTGTTCAGCCGGCCGGTGCCTGTCGCCGACTTTGAAGCATTGCTCGCCTCCACGCCGCTTGCCTAAGGAGCAGCCCCCCCTGCAAGCAATTCAACTAGGCCAGCACGGCGTGCCAGCGGGGAAGCTGCGACTCGACCACAGTGTTATGCATGGGTAATTTTTGCCTCATTCTTGATGCTTTGAATGACCGGATAGAGTTGGTTCAAAACAGATTTGTATGCAGTTCTAATCTCAAGTTCGTTCGGGACATTGGGGGTTTTGCGGTCCTCGTTTTCAGTGATGGACAACCACATTTCGCTTTCACTACAGTGTTTGTAGATTTTTTGAAGTTCAAGGTGAACCTCCTTCGAAAGATAGATTTCCGCTCGTTGTACCGCTTTTTTTCGAAAGGTCTCCAGCCTCTCGGTACTGGGAACGGTAAGCAGGCCTCGAAAACAATCAGAAAACGCTAAGACTTCCTCGTAAATTTCTACTTTGTGGACATGGAGAGAAATGTCGTTAGCCCTTTTTGCCTCGTTCGCCGCCCACCGCGCGTAGAGTGCGGCAAGCAGGGCAACAGTTACAGCTAAAAGTGCAATGTAGTCACTTTGAGTCATAGTCACTCGCGCCATCCATATGCATAAAGTAGAAGTAACCGGCCGACCATAGACTGACAAACGCCTGCCGTAGGTACATCCGTGTTGACTGACATGTCATACCTGCTTCTCACTCAGCTTTACCCGGACGTACCGCGTATATGCGCAAGGCGTCTTGGAGGAACTCCCACGTCCACGAGTGAGTTTCAGGACCGCGCTCGGTGAGCACGGTGACCTCGAACGATGACCCGTCGACGCTTCGCCTTCCCTTGGCTCGCACACTCGGCGAATTGGCTGGTCTCTCCAGACGTACAAGAATATCGAGATCTTCGCCCGGCCTTGCGTATTCAATTCGTTTGCAGTTCAACGTGTCCCGAAAATCGATGACATAAACCGGGTCAGAGTGGGCCATCAGCATTCTCCAAAATTGCGCGAGGTCGCAGCTACATTCTGCACGTATAACCCGAATCCGGCTGTTTATGTCGTACGCATCCACCCACAGCAACAAAAAGCCCGCCCTGGCATCCCAGGACGGGCTTTTTGCTTACCGCAGGAGAAAAACTTACGCCGTCACCGAGGTACGGATCAGGTGGTCGAAGGCCGCCAGGCTGGCCTTGGCGCCCTCGCCCATGGCGATGATGATCTGCTTGTAGGGCACCGTGGTGCAGTCGCCGGCGGCGAAGACGCCTGGAGCGGAGGTCTCGCCCTTGGCGTTGATGACGATCTCGCCCCGGCTGGAAAGCTCCACGGAACCCCTGAGCCAATCGGTGTTGGGCAGGAGGCCGATCTGCACGAAGATGCCTTCCAGCGCCACCTTGCGCTTCTCGCCGCTGGCCCGCTCCTGGTAGAGCAGGCCGTTCACCTTCTGGCCGTCGCCCGTCACTTCCGTGGTCTGGGCTTCGGTAATCACCGTGACGTTGGCCAGGCTGTAGAGCTTCTTCTGCAACACGGCATCAGCCCGCAGTTCGGCGCCGAATTCCAGCAAGGTGACGTGGGTGACGATGCCGGCCAGGTCAATGGCGGCTTCCACGCCGGAGTTGCCGCCGCCGATCACGGCGACGCGCTTGCCCTTGAACAGGGGGCCGTCGCAGTGGGGGCAGTAGGCAACGCCCTTGGTGCGGTATTCGGCTTCGCCGGGCACGCCCATTTCACGCCAGCGGGCACCAGTGGAAAGGATCACGCTCTTGCTCTTCAACACCGCGCCATTGGCCAGGGTGACTTCGGCGGGCTGGCCGTTGGCGGCGGGTTTCAGGGCGGTGGCCCGTTGCAGGTTCATGATATCCACGTCGTAGTCACGGACGTGCTGCTCCAGGGCCATGGCCAGCTTGGGGCCTTCGGTTTCCTTCACCGAGATGAAGTTCTCGATGCCCAGGGTATCCAGCACCTGGCCGCCGAAACGCTCGGCCACCACGCCGGTGCGGATGCCCTTGCGGGCAGCGTAGATGGCGGCCGCGGAGCCGGCCGGGCCGCCGCCCACCACCAGCACGTCGAACACTTCCTTGTCGGAGAGCTTGGCCGCATCCCGGGCGGCGGCGCCCGTATCCACCTTGGCCAGGATCTCGCCCAGTTCCATGCGGCCGGAGCCGAACGCTTCGCCGTTGAGGTAGATGGCGGGCACGCCCATGATCTGGCGCGCTTCCACTTCCTGCTGGAACAGGCCGCCGTCGATCATCACCGCTTCCACATTGGGGTTGAGCACGGCCATGGTGTTGAGGGCCTGCACCACGTCCGGGCAGTTGTGGCAGGTGAGGGAGATGAAGGTCTCGAAGCTGAACTTGCCTTCCAGGCCCTTGATCTGCTCGATGACGTCCGCCTCGATCTTGGGCGGGTGGCCGCCGCTCTGCAGCAGGGCCAGCACCAGGGAGGTGAATTCGTGGCCCATGGGGATGCCGGCGAAGTGGATGCGGGGGTTCTGGCCGGCCTGGGCGATGCCGAAGGAGGGGCGGCGGCTGGCGCTGCCATCTTCCCGCAGGCTCACCTTGTCGGAGAGCTCGGCGATGTCGAGCAGCAGGCTGCGCATTTCCTGGGCGGTGGTGGAATCGTCCAGGGAGGCCACCAGTTCGATGGGCTGGACGAGTTTTTCAAGGTAAGCCTTGAGCTGGGTCTTGATGTTGGTGTCGAGCATGGTGTTCTCCCTAAAAGTCTGGATTGCAGTGGGAAGGTGTCTGGGGTTGGAGATAAGGGCAGGCGCCTTGCCGCTGGAATCCGGGCAAAACTTCACCCGCCCCCGGGCGCAAGCCCGGGGGAAGTTGCTACACAGCAGTCTGCGGCTTAGATCTTGCCGACCAGGTCGATGGAGGGAGCCAGGGTCTTGGCGCCTTCCTTCCACTTGGCGGGGCACACCTGGCCGGGGTTGGCGGCGGTGTATTGGGCAGCCTTCAGCTTGCGCAGGGTTTCGGAGACGTCCCGGGCGATCTCGTTGGAATGGATCTCCTGGGTCTTGATCACGCCTTCGGGGTTGATGATGAAGGTGCCGCGCAGGGCCAGGCCTTCTTCGGGGATATGCACGCCGAAGGCATTGGTCAGCTGGTGGGTGGGGTCGCCCACCAGGGGGAACTTGGCCTTGCCCACGGCGGGGGAGGTTTCGTGCCACACCTTGTGGGAGAAGTGGGTGTCGGTGGTCACGATGTAGACCTCGGCACCGGCCTTCTGGAATTCGGCGTAGTTGTCGGCGGCGTCTTCAATTTCGGTGGGGCAGTTGAAGGTGAAGGCGGCGGGCATGAAAATCAGCACGGACCACTTGCCCTTCAGATCGGCATCGGAAACGGTGATGAACTTGCCGTTATGGAAGGCGTTGGTCTTGAAAGGCTGGATTTCGGTGTTGATCAGGGAAGCGCTCATCGTTTATCTCCTTAGGTTGAAATCAGCAGCGTTGGGGTTGGGGGCTGCGATGGAGTGAATCTTAGGCGCCTCGGAAAAATCGCTCTAATTGATTGTTTTCATATTTGCGATAGCCAATAGCTATTAATAGAAGGCAGCGGTAGCGCCGCCCTCCCGGGGCGAAATCACGCTGGACGGCGGTTGTGTCACCTACCTGAGGCGGGGACGGGCAAGGGAACGAGGGAAAAACTGGCGGCAGTCATCCACAATTCCTGTGGATAACCCTGTGGGCGGGGTGTGGGTGGGAGACGGCAAGGCCTGCAAGCACAGGGAAGCGCTTACGCTGCCACAAAAATGGGCGGAAAAATTTTCCCGCCCGGCAGGGTTTTATGCCTTGGCAGCGACGCTGCCGGGGAAGAAGTATTCGGGGCCGTGGGGGGTAAGTACGAGATGAAAGCGCAGGCCGCCGGCGCGGCTCGCCTGCTGCTCCGCCAGGGCCTTCTGGGCCGCCGGCTGGCCGCTTAGGGCCTGGTATTCGGCGCTGTAGCTCTTGTAGTTGTCTGCCGCCTGGACCTGGGTGGCGGTAGCGGCGATGCGGGTGAATTGCTGCTGCAAACCGGCGTCATTGGCGAAGAGGCGTTCGATCTGCTGCTGGTCCGGGTGGTCGGTCACCACCGTCACCTGGCCGTCGGAAGCCACGGCCAGCATGGGTTCCGGCGGCATGCGCACGCCGGCATCGCGGAATTTGTTGCCGACGGCGGC
>DATEZY010000232.1:0-3182 GCA_035255085.1 Azospira sp. | reverse complement strand
GGTGTTCGGCATCTGCCGCGGCCTGCAACTGATCAACGTGGCCCTGGGCGGCAGCCTGCACCAGGACATTCCGAGCCTCATCCCCGGCGCCCAGGCCCACGAGGCGCCGGAGTACGACCACCACAGCCACCCGGTGCAATTTACCGAAGGCGGCCTGCTGGCCAAGCTGTTCCCGGAACAGACGGAGGGGCGGGTGATCTCCATCCACCACCAGGCGGTGAAGGCCTTGGGCAAGGACCTGACGGTGGAAGCCAGCGCCGCCGACGGCCTGGTGGAAGCCCTGCGCTGGACCGGCAAGGGCTTCGTCCTGGGGGTGCAATGGCACCCGGAATTCCATGCCCAAGGCGGCGAGGGACTACTGGATTGCGAACCGCTGCTCCAGGCGTTTCTGGACGAGGCGCGGAAGCGGCGGTGGTAGGGGGCGGTTATTGAGCGTTTGAAGGTCAGTCGGCTATGTGCCCGGAGCGGTCCATTGGCTGAGAATCGAAGCGGACACTCAACAACCAACAACCTTAAGATTAGCGGCTGTTGGCGCCGCAAAGCTTAAGGTTGAACAGGGTAGCTTTCATCATCGGCAAGAGACGGTACTTATCGCCTACAAGTTCCGCCTCGTCGATACCCTCCCAGGTTCTTGCATCGCTTTCGAGGGAGGCCAAGACTTTCCTGCATGATTGGATGTCACCAAGATGGTAGTAGGTCATGGCCAGGTCGTTACGCACCCACGTCACGTCGTCAAACCACATGTCAGCCTCGCAATTGCGAAGTAACGGTTGTAGCGTATGCAACGCCTGCTTGTAGGCTTTCTCAGCGTAGAGCTTTCTGAATCGCGTGCGCGTAAATGCAACCTCGCTCGGCCAGCAGTCCTGCCGTAGTTTCGAATAGAGTCCATCGAATCTGGAAATGTAGGCACAGAACGACGAGCATGAACCACTGTCATTGTCATTGGACGTTATATCAATCCCATTAGGTCTAGGAATGAAGGAGACATTACAGGGTTCATTGGTGACTTCGACATCGACAGGGGGGACGATCGCACGATTACCCAAAAGCTTACCTGCCACGTAGCACGCATACCGGCCAGGCGCCATAGAAGCGATAGAGAAGCTCGTGCTGCCATCAGGCTGATGCTTCACGGTCAATGTGTGCCACGGCGCTTGCCTATTGATGTACTCACCAGGCTCCAGTCCGGAAGCCACGCTGGAGCCCGCATTGAAGGCGAGCGCCAAGCAGGATAAAAGCCTCAAGTGATCCTTGTTGAAAAAATCTTTCGAAGTTTTTGCCTTGAAGGTCATGACTACCCAAAATAGTGAAGAGTGGCGAATAGTTCTTTAGCATAATTCTGCTCTTCAATGTCTGCTATGACAAAAAACAGTCGATGACCGCTCCTGGCCGGCAACTGCCTTCCAGAATGAATTCTTCCGGCAATCCTTAGCCTTCTACAGCGGCAATTCCGCCTGCACCGCAGCAGTGGTCGCCAGACCTTCTGACTGGACCTGCAGTGCACTCGCCCGCACCCCCAACAACCGCAGGCGCTGCTCCAGGGGCACCCGTTTCAGGCATTCCCCCGCGGCCTTGCGGATGGCCTGGGCGTCGGCGGTGGGCTCGTTCAGGGTGAGGTCCCGGGTTACGCTCTGGAAGTCGGCGTAGCGCAGCTTGATGCCGATGGTGCGGGCGAGGTAGCCCTGGCGTTGCAGGTCGTCGGCGACGCGCTGACAGAGGTGGGTGAAGAGGGCCGAGAGTTCGGCCCGGTCCTGCTTGGCGTGCAGGTCCCGCTCGAAGGTGCTTTCCCGGCTGATGGACTTGGGGTCCCGCTGGGTACTCAGGGGGCGGTCGTCGATGCCGTGGGCGACCCGGTGCAGCCAGGCGCCGGTGCTGCGGCCGAAGTGGGTCAGCAGCAGTTCGGGAGCGGCGGCGGCCAGGTCGCCGATGCTGTGGATGCCCAGTTTTTCCAGCCGCTCATTGGCCTTGGGGCCGATGCCGTTGATCTTCTTCGCCGCCAGGGGCCAGATGCGGCTGGGCACTTCGTCCATGCCCAGCAGGGTGATGCCGTCGGGCTTGTCCAGGTCGGAGCAGATCTTGGCCAGGAGTTTGTTAGGGGTGATGCCGATGGAGCAGGTGAGTCCGGTGGCTTCCAGCACCGCCTGCTTGAGGCGCCGGGCCAGGGTGAGGCTGTCTTCCGGGTGATCCGTAAGGTCGATGTAGATTTCGTCGATGCCCCGGTCTTCGATGAGGGGGGCGATGGCGCGCACGGCGGCCTTGAAGCGGCGGGAGTAGTCCCGGTAGGCGTCGAAGTTGGCAGGCAGGAGAATGGCGTCGGGAGCCAGGCGGGCCGACTTCATCAGGCCCATGGCGGAGAAGACGCCGAGGGCCCGGGCTTCGTAGGTGGAGGTGGTGACCACGCCGCGGCCCACGTAGTCCCGCAGGCGGGCGAAGCGCCGGTTGCCGTCGGCCTGGAGGACCGGCTGGTGGACGCTGCGGCCGCCCACCACCACCGGCTGGCCCCGTAGTTCCGGGTAATGCTGCAGTTCGACCGAGGCGAAGAAGGCGTCCATGTCCAGATGGGCGATGCGACGGGGAGCCGGGGAGACGGAGGAGGGCATGGGGCGTCGGAGGGTACGGGGTCCAGAAACCGAGGATGGTCCAGCCCCAATTCTACTGTATAAAAACACAGATAAAAGCACCTACTGCCCCGGCACAGTCGGGCATGGCGAAATCAGGTATGGCAATGTCCAGGCTGTGGCCGCGGCCGGCAGCCTAGAACCCTACGTATATTCCCCAGGGAAAGGGATAGAGGCTGGGTGATAAAATCCGGCCCCTAAAAATCAGGAGCAACCCATGGGGGCAACCTCTTTCCGTCCGGGCCTCGGTCCCATGACCCTGCTGGCCGCCGGTCTGACCTTTCCTCTTGGCGCCTGGGCCGCTGGCCCTATTGCCGTGGCCGGCGTTCCGCTGGACTTCATCCTCTTCGCCCTGACCCTGCTCGGGGTGGCCCTGTTCCATAACCACACCCTGTATGTGGGCCTGGCCGGGCTGACCAGCATCAGCCTGTACAAGATCTTCTTCGCCGGCTTCAAGACCGGGGTGGGCTTCGCCGGTTTCGCCGGCCACCTGGGCCACGAGTTCGTCACCCTGGCCAACCTGCTCTGCCTGCTCATGGGCTTTGCCCTGCTCTCCCGCCACTT
>DATEZY010000231.1:0-3872 GCA_035255085.1 Azospira sp. | reverse complement strand
ACCGTGGTGGACGTGGCGGCCATCCTGCGCCAGCTGCAGTCGGTGCTGGACCAGGTGGCCCGGGCGGTGCAGTTCATTTTCCTATTCACCCTGGCCGCCGGCCTGATCGTGCTCTACGGGGCGCTAGCCGCCTCCCACGACGAGCGGCGCTACGAACTCTCGGTACTGCGGGCCCTGGGCGCCCACCGGCGCCAGCTGCGGGGCATGTTGTTGGCCGAATTCACCGCCATCGGCGCCCTTTCGGGCCTCATCGCCGCCGTCGGCAGCCAGGCCATCGGTTGGGTCTTGGCGACCAAGGTCTTCACCCTGGACTACCAGTTCGCCTTCTGGGTCTTTCCCGCAGCCATCATCGGTGCAGCTCTACTGGTTACAGGGGCGGGGTGGCTGGCGGTATCCCGACTATTGTCGGCACCGCCGCTGGAGGCGTTAAGGGCGGGAGGGTGAGGGGAGTAGCTACGTTGTAGCTGGCTGGTTACGTCCAGTAGCAGACGTCTTGCACATAACTGCAAAGCAGACATAAGGCTTGATAAAATGCCGTATAAATAGATGCGTATTCGCCTTTTTGGCTTCGAAAAGGACATATATGAGCGACTGGGACTTTCTGCACGATATGCACCATGCTGGGTACAGCTCTGAGCAGATAGCTGATGCCGCCGCTTGCGGATATAACCCGTGGGAGTGGGGGCCTGATTACGAGGACGACGATGAATTCTCGGCATCTTGCCCAAAGGGGGACCCTGAGCTGGCTCTGATTTTCGAGCGCTTGGTCCATAACGCAAGGTCCTACCACGAACTTACAGGTCGCTATCTGCAAATTTGGGGCGAGCTAGGAGAGTTATATGCTGAAGTCAGATATGGCATTAAGCGTCACAAACCCCACACCAAAGGTTCAGATGGCAAGCTTGGAAACGATTTTGTTGAAATAAAGACCATCTCTCCTGAAAAAGATGGGGAGCAAGTACAAGTTAAACGCGCTGGAAATTTCAATAGGCTATTAGTAATCAAAATCAGTGGGCAGTTTGAGTTTGAGGGGCGCTTTATTAAACGCAAGCGTCTATCAAAGGGCGACGGAGCATATGCGAGGGTGTCGTGGTCGAAAATTCCACCGACTGAGGACGAGTCTCAAGCTTGACGGTTCGTGTCTCCCGAACGTAACGCTCCTGATTGTCTGCTTCTGAAGTTTCGCATGACCGCACTGGGCACGAAGCCGGCGTAGCCAGGTAGCGATCTCACTCAAAATACAAATCGCCGGTCTGGAGTCAGAACCGGCCATTTTTTGTTGGGAAGGCCACCGGCAGCTAAGGCCGATGTGCTGCCTATGGATGATCGAACTGAGCGACTAGTCGACTCAATTACCTGCCGTTGGAGCCCTTGAGAGCCGTACGGCGGGTGTGGGTCGATTTTGGCCGTTGTACTAACGCTCGACTCCTCGGAGTCCCCGATGCTCTGCCTCCTGCCCAGGCAGGGGAGGGTGGTACAATCCCGCCCCTTGAGCTGTCGGGATTTTGCCTCACAGCCCCCTGAATTCCCCTGAAAGTTTTTCTCCCATGAGCGCAGAACTCCAGGCCATTGCCGCGGAAGCCCAGCGGCGGCGGACCTTTGCCATTATTTCCCACCCGGATGCGGGTAAGACCACCCTGACCGAAAAGCTGCTGCTGTTCGGCGGCGCCATTCAGGCGGCCGGCACGGTGAAGGCCAGGAAGAGCGGCCGCCATGCCACCTCCGACTGGATGGAGATCGAGAAGCAGCGCGGCATTTCCGTGGCCAGCTCGGTGATGCAGTTCGACTACCGGGACTGCGTCATCAACCTGCTCGACACCCCGGGCCACCAGGACTTCTCGGAAGATACCTACCGGGTGCTGTCGGCCGTGGACTCGGCCCTCATGGTGATCGACGGGGCCAAGGGCGTGGAGCCCCAGACCATCAAGCTGCTGGACGTGTGCCGCATGCGCGACACGCCCATTCTCACCTTCATCAACAAGCTGGACCGGGAAGTGCGGGACCCCTTCGAGCTGCTGGATGAGGTGGAGTCGGTGCTGAAGATCCAGTGCGCGCCGGTGACCTGGCCCATCGGCATGGGCAAGACCTTCCGCGGGGTGTATCACCTGGCCAGCGATTCCGTGGCCCTGTTCACCCCCGGCGAAGGCAAGGATGCGGAAGTGGTGAAGGGCCTGGATCACCCGTCCCTGGCTGCTTTCTCCATGGAAATCGCCAAGCTCAAGGAAGACCTGGAGCTCCTGGAGGCGGCCCACCAGTTCGAGGCCGAGCCTTTCCTCTCGGGCAAGCTGACCCCGGTGTTCTTCGGCTCCGCCATCAATAACTTCGGTGTGCGGGAAATTCTCGACGCCCTGGTGGCCAATGCGCCCCCGCCCAAGCCCCGGGAATCCGCCGAGCGGGCCGTGGCGCCGGAAGAGGGCAAGTTCTCCGGCTTCATCTTCAAGATCCAGGCCAACATGGACCCGGCCCACCGGGACCGGGTGGCCTTCCTGCGCGTCTGTTCCGGCCGTTTCGAGCGGGGCATGAAGCTGTGGCAGGTGCGTACCGGCAAGGAAATCCGGGCGACCCAGGTGGTGGCCTTCCTCTCCCAGCGCCGCGCCACCATTGACGACGCCTACCCGGGCGACATCATCGGTATGTTCAACCACGGCAGCATCGAAATCGGCGATTCCTTCACCGAGGGCGAGAACCTGCACTTCACCGGCATTCCCTATTTCGCGCCGGAAATGTTCCGCTCCGCCCGCCCGAAGAATCCTTCCAAGATCAAGCAGTTCCAGAAGGGTCTTGAGCAATTGGGTGAAGAGGGGGCGATCCAGGTCTTCAAGCCTTTCTCGGGCTATGAAGTGATCCTGGGCGCCGTGGGGGTGCTGCAGTTCGAGGTGGTGGCTCACCGCCTGGCGGCCGAATACGGGGTGGAAATCCTGCTCGAGCAGAAATCCCTCTACGGCGCCCGCTGGGTGACCTGCGACAAGGCGGAGGACTTCAACCGCTTCGAGCGGGAGAACAGCGGCAACCTGTCCACCGACGCCTCGGGCAGTCTGGCCTACCTGGCGCCGACCCGGGTGAACCTGGACCTGACCCAGGAGCGCTACCCGAGCATCCAGTTCCATGCCACCCGGGAGCACACCGTTTCCCTGGCCGTGGCCGGACGCTAAACTTTCCCAAACTACCGGGAACCCTCGACGACGGGGCTGGACTAAGGGCCAGCCCTTGTCTTTTGGAACACCATGGAAGCATCTCCCAAGCCTCTTACCTCCTACCGCAAATACTGGGCCCAGCGCTTCGGTACCGCGCCTTTCCTGCCCATGTCCCGGGAGGAGATGGACAAGCTGGGCTGGGATTCCTGTGACGTCATCCTGGTCACCGGCGATGCCTACATCGACCACCCCAGCTTCGGCATGGCCCTGATTGGCCGCCTGCTGGAGGCCCAGGGCTTCCGCGTCGGCATCATCAGCCAGCCGGACTGGCATTCGGCGGAGGCCTTCAAGCGCCTGGGCAAGCCCAACCTGTTCTACGGCATCACCGCCGGGAACATGGATTCCATGGTGAACCGCTACACCTCGGACCGGAAGATCCGCTCCGACGATGCCTACACCCCCAACGCTGAACCCAACAAGCGCCCGGACCGGGCGGTGACCGTCTATGCCCAGCGGGCCCGGGAGGCCTATCCCGGCACTCCCATCATCGTCGGCTCCATCGAGGCTTCACTGCGCCGCATCGCCCATTACGACTACTGGAGCGACAAGGTGCGGCGCTCCGTGCTGCCCGACTCCAAGGCCGACCTGCTGATTTTCGGCAACGCCGAGCGGGCCCTGGTGGATCTGGCCCACCGCCTGGCCAAGGGCGAGTCCATCCACGACATCCGCGACCTGCGC
>DATEZY010000230.1:0-5187 GCA_035255085.1 Azospira sp. | reverse complement strand
GCCTTCCAGCTGCTGCGCTCCTACGACCTGCTCTGGTCGCGCATGGTCAATGAATACCTGATGGGCGAACGCGCCCCGGTCAATGACCTGATGGCCTGGAACGCCGACACCACGCGCATGCCGGCCCACATGCACGCCCAGTACCTGCGCCGCCTGTTCCTCGACGACGACCTGTCGGAGGGTCGCTACCCGGTGCGCGACAAGCCGGTGGTACTGACCGACATCGACACCCCGGTGTTCTGCGTCGCCACCGTCACCGACCACGTGGCCCCCTGGCGCTCCGTCTATAAGCTGCACTACCTGACGCCGACCGAGATCACCTTCGTCCTGACCAGCGGCGGCCACAATGCCGGCATCGTCAGCGAACCGGGGCGGCCACGGCGCCACTACCAGCTGCTGGAACGCCCGGCCGGGGCCAACTACGTACCGCCCGACGACTGGCAGGCCAGCGCCCCCCGCTACGAAGGCTCCTGGTGGCCGGCCTGGGCCCAATGGCTGGCCGCCCGCTCCGCCAAGCCCGGCAAGCCGCCCGGCCTGGGGGCGCCGAAGCGGGGCTACCCCGTCGTCGCCGCGGCGCCGGGTAGTTACGTGCTGGAGAAATAGGGCGGGGCACGGCCGAACGAGCGTCGCCCGAAAATGAATAAGGCCGCCCGAGGGCGGCCTTTTGCTTGGCGCGGCGGGCAGGGGCCGGCCTGGAAGGCTCAGGGCTTGCCGGCCCGCTCCTTCTGCTCCGCCTCGTAGGCGGCCTTGGCTTCGGCCCGGCGCTTTTCCTTGGCTTCCCGCTCCGCCGTTTTTTCCGCCACCCGCTGCTCCCGCTCGGTCACCCGCTGCTTCACTTCGTCCTCGGCGTTGCCGCTCTGGGCGGCGCGCTGGGCGGCAGCGGCGGCATCCTTGTTCCGCGAGGCTGCCTTCTCGGCCATGCGCTTGCGCCGCTCCTGCGCATCCCGGGCCGCCTGGGCCCGACCCTTGACCATTTCCTGGGACAGATTCTGCTGGTTGGCCGCCCGGTTGGCCGCCGCCTGGGCCTGCTCGGCATGGTAGCGCTCGGCCTGCTGCCGCTGGTCCTCTTCCCGCTTCGGCGCCTCGTCCCGGCGCTTGGCTTCCCGGGTGGCGAGGACCCGGTTGTTCAGTTCCTTCTGCAGGGCCCGGGCCTCGGCCTCGGGCTTGCGCGCCTCTTCGATGGCGGCCACCTTGGCCTTCTTCGCCTCATCGATACAGGCCGTCACCAGCACCTTCTTCCAGCAGGCCAGCTCCTCCCGCGCGAACTTGGCGGCCGCCGCCTCCCGCTGGGCGCTGCCGCTCTCCTGCAGCGTCTTGATGCGCTCCTGCATCGCGGCTTTTTCCACATCGTCGATGGGCGCCCAGGTTTCGGCCCGGAGCGGGGCGGAGGCCAGGATGAGCAGGGTCAGCAACAGACAGGGGAGGCAGGGCAGGGCAGGAGAGCGTCGGGACATGGCGGACGATACGGTGAGAAAGCCTCGGATGCGGCGACGGGGCGACTCAGGCGGGCAGCCAGAGCGCCATGTCGATGCCCCAGGGCTCGGGGGTTTCGTGGGCGACGATGCGGTCCTGGGACTTGCTCAGGTCCACCTCCTCGGGGTGCAGATAATACTGCTTCGCGGCGTGGTAGAACACCTTGACCCGGGGCTGCAGCAGCTTTTCCATGTGCTGTTCCAGGACCACGCCGAGACGGCTGCTTTCCAGGCGCACCAGGGAGCCGGTGGGGTAGATGCCGATGGTGCGGATGAAGGCCTGCACCAGTTCCGGGTTGAAGTGGAACTTGCTCCATTCCAGCAGCTTGCGCAGGGCCTCGGTAGGGGGCATGCCCTGGTGGTACACCCGGTTGGAGGTGATGGCGTCGTACACATCGACGATCGCCCCCATCTGGCCGTAGAGGCTGATCTGGTCGCCCTTGAGCTTGTTCGGGTAGCCGCTACCGTCGTAGCGCTCGTGGTGCTGGGCCGCCACGTCCAGGGCGATGGCGCTCACCCCCGGGGTGTTGTGCAGGATGATCTTGCTCTGCACCACGTGGCTCTTCATCTTGTCGAACTCGGCGTCGGTGAGCTTGGCCGGCTTGTTCAGGATCGCATCGGAGACCTTGGCCTTGCCCACGTCGTGGAGCAGGGCGCCGACGGCGATGTCCTTGATGATGTCCCGGGGCAGCTTGAGCCCCCGGGCAAAGGCCACCATCAGGGCGCACACCGATACCGAATGCATGAAGGTGTATTGGTCGTGGGTCTTCAGCCGGGCCAGGGGAATCAGGCCATCTTGGTGGCGGAAGATGGAATCGACGATGTTCTCCACCAGGGGCTCGATCTTTTCCATCTCGATCTGCTGGCCCAGGCGGATGTCCCCCAGCATGTCCTTGACGATGCGGTTGGCCTCGCCGTGGAGCTTTTTCGCCCGCTGCAGCTCCTCCACCAGGGACACGGCCTGGTGCGGCGGCTGCTTGTTCTGGGCGATGGCATCCAGCCGCTGCTGCACTTCCCGGGTGGCCTCTTCCCGGGTCGGGGCATCGGCCACATCGAGGCCCCGGCTGGTGTCGATATACAGCTCCCGCACCCCGCTGGCCTGGACCTTCCGGGCCGTGGCCTCGTCGTGCACGGCAAAGCTGTTGCGCAGGAAATTGTGGTCCATCCAGCTGCAATTGAGGTCATGGATGAACATGCCGGGCTGCAACTGGGCGACGGGGATTTTCTTGATCATCGTCAGGCAATGCCAATGGGGTTGCCGGGGAAGGTTTCGATTATGCCCCAAAGGCCCGGTCGCCGGGTCAGCCCCCGGCTTAGGCCTTACAATAGCGACCTGCGGCCCCGCAGCCGCCCGCTGCTGCCTGTCGCCACCTAATTCCCGCCCCCTGTCGGCCCCTCTGCATTCCGCCCACTTCGTCCATGATCACTCTGCGCAATCTCAGCTTCGCCCGTGCCGGCCGTCCCCTGGTCAGCGATGCCAACCTCCAGCTCCACCCGGGCCAGAAGGTGGGCCTCACCGGCGCCAACGGCAGCGGCAAGTCCTCCTTCTTCGCCCTATTCACCGGCGCCCTGCACCAGGAGCAGGGGGACCTGCTATTGCCCCCCTCCTGGGTCACGGCCCACGTCGCCCAGGAAACCCCGGCCCTGCCCGACCCGGCCCTGGAATTCGTCCTCGACGGTGACCGGGAGCTGCGCCAGATCGAGCAGGACCTGGTCGCCGCCGAGGCGGCCCACGAGGGCGAGCGCATCGCCCACCTGCACGGCCGCTACGGCGAAATCGGCGGCTACTCGGCCAAGGCCCGGGCGGCGGAACTGCTGCACGGCCTGGGCTTCTCCGATGCCGACTTCGCCCGGCCGGTGGCCGAGTTCTCCGGCGGCTGGCGCGTGCGCCTCAACCTGGCCCGGGCCCTGATGTGCCGCTCCGACCTGCTGCTCCTGGACGAGCCGACCAACCACCTGGACCTGGACGCCGTGCTCTGGCTCGAAAGCTGGCTCACCAGCTATCGCGGCACCCTGCTGATGATTTCCCACGACCGGGACTTCCTCGACGCCGTGGTGGGCCACATCCTGCACATCGAGCAGGGCGGCATCAAGCTGTACACCGGCCACTACAGCGCCTTCGAGCGCCAGCGGGCGGCCCAGCTGGCCCTGCAGCAGGCCACCTTCGAGAAGCAGCAGCGGGAACGGGAACATCTGCACCGCTTCGTCGAACGCTTCAAGGCCAAGGCCAGCAAGGCCAAGCAGGCCCAGAGCCGGGTCAAGGCCCTGGCGCGGATGGAGGAGGTGGCGGCGGCCCACGTGGATACGCCCTTCACCTTCCGCTTCCGCGACCCGGTCTCCGCCCCCGATCCCCTGCTCACGGTGGACCAGGTGCGGGCCGGCTATCAGAGCGACAGCGGCGAGACCACCATCCTCGACCGGGTCCGCCTCACCCTGCGACCCGGCGAGCGCATCGCCCTGCTGGGCCGCAACGGCGCCGGCAAATCCACCCTGGTCAAGCTCCTGGCCGGGCGCAACCCGCCCCTGGCCGGCGAGCGCAAGGAAGGCAAGGGCCTGGTGATCGGCTACTTTGCCCAGCACCAGGTGGAGGAACTGCGGCCGGAGGAATCGGCCCTGCAGCACATGGTGCGCCTCGACCAGAGCCTGGGCGGCCAGACCCGGGAACAGGAGCTGCGGGACTATCTGGGCGGCTTCGACTTCCGTGGCGACATGGCCACCCGGCCCTGCGGCCCCTTCTCCGGCGGCGAGAAATCCCGCCTGGCCCTGGCCCTGCTCATCTGGACCCGGCCCAACCTGCTGCTGCTGGACGAACCAACCAACCACCTGGACCTGGAGATGCGCGAGGCCCTCAACCTGGCCCTGCAGGAATACGAGGGTGGAGTGGTACTGGTGTCCCACGACCGGCACCTGCTGCGCACCACCGCCGACAGCCTGTGGCTGGTGGCAGACGGCAAGGTGGAGCCCTTCGACGGCGACCTGGACGAATACGCCGACTGGCTGGCCAAGCAGCGGGCAGCGGAAAAAGGCGCCGCCAAGGATGGCAGCGAGACCGGCGGCGGCAACGACCGGGCCGAACGGCGCCAGCAGCGGGAGGAGGACAAGGCCAACCGCCAGGCTCTTCTCGCCAAGCGCCGTCCCCTGCTGAAGGAAATCGAGAAGCAGGAGAAGCGCCTGGCCTCGGCCCAGGGGGAAAAGACCCTGCTCGACCAGCGCCTAGCCGACCCGGGCCTCTACGCCCAGGGCGCCGACCGCACCCTGCTGGAGCAGCTGCTGGCCCGCCAGCGCACCCTGGAGCAGGACATCGCCACCGCCGAGGAGGCCTGGCTGGAAGCCCAGACCGAGCTGGAACAGCTGCCCACTCCCTAAGCCACCTCAGCCTGCCAGCGGCTGGCCTAAGGTCATAGCTCTAGGCCTGGTGCGGCTCCCGGCGGCAGGGTTGACGGCCCCCGCCAGCGTGCTAGGCTGAACCTCCGATACCCCGCATCCGCCCGATCCAACCAAAGGGCGCTCTGCGGGTTCAGGCTTCAACGCGAAGGAGGGGAAAATGCAGAGCACCTTGATTCTCGTCGCCAATGCCAGCGCCGCCCGCCTCTATGCCGGAGATTCCGGCCACCGGGGACTGCGCCTGGAGAAGTCCTATGAACACAGCCCCAGCCGACAAAAAAGCTCGGAACTGGTGTCCGACCGGCCGGGGCACAACCCCGGTTCGGGCAAC
>DATEZY010000229.1:0-3059 GCA_035255085.1 Azospira sp. | reverse complement strand
ACCGGCGCCTGGCCCAGGGCAGCTGGCTCGACTACGGCATGTTCCTGCAGAACGTCATGCTCGCCGCCGCCGGCCGGGGCCTGGGGACCTGCGCCCAGGCCGCCTGGAACGACTACCACCGGATCATCGGCGAGGTGCTGGACTTCGGCGAGCAGGAGCAGCTGGTGTGCGGCATGGCCCTGGGGTACGCCGACCCGGAGGCGCCGGAGAACGGCCTGGTCACCGAGCGCGCTGCCCTGGCCGAGTTCGTGGTGCGCCACGGCGAGGGCAGCGGCGTCGGCCGCTAGCCAGGAACGTGATGGGGTTTTGATCGGGAGCAGACCATGAAACCGAAGCACGGACGGGGGGCGGACATGACCCGCGCCACGCTCATCGACGGCGCCCGCCAGGCCTTTCTCGAACTGGGCGTCAATGGCGCCAGCCTGGACCAGGTGGCGGCCCGGGCGGGGGTGACCCGGGGGGCGATCTACTGGCATTTCGGCAACAAGGCCGAACTACTCTTCGCCCTGGTGGAGGAGTCCCGGGCCAAGTTACTGTCCCGGCTACAGGCCAACTCCAGCCATAGCGACCCCCTGGAGCGCCTGCGCCAGCAGTGGCAACAGCTGCTGCAGTCCCTCCAGGACGACCAGGTACTGCGCGAGGTGGTGGAGATCGTGCTGTTCCGCTGCGAGTATGTGGGCCCCTTCGCCGCCATGGAAGAGCGTCTGCTGGAGCTGCGCACGGCCTGCATTGCCGCCATCGCCCAGTACTATGCCGCCGCCCAGGCGGGGGGCACCCTGCGCCCTGTGATGGAGCCTCAGGGCCTGGCGCGGGATACCTGCCATTGCCTCGCTTCCCAGCTGCGGGCGTGGTTGCGGCAACCCGGCGCCGCGGCCACGGTCGAATCCCTGGCCGCCCTGGATGGCCATCTGGCCTTGCGTCGCATATGAGACCGACTATGTTGGCCTCCACCGAGGAAGAGACCCCTGGCGCCATGCCTCCGGCGGAGGAAAGCCAGGCCATCGCCCTGGGCGGGGAGATCCGCAGCCTGGCGTGCCGCTACCTCCTCGGCCTAGTGCCGGAGGCGGAATATCAGCGCCGCTTCCGGGCCCTGGCGGCGGAGTACCAGCATTTGCGCCGGGCCGGCGGCCGGCGTCTCAGAAACTGAGGCGCAGCCCCAGGCGCAGGGTGCGGGGTTCCAGGGGGTGCAGCAGGCGGCCGTCGATGCCGGCGCCGCCACCACAGGCGCCGGCATTCAGTTCGTTGCGGGTGCAGGCGCCGCCCCAGTATTCGATGTCGTTGGCCTTGCGGTCGAACAGGTTGAGTACGTCCAGGGTCAGCTGCAGGCTGGCATCTACCCGGTAGCCCAGCTTCAGGTTGGCCATCCAGAAGGGCGTGGATTTTTCCTGGCCCGTTTCCTCCAGGACATAGGCCCCCAGGTAGCGCAGGCGCAGGCCGCCGAACCAGGGGCCGTGCCGGTCGTAGCTGAAGGCCAGGGAGGCGGTGAGGGGGATGGCATTGGGCACGTGGTCGCCGCCATTGACCGGCTCCCGGAAGCGGGCCTGGGACAGGGCCAGGTCGGCATCGATGGCGAAGCCATCGGTGGGGGCCAGGTGGTTGGACCATTCCAGGCCGTGGCGGCAGGAGGCGCCCTTGGGTTCGGTCACTCCGGCGTCACCGATGAACACCAGTTCCGAATCCAGATCCATCTGCCACAGGGCCAGGCTGGTCTGCCAGCCGGGCAGGGGGGTGGTGCGCAGGCCGATTTCGCCGCCCCGGGCCTTCACCAGCAGGGGCACCGCTTGCACCGGGCTGCCGTCCTGGGGATTGCTACGGGTGGTAGCACCCCGGGCGTCGTTGCTGTGGTAGCCCTGGCCCCAGTTGGCGTAGAACTCGGTAGCGCTTGAAGGACCAAAGGGCCCGAACACCAGGCCCAGCTTGGGGCTGGTCAGGTTGCCCCGGGCCTGGCCGCCGTTGCCCATGTTGAACTGGCCGGCCAGGGGGCGCACCGTGGCTTCCAGCCGGTCGTGGCGCAGGCCCAGGGAAGAGCGCAGCCAGGGTAGCCACTGGGTCTTGGCCTCCAGGAAGAGGGCGGCGGCGGTCTGCTGGATGCGGTCTTCCCGAACGGTGTTGCGGCGCTGGCGATCCACGGTGTTGTAGAGGGCCACCGAGCTGATGTCGTCCCGGCGCAGCTGGCCGCCGAGACTCAGTTCCGTATCCAGCAGGCGGGGACCCAGGAACCAGCTGCGGGAGAGCTGGCCGCCCCAGATGGTGCGCTGGTCCGCCTGCTCGTGCTGGTCGCCCTGGGGGCCGCTGATGAAACCGGAAGGGCTGCTGAAGAGGTTGAGGCCGTAGTCGATGACATAGGCGCTGCCCTTGGTGGCGGTGTCGGTGCCGAACTGGCTGCCGCTGGCGGCCCACTCGCCGGACAGGCTGTAGCGGTGGGTCTTGCCGCCATCGTTGGGGAGCAGGGCCCCGTAGCGGTTGATTTCGCCGGAGAGGATGGCCCGCTCGGGCACATGCTCGGTGGCCTTCCAGTCGGCCTGGTAGGCCAGGGCCGAGAGGGCGAAGCCGTCGCTGGCGCTGCCGGAGGAGAGGCGCAGCACGGCATTGGTCTTGCCCAGGCCCTCGGGCTGCTGCCAGGGGCCGTTGTTGCCGGCCAGCTCCACGGCGCCGAGCAGCGTCAGTTCCCCCAGCTGCCGGCTGCCGGCGCTGAGCAGGCGCCGGTAGCCGTTCTCGCCGATGTCGATATCGGCAAAGCCCGGCAGGCGGCGCTGGTAGTCGATGCGGGCCGAGCCGGTGGTGGAAAAGTCGCCGTCTTCCGCCGCGTAGACGCCCTTGCGGTATTTGACCCCGCTCACCAGTTCGGGAATGAGGAAGTTGAGATCCATGTAGCCCTGGCCGTGGGCATGGCTGACCATGTTCACCGGCATGCCCAGTACCGTGGTGGCGAAGTCGCTGCCGTGGTCCAGGTTGAAGCCCCGCAGGAAATACTGGTTGGCCTTGCCGTCGCCGGAGTGCTGGGTGACGATCAGGCCCGGCACTGACTCCATCACCTCGGCCGGGCGCAGCAGGGGCCG
>DATEZY010000228.1:0-2525 GCA_035255085.1 Azospira sp. | reverse complement strand
TTCCACGCCCAGGTAGTCGTTTTCCGGGTGGGCGGCGGCGATGCTGGCGGTGGTTTCGCCCATGCCAAAGCCGATCTCGAAAATCACCGGCGCCTTACGGCCGAACAGGCCCGGCAGGTCCAGCCGCTCGGGCCGGTAGGTCACGCCGATCTTCGGCATCATGTCGTCGAGGAAGCGGGACTGGGCGTTGGACAGGCGCCCCTGGCGCAGGACGAAGCTGCGGATGGCCCGGTGTTCGAGGTTGCCTTCGGCGGCTTCCGGGGCTGTAGTGGTGGAAAATTCGGTCAGAGATTCGGTGGTGTGATCGGTCATTTGTTCTTGTCCTCGTCGAAGGCCCGGCTCAGGGCATAGCCCGGGCCGGCCAGGGTGTCCGGTTCGGCCAGTTGGGCGCAGGGGGGGGGCGAGTCGGGCCGGGCGTAGGCAAAGCGCCGACGCACCGCCTTGCGCAACTCGTCCAGCCAGAGTTCCAGTTTCTTGGCGACTTCCGGTTCGGTTTCCGGGGCGTCGCCCACATCGGCCAGGAGGCGCCGGCGGGCCGCCACTTCCAGGGGCGCGTTGGCTTCTTCCCAGCGGGCCAGGGCGGCGTCGAGCTTTTCCGCCTGCTCCGGTTCGGCCTGCTGGTGGCATTGGGCCAGGGTTTCCCGGACCTCGGTGGCCCGCCGCAGGCGCTCCCTATCCCGGCGCAGCTGCCACAGCACTTCGAGGTCGTAGCGGGGCTTTTGCAGGGCCTGGGGCAAGGTGGCGCAGGCGGCCTTGAGCTCCGGGCCATCGATGGCCAGGCCCAGGTCGGTCTTGAGCTGCAGGGCCTGGACCAGGTGCAGGCGGCGCACGGCGTCATAGGGCGGCTCGAAATAGTAGCGGGTCAGTTCCCGCTCGGCGGCCTCGATCCGGGGCTGGTTGGCGCTGCTCCACTGGCTATAGGCGGTGGCGCTGGCGGCGGCAGTTTCCGGCACCAGGGCGCAGGCCCGGGCGAGCAGGGCGATGCCGTGGGCAATGCCGAAAATCTCCTGCTGGGCCAGCACCCGGGGGCGGCCGAAAGCATAGCCCAGGCGTCCCGGCCGGGGCTGGGGCGGCAGCTCGGGAGTCGCCGTCGGCGGCGTTTCCATCTCCGGGCTGATGATGGCTTCGGGGGCCAGGGCCGGTGCGGCCTGGGGTTCCGCTCCCAGGTCGTGGCCGGGGGCCGGTTTGTCTTCGCCAGGGGCTGCCGGCTGGGGCGGAATGACCACGCCCCGGGGCGTGGTGCGTGGCGCCGCTTCCGTGCCTGCCGGGCGGAGCAGCCAATCGAGCAGGGCCGGCACGGCTTCCTGCAGGTCGATCCGGTGCTGGGGAATGGTGCTGAAAGCCCCTTCCTGGGCCTGGGTCGGGGCAGCGGCCAGGCCGCCCCAGAAGAGCAGCGGCAGGAGCAGGCGGGCGGGGCGGGACGGCATGGTGGCGAAGAGGGCGAGCCCGGGGCTTAGGACTTGCCGATCAGCCCAGTGGTGGGGGAGCTGGGGTCGGCGGAGTACAGCTTGCGTGGCATGCGACCGGCCAGGAAGGCCTCGCGGCCGGCCTGGACCGCCTTGTTCATGGCGCTGGCCATGAGCACCGGGTCCTTGGCATGGGCGATGGCGGTGTTCATGAGCACGCCGTCGCAGCCCAGCTCCATGGCGATGGCCGCATCCGAGGCGGTGCCCACCCCCGCATCCACCAGCACCGGCACCTTGGCGTTGTCGATGATGAGGCGCAGGTTCCAGGGGTTCACGATGCCCATGCCGGAGCCGATGAGGGAGGCCAGGGGCATCACCGCCACACAGCCGATCTCTTCCAGCATCTTGGCCTGGATGGGGTCGTCGGCGCAGTACACCATGACATGGAAACCTTCCTTGACCAGGGTCTCGGCGGCCTTGAGGGTTTCCGGCATGTTGGGGAACAGGTTGGTGGGGTCCCCCAGCACCTCCAGCTTGACCAGGGCGTGGCCGTCGAGCAGTTCCCGGGCCAGGCGCAGGGTGCGCACCGCATCTTCGGCGGTGTAGCAGCCGGCGGTGTTGGGCAGGATGGTGAAGCGGGAAGGCGGAATGGCGTCGAGCAGGTTGGGCTGGTTCGGATCCTGGCCGATGTTGGTGCGGCGGATGGCGACGGTGACGATTTCGGCGCCGGAAGCCTCGATGGCCTCCCGGGTCTGGTTGAAGTCCTGGTACTTGCCCGTGCCCACCAGGAGGCGGGAACGGTAGGTCTTGCCGGCGATGGTCAGTTGGTCCATTTGCAAACCTGCGGGGGAGAGGAGGGGATGTGACAAAAAGCACCAATAGTCCGGTGGGCCCGGTGCCTGGATCGGTCTTGGTGTTCCTTAGCCGCCGCCGACGGCGACGACGATTTCGATGCGGTCCCCGTCCGCCAGGGCGGTATCGCCGTGGCTGCCCCGGGGCACGATATCGCCGTTGCGTTCCACGGCGATGCGCTTGCCGGCATAGCCGAGCTGCTGCACCAGGCCGGCAACGGTCAGGGGTTCGGGAAAGGAGCGGCGTTCGCCGTTGAGCATGAGTTCC
>DATEZY010000227.1:0-6430 GCA_035255085.1 Azospira sp. | reverse complement strand
GGTGGGGATACCGGCTGGCACGAGCATCCCGTACCTTCCCTGGCCTACATCCTCGAAGGAAACCTGGAGGTAACCCGGGCCACCGGCGAGGTCAAAAATCTGGGGCCTGGCGATGCCCTTGTGGAGGTGGTTAACACCCTTCACCACGGCCGGGCGTCGGGTGACAAGCCGGTGAAGCTGGTGGTCTTCTACATCGGTTCCAAGAACACCGCCCTGACCATCGCCCATCCGGAATTTCAGCCGGCTCCGAAGAGCGCCCAATAGACCCCACCTCGGTGGCGACGCTTGTTGAGCCGCGGCCTTTCGCAGTGTCGGGATGTAGGCAAGTACCCGCATCAGATTGCCGAAGGCCTGGCAATAGCCAACAGTGAGTCTGCTGTTTGTCAGCGACAACCCGGCGAAGCAAATATGCCGAAACAATATGGCGTTATAATTATTGGCTGTTTGGCGGCAGGACGTTGGTGACCTGCTACAGTTGGCAAACGCTCACGGCAGCCAGAATTATTCTAAAACCATGTATCTCTTTGAAAATCTGCTTGCCGCCAAGAGTTTGACCGAACTCCATGCTGCAGTACGCCGTTCCGCTTGTTCGCTAGGCTTTTCCTCCTTTCATTACGGAACTCACCTTCCGATCAAGACAAACGGCGGGAAGGCTCGCTTCCTGTTCGACGGAACGGAGCAAAAGTCCGATTACGTGCTATCCGACTATCCTGAGTCCTGGTTCCAGCGCTATCAGGAGCAGAACTATATTGAAATCGACCCTTTGGTCCGTCATTGCTCGTCATCAATCCTTCCCATCGCCTGGCATCGCCTCCCCTGCGCTCACTCTCGCCGAGTACGGCAAATATTTGATGAGGCACGGGAGCACCGGCTGATCGCCGGGGCCACGTTCTCGATTCTGGGCAGGGATCGCGAATCCGCGATTTTCAGTCTCACATGCGATGGCGCTGGCCAATGTGAGAAGCGCAACATCGAAAGCCGCCTTCCCCATGGCCACATGCTTCTGGCTTACCTTCACGAAGCCACGAAACGCATCGTGCAACCGGATTCCGCCTCCTTCAATCTGACAGCACGCGAACGCGAGTGCCTAACCTGGGTCGCGGTCGGGAAAACTTCATGGGAAATATCCCAGATTCTGCGTATCGCCGAACGCACGGTCATATTCCACATCAATAACGCGGCGCGCAAGCTAGATACCACCAATCGGACGCAAGCCGTTGCCCGGGCGATGACCTGCGGCCTGATTCATCCCTGAACGCTGACTCCTCATCCCAAGTATCCGTCCCCCCGGCGATCGATTCAACCTGTCACTTCCGACAGTTACGCAACTCCTTCCATTTCGCTGAAATGTCGCCCGCAGCTCGGCCTGTCACCCTCTCGGTATGAAGGTGCGGTGCTGCTAGCCGCGGGATTCCGTCATTCGAATAAGGAGCGCCATATGGAAGTACTACGGGGAAAGATCATCAGCAGCCAAGTTGACGGCGGCATCGTCTCGATCAGCGGTAATCAGAGCCGCTTTTCGCTGGAACAACACTGGCGCAGCGACGCCGTGCCACGCCTCGACATGGTGGTCGATGTCGAATTCGACCAAGCCGGGGCATTACTATTCGTACGCGCCGTGCCCGAGGCGGAGCTGGCCAAGGAGGAACTGAAGCGCATTTCCGAACACACCCAGAAGGCTGCTGCCCAGCTGGTTGACCAGGCCTCGGCTATCGGATTGCCGATTGCCCGCAAGGTGGCTGCTGAAATGGGCGTGCCGACCCTGGTCGCCCTCGCCACGGTGCTAGTAGGTTGGATGTTCTTGAACATTCTCACCGTGCATATCCTCGGCAACAACTACCAAGGTTTCACCTTCTACGACGTTCTGCGCCTAGTCAATAACGTCGAGCACCTCGACGTCAACGCCATTTCCAACTGGGGCAACGCTGGCGCTGGAATCTATGGATTTCTCTGCTACGCAGCGCTGGCAGCCGTCTGCGTGCCCCACTTGGTGAGCAAACGCCATGCCTGGTTTTGCTATACAGCGCCACTACTGTTTATGGCAGGCACGCTTCTCGGTATCTATCTCAAGCTGCGTTCCAGCCTGAATGAAAGCGCAGAGCAGATGCAGGCCCTTGGCGGCAGCCGTATGGGCGAAATCGTCAGTGAGATGTCCGCACAAATGATGAAAGCCGTTTCCTTGGGGCTCGGCTTCTATGTCGCCTTGGCTGCAGCCACATTCCTGGCCGCTCGCGGCACCCTCAAATTCCTCGCCACCCGCTGAATTTTCAAGGAAACCTCATGAAAACAAAACTTGTCGTTACCCTGATTTCCTCTGCACTGCTGATCGCAGGATGCGGCAGCAAGTCGGAAGACGCCGCCAAAGCGCCGGCAGCCGGCGGACTCGCCGATCTTAAGTCGCCGGCTGCGGTACAGGCTGCCACGGCCAACACCAGCAAGCGGGGCGATGCCTCAAAGCCACTCACGGAGTACCGCGAGATCTCTGGTGGCAACGATCTGATGTTCCTCTATTACGCACAGCTGGGCATCCCGGTCGATTATGACAAGGTCGCGCAAATCTATTCTGAAGACTACCGGCGGACTAGCGACACCTTCAAGAAACAGGACATCGTCAACGCCCTGAAGCCGCGTATCGACAGTCAGATTGAGGCCGCTCGCAGCGGACGTTACGTCATCTGGACGATCGACAGTCCCTACAACTCGTTACTCAGTTCCTATCGGATGGAGACCAAGAGCTTCCCGGTACAGCAATTGACCGCCGACGCTTTCTACTACTTCACCGACAACGCCAGCGGCTACCACATCTCTTTCGCCAATGCCGAAGACTTCAAATCACTGACCGTTCCTGACGAAGGCAAGGCACGAGCCATCGAGGCAATGGTCAGCAAGAACGCCGGGATGAGGATGCGCATCTACGCCTTTGTGCAGGACGCCGACCCCAGCAATACAACGGTCAAGGCACAAATTATGAAGATCAAGATCTCCGGCAAGAATGGCGAATCGATCTGGGATTGAGGAGACGAGTGCGACCAGGGAACCATATTCGACAAGTCGGTAGCTCCGCATGCCGACAGTGTCTGCCCCATAGACGCGCCAATAAATCACTGTCAACCATATGCCAGCGAACAGGTCGCGGGAGTCTATGGCCGCGCGAAGGTATGCGGCCTGGTCAACAAGTAGGAATAAGTCAAAAAACTATTAGCAATCCCTAATGCTGAGATATGTCCTTGCTAATAGATTTTTAAAACAAGAGAAAGAAAACAGATGATGAAAACAATTTATGTATTTGGCTTGATGATTGCAGTTGCTGCCACGTCAGCCTGTCAAACAACGATGCTGTCAGATGACCGCATCGCTTCGAACACAGCCGGTGTCTTAGGCGTTCCGATTAGTGACGTTACGATTTCCAATCGTCGCTCCGACGGTCCGACAAACACTTATTACATTGCAAAAACACGGAAGGCCACCTACTCCTGTGTAATCAACGGAGGTGGCTTGTTAGCTGGTGGCATGACAAACCCTCCAGTCTGTAACAAGCAATAATAAAAAAGGCATCTTTAGATGCCTTTTTTATTATTGGAGTGATGTCCGCCAAGGGCAAGTACCGGAAGTCGGCCTCTCGGATGTCATCCGGCCGCTAAGGGCCGGAAGCCGACGTCACCGGATAGTTGCCCCACCCAAAAACAACAGGGCGGAGAAGTCCGGGGCCATGCCCCTTCCCTCTCCGCCCCATTGGCTTTGGCGGTTTGAGCAACCTGGCGCTTACACTAGGGCCACCGCCTTGCCCTTCACCGGCAGGGGACGGCCCTTGCGGGAGCGCTTGCCGACGTATTCCAGGACCTCGCTGGCGCCAATGCTGAGCACCTGTTCCTTGCCGCCGCGGCCGGCGAGCTGGACGCCGAAGCCGGCTTCCACCGCCTTGGCGGCGAGGAGTTTTTCCTTGGGGTTGAGGCCCATGAGGATCACGCCCTTGCCGCCGGAGAGTTCCTTCATTTCGTCGTAGCCGAACACCAGCAGGCGGCCCTCGCCGGAGAGCACGGCCACTGCCGTAGGATTGGCCGGCAGGGGTTCCGGCGGCAGCAGGCTTGCGCCTTCGTCCAGGCTCATGAAGCCCTTGCCGGCGCGCTTGCTGGCCACCATGTCGCTGAGGCGGCAGACGAAGCCGTAGCCGGTGGTGGAGGCCATGAGCAGCTTGGTATCCGGGGCAGCGGAGAGCATCAGGGCGATCTTGGCGCCGCTCTGCAGCTCGATCAGGGAGGTGACGGGCACGCCGTCGCCCTTGCCGCCGGGCAGGTCCGCCGGGCGCACGGTGTAGGCCCGGCCCAGGGTGTCGAGCAGCACCACCGGATGCACGGTGCGGGTCTCGATCACCGCCATTTCCCCGTCCCCGTCCTTCCAGGTCAGGGCCATGCGGTCCACGCCGTGGCCGCTGCGGCTGCGGATGAAGCCGTTGCGCGACAGGATCACCGTCACCGGCTCGTCAGCGAGCACATCCACCTTGGCCGCCGTGACTTTTTCCGAGGCTTCGATCAGGGTGCGGCGGGCGTCGCCGTACTTCTCGGCGTCCTTGCGGATTTCCGTGACCACCAGGCGGCGGCGGGCGCCTTCGCTTTCCAGCAGGCGGGTGAGCTTGTCGGCCTCGCCCCGCAGGTCGTTCAGTTCCTTCTCGATGCGGATGCCTTCCAGCCGCGCCAACTGGCGCAGGCGGATCTCCAGGATGTCCTCGGCCTGGGTCTCGCTGAGGCCGAAGTGGGCGATCAGCTCGGCCTTGGGCTCGTCCGCCTCGCGGATCACCCGGATCACTTCCTCGATGCGCAGGAAGGCGGTCATGCGCCCTTCCAGGATGTGGATGCGCCGCTCCACTTCGCCGAAACGGTGGCGCAGGCGGCGTTCCACCACCACCAGGCGGAAATCGCACCACTCGCGGATGGCCTGGGGCAGGTTCTTCTGCTGGGGCTTGCCGTCCCGGCCGATCATGGTCATGTTGAGGGAAACGTTGCTCTCCAGGGAGGTGTTGGCGAGCAGCACGTTCATCAGGTCATCCACCGACACGGTGCGGGACTTGGGCTCCAGCAGGATGCGCACCGGGTGGGCCTTGTCGGAATCGTCGCGGAAGGTGTCGAGCACCGCCAGCACGGCGCTCTTGAGGTTCTGCTGATCCGCCGTCAGGGCTTTCTTGCCGGCCTTGAGCTTGGGATTGATCATTTCCTCGATTTCCGCCAGCACCTTGGCGGTGCTGGTGGCCGGCGGCAGCTCGGTGATGGCGACCCGGTACTGGCCCCGGGCCAGGGGTTCCACCGTCCAGCGAGCGCGCACGCGCATGCTGCCGCGGCCGGTTTCGTAGGCCTTGCGGATGTCTTCCGGGCTGGAAATGAGCTGGCCACCGCCGGGGAAGTCGGGGCCGGGAATGGCGGCATAGACCGCCGCCTCTTCCTCCGCCTGATGCTGGCCCTTGCCTTCGATGACGGCGATGCAGGCTTCCACCACTTCCTTCAGGTTGTGGGCGGGAATTTCGGTGGCCATGCCCACGGCGATGCCGGACACGCCGTTGAGCAGCAGCACCGGCAGGCGGGCCGGCAACAGGGCCGGCTCCTTCAGGGTGCCGTCGTAGTTCTCGCGGAAATCCACGGTGCCCCGGTCGATTTCCGAGAGCAGGATGTCTTCGGCGAAGCGGGACAGGCGCACTTCGGTGTAACGCATGGCCGCCGGGGAATCGCCGTCCCGGGAGCCGAAGTTGCCCTGGCCCTCGATCAGGGGATAGCGCAGGGTGAAGTCCTGGGCCATGCGCACGGCGGCTTCATAGACGGCGGAGTCGCCGTGGGGGTGGAACTTACCGATGACGTCGCCGACGATACGGGCCGATTTCTTGAAAGGCGCGTCGGAGCGGTTGCCCAGTTCCCGCATGGCGTAGAGGATGCGCCGCTGCACTGGCTTCTGGCCGTCCTCGACGAAGGGCAGGGCCCGGTCCAGCACGGTGGACATGGCGTAGGTGAGGTAGGCCCGCTCGGCGAAGACGTGCAGGGGCACGGCGCCGTCGGGATAGACGATGGGCTCGGCCGGGGGCTGGGGCGGCTCGCCGGAGCCGCCACTTCCATCACCGCCGCCGGCTGCAGCCACATCGCCCAGAGCAGTCAGGGCACTTTCATCGGCGCCGGCCGCAGGGGCTTCGGTTGCCATGGAGGCAGTGGGAGCCTCAAGGGCTGCGGGCGCCTCGGGGGCTTGCCGCTCCTCAGCTGCCGCCGGCTCCTTCACCAGTTCGATGGAGGCGAACAGGTCGTTGTTGGGGTCGTTATGATCGTTACGGTTCATGCTCAAATATCCGCTTCCACGAGATTGCCGTTCACTTCCATCCAGGCCCGGCGACCCGAGGCCTCACCCTTGCCCATGAGCAGGGTGAACATGCGCCGGGCCTCTTCCTGGGCCGGCCGGG
>DATEZY010000226.1:0-46559 GCA_035255085.1 Azospira sp. | reverse complement strand
GCCTGCTGGTCGGCCCAGTAGCTGGAGCGCACCATGGCACCGCAGGCAGCGCCGGTGAAGCCCATTTCCTTGGCCTTCTGCTCGTACATCTTGAAGATGTCCGGATGCACGTAGCGCTGCACCGGCAGGTGGTGGTTGGAGGGGGCCAGGTACTGGCCGATGGTCAGCATCTCGACGCCGTGGGTGCGCAGGTCGCGCATCACCTCGAGGATTTCCTCGTCGGTCTCCCCCAGGCCGACCATCAGGCCGGACTTGGTGGGCACGTTGGGATAGCGGGCCTTGAAGGCCTGCAGGAAGTCCAGGGAGTGCTGGTAGTCGGCGCCGGGGCGGGCCTGCTTGTACAGGCGGGGCACGGTTTCCAGGTTGTGGTTGAGCACGTCGGGCAGGGACTGGCCGAGGACATCCACCGCCACTTCCAGGCGGCCGCGGAAGTCGGGCACCAGGGTCTCGATGGTGGTGGTCGGGGAGGACTCGCGCACCGCCTTGATGACGTCCACGAAGTGCTGGGCGCCGCCGTCCCGCAGGTCGTCCCGGTCCACGCTGGTGATCACCACGTAGCGCAGCTTCAGCTTGGCGACCGAGTCGGCCAGGTGGGCCGGTTCGTTGGCATCCGGCGGCAGGGGCTTGCCGTGGCCGACGTCGCAGAAGGGGCAGCGGCGGGTGCAGATGTCGCCCAGGATCATGAAGGTGGCAGTGCCGCGGCCGAAGCATTCGCCAATGTTGGGGCAGGCGGCTTCCTCGCACACGGTGTGCAGCTTCTGTTCGCGCAGCAGCTGCTTGATTTCGCCGAAGCGGCCGGCATCGTTGCCGGCCTTGACGCGGATCCAGCTGGGCTTCTTCAGCACTTGCTCCGCCGGGACGATCTTGATGGGAATCCGGGCGGTCTTCTGTTCGCCTTTTTGCTTGATGCCGCGTTCGCTCATTGGGTTTTCTCCAGTTGTGCCATGAGATGCCGGGTGAGGCCCGCCGTTGCTTGTGGCAAGGTCAGGTCCACGCCCAGGTCCTTCAGTTGGGTGACCGGCATGCCGGCATACCCGCAGGGGTTGATCGCCAGGAAGGGCGACAGGTCCATATCCACGTTCAGGCTCACCCCGTGGTAGGAGCAGCCGTTCTTGATGCGCAGGCCCAGGGCCGCCACCTTGGCCGGGCCGACGTAGACGCCGGGAGCGCCGTCGTGACGTTCGGCGCTGACGCCATACTCGGCCAGGAAGTCGATCACCGCCTGCTCGATGCGATTGACCAGCTCCCGCACCTTGAGGCCGCGCCGCGGCAGGTCCAGCAGCAGGTACACCACCGCCTGGCCGGGGCCATGGTAGGTCACCTGGCCACCCCGGTCGATTTTCACCAGGGGGATGCCGATGTCCCGCAGCACGTGCTCCGGCTTGCCGGCCTGGCCCAGGGTGTAGACCGGCGGGTGTTCCACCTGCCACAGCTCGTCCGGGGTTTCCGGCGTGCGCCCGGCGGTGAAAGCCTGCATGGCCTCCCAGGTGGGCACGTAGTCTGCCCGACCCAGGTCGCGGATGACCAGGGGGGATTTCACCTACAACACCACCTTGACCATGGGGTGGCTGGTCAGGGCCCGGTACAGGTTGTCCAGCTGTTCCTGGGAGGTGGCGGTGACGGTGCAGGTCAGGGAAATGTACTTGCCGCCGCTGGAGGCGCGCATTTCCATGGTGGCGCCATCGAAGCCCGGGTCGTGCTGTTGCACCACCGCAAGGATGGTCTGGGCGAATTCGTCGTGCCGCGCCCCCATGATCTTGAGGGGGAAGGGGCAGGGGAATTCCAGCAGGCTTTCTTTGGTTTCGCTCATGGCTTGTCTTTAAGCGTCGGCGCGACGCATCACATCGTTCTTGAAATCCTGGTACAGGGCCAGCATGCGTTGCCACACCTGGCCCGGGGTGCCAGCCCCGGCGCCATGGCCGACAGGCTGGCCATCGAGGCGGGTGATGGCCAGCACTTCCTTGGTGGAAGAGGTAATCCAGACCTCGTCCGCGTCCCGGAGTTCCGCTTCAGTGACCGGACGCAGCTCGGTGGGGATGCCGTGGGCGGCGGCCAGTTCCAGCACCACGTCGTAGGTGACGCCGGGCAGGATCAGGTGGCTCTTGGGTGGCGCCAGCAGCACGCCATCCTTCACCACCAGCACATTGGAGGCGGAGCCTTCCATCAGCAGGCCGTCCCGCAGCAGGATGCTTTCGCAGCAGTCCGCATCCACCGACTCCTGGCGCAGCAGCACATTGGCTACCAGGGACACGGTCTTCAGGTCGCAGCGCAGCCAGCGGTAGTCGGTGACGGTGACGGCGGCACCGCCGCTGGCCAGCAGGGCCGGCGAAGGCGTCGGCAGGGGGGCGGTGAAAGCGAACACGGTGGGCGGCACCGGCGGCTTGGGAAAAGCCTGGTCCCGCACCGGCGCGACGCCCCGGGTGACCTGCAGATAGACGCCCTGGTCGTGGGCCTGATCCGTCTCCACCAGGCGGGCCACCACCTCGCCCCATTGCTCCGGGGTAAGGGGGTTGGCCAGGCGCAGGGCTTCCAGGGTGCGCCCCAGCCGGGCCAGGTGCTGGTCCAGGCGGAAGGGGCGGCGGGAATAGACGGGGATCACCTCGTAGGCGCCGTCGCCGAAGAGGAAGCCCCGATCCATGGGAGAGATGCGGGCCTCTTCCAGAGGCAGGTATTCACCGTTGAGATAGACCGTCATGGCGCCTCCCCGAAAGTGGGTGGATTACGTGGGCGGGTTACTTGAACCAGAGCTTGATGCTGTCGATGCCCCGGCCAATGATGCCGGCCACCGGGGCGCCGTCCAGGGCCACCACCGGGTACTCGCCGTAGGGGCGGCCGTCCAGGCTGACCTTCATGACGCCCACCACCTGGCCCTGGCTCACCGGGGCCACCAGGGGCTGCTTCGATTCCAGCTGGGCCTGGACCTTGTTGCCGAAGCCCTTGGGCACGGCCAGGATGAAATCGCTCAGGAAGCCGACGCGGATGGTGCTGTCCTTGCCCTTATAGACCTTGAAGTTGGAGATGGTCTGGTTCTTGGCGTAGAGCTGCACGGCGTCGTAGTACTGGTAGCCGTGGTTGAGCAGCTTCAGGGATTCCTGGGCACGCACGCTGTCGGCCTCGGTGCCCAGCACTACGGAGAGCAGGCGCCGGGGGCCGCGCTTGGCGGAGGCGATCAGGCAGTAGCCGGCGGACTCGGTATGGCCGGTCTTCATGCCGTCCACCGTCGGGTCGAGCCACAGCAGGCGGTTGCGGTTGGGCTGAGTGATGTTGTTGTAGCGGTATTCCTTCATCGAGTAGTACTTGGCGTAGTCCTCGGGGAAGTCGCGGATGATGGCCGAGGCCAGCAGGGACAGGTCCCGGGCGGTGACGTAATGCTGCGGGTCGGGCAGGCCGGTGGCGTTCATGAAGTGGCTGTTCTTCATGCCCAGGCGGGCCGCTTCCTGGTTCATCAGCTCGGCGAAGCGGGCTTCGGAGCCGGCGATGGCTTCGGCCAGGGCGATGCAGGCGTCGTTGCCGGACTGGACGATCATGCCCTTGATCAGGTCTTCCACCGGCACCTGGGTGCCGACCTTGATGAACATCTTCGAGCCGCCGGTGCGCCAGGCCTTGTCGGAGACGGGAATGCCCTGGTTCAGGGTGAGCACCTTCTGCTTCAGGGCGGCGAAGGTCAGGTAGGCGGTCATCAGCTTGGTCAGGGAGGCCGGCTCCACCCGCTCGTCCGGATTCTGGGAGGCGAGCACCTGGCCGGAGCCAACCTCGAGCAACAGCCAGGCCTTGGCGGCGATATCCGGGGACGGCGGCAACTGCTGGGCCTGGGCCGGGGCACCGGCCAGGAGGGCCAGGGAGAGGAAGGAAAGGGCGAGGGTGCGCAAAGCTGAACTGAAGGACATGCCGGGTCGCAATCGGGAGGGAAAGGGCGCAATTATAGCGCGCCCCCTGCCCCCCCTGCCTGCCCCGGTCAGGGAAATCGGCAGCTGCACGGGTGCCATTTTCCGGACAAAAACCCTGTCGTATCAGGGGTCACGGCGGTGCGGGGCGAATTTGACGCTGCACAGCCATGGTGCGCTATAATCAGTTTCGTCAGTTTTCGGTCAGAAAGCTGACTGTAGTTTGACCATTCCCTGTGTCATGCCCCCAAGTCCCGCCAAATCCTGATTGCACGGCCCATTGGCTGTACTTCCCGGTTCTCTTGCCTAGCCGGGCGGCGGTGTTTATGACGTTGTGGCACAGGGCTTGCTGAAGACCCCTTATGAAACCAATACGCCCATTCTCTTCCTTGCTGCCCCGGTTACTCCTTTGCTCGGCCCTGCTCGCCGCTCTGGTGCCGGTCGCCAATGCCGAGCCCTATGGCCTGGAGCAGCTGCTCACCCTGGCCCGTAGCGGCAATCGGGGCTTGCAGGCCTCCCGGGATGCGGTGGATGCGGCCCGGGCCGGCATCGCCAGCGCCGGCGCCTTCCCCAATCCGGAAATCGAAGTCCAGCGCGGCGATGCCCGGGCCCGTACGCCCGGGGCCACGCCGGGCAACGTCCGCAGCCTTACCCTGACCCAGCGCCTGGACCTGCCCTGGGTGCGTTCGGCCCGTATCGATGCCGCCAGCGCCAACCTGGACGCCACCAGCGCCGCGGGCCGGGGCTATGAGCATGAGGTTCTGGCCGCGGTGAAGCTGGGCTACTACGACGTGCTGCGCCGCCAGGCCGAACTGAAGGCGGCCCAGGAGGACCAGGCCCTGATGGAGGCCATCCGCAGCCGGGTCAATGTGCGGGTGGAAATCGGCGAGGCGCCGCGCTATGAGCTGATCAAGGCGGATGCCGAGCTGCTCAACGCCCAGAAGGTGACCCAGAGCGCCGTGCTGCGCCTGGCCCAGGCCAAGGCCGCCCTGCGCCGCAATGTGGGCGCCGGCCTGCCGGAGAGTTTCGACGTGCACCCGAGCACCCAGCTGCCCACCGATGCCGGCAGCCTGCCGGCCCTGCGCCAGACCCTGCTGCAGCGTAGCCCGGAGCTGGCCCAGGCCCGGGCCCAGCTGAACCAGGCCGAGCACCAGCTCAACCTGCAGCGCCGCCTGCGCACGCCGGAAGTGGCGCTTAAGGCCGGTCGCGACGAAGATCCGGACCTCAATACCTCCCGCGTCGGCATCGCCGTCACCATTCCCCTGTGGGACCGGCGCGCCGGCCCCATCGACGAAGCCAATGCCAACCGCTCCCGGGCCCGGCACAACCTGGAGCAACTGGAATTCGGCCTGTCCCAGGCTCTGGAAAACGCCTACCAGCAGCACCAGATCGCCAGCGCCCAGGTCACCGCCCTGGAGCAGGGCATCGTGCGCCAGGCCGAGGCCGCCCTGAAGGTGGCCGAATCGGCCTACCGCTTTGGCGAGCGGGGCATTCTCGACTACCTGGATGCCCAGCGGGTCTATCGCGCCGCCCGCAACGAACTGATCGCCGCCCGCTATGAACTGCGGGCCGCCGCCGTGGATATCGAACGTCTCACCGGCGCCCTGACGCCGGTCCCCCAAGAGGAAAAATGATGCGCGCAACCCCTCTGCAGCTGCCCCTGCCCTTCCCTTCTTTACGCCTGGGCGCGCTGTGCCTGGCCGCCGCCTGTAGCCTGCTGGTCGCCTGCAACGGCGACAAGGCCCCGGTGGCGGCTGCCGCGCCGGTGGATCCCCTGCTGGTGAGCGCGCCGGAAGCCCTGCAGGCCCAGCTCAAGGTGGCTGCCGTCGGTAGCGTGCCGGTGAGTGAGACCCTGCGGGTGGCCGGCCGCCTGGATTTCGACGAACAGCGTATCGCCCGCATCGGCGCCACCGTCACCGGCCGGGTCACCCAGATCAGCGGCCAGTTGGGCCAGGCGGTGAAGGCTGGCGAACCCCTGGCGGTGATCAACTCCACCGTGCTCGGCGAGGCCCAGCTCAACTTCCTCAAGTTCAACGCCCGGGCCTCCCTGGAGCGGCGCAACGTGGAGCGGGCCCAGCAGCTGTTCGCCGCCGACGTCATCGGCAAGGCCGAACTGCAACGCCGGGAAAACGAAGCCGCCATCACCGAAGCCGAACGCCAGGCCGCCGCCGACCAGCTGCGGGTGCTGGGCATGTCGGCCAAGGACATTTCCCAACTGGCCGGCCGCGGCACCATCAATTCCCTCTCCCCGGTGGTGGCCAGCATTCCCGGCACCCTGGTGGAACGCAAGGTGACCCCGGGCCAGGTGGTGGAGCCGGCGGACGCCCTGTTCACCGTGGCCGACCTCTCCCAATTGTGGGCCGTGGCCGACGTGCCGGAACAGCAGGCGGCCCTGGTGCGCACCGGCCAGACGGTGGAAATGGAAATCCCGGCCCTGGCCGGGGAAAAGCTAACCGGCAAGCTTATCTACATCAGCGACACGGTCAATCCGGAGACCCGAACCGTGCTGGTGCGCACCGAACTGGCCAACCCGGGGCGCAAGCTGAAGCCGGCCATGCTGGCCACCATGGTCATCGCCGGCAAGGCCAGCCCGAAGCTGGCCGTGCCCGCCGCCGCCGTGGTGCGGGAAGACAACAACGAGCATGTCTTCGTTCAGATCGCGCCCGGCCAGTACCGCCTGACTCCGGTGGTATTGGGCCCCGAGACGGGCGGCGTACGCCCGGTCCAGTCCGGCCTCAAGGAAGGGGACGGCGTGGTGGTGGAAGGGGCCTTCCACCTCAACAACGAACGCAAGCGCAAGGAGCTGGAGGGGGGCTGAGTCCCCTCCTCTGCCAGAACCAAGTAAGGACGCTATTCTCCGGCTTATCAAGGCGAAGAATGGCTTGCTGATTGCCTCTCCGGGCACCCAAGGAAAGACATGATCGAATCCCTGATTCGCGCCGCCCTCAAACAACGCCTGATCGTGGCGGTGATCGCCGTGGCCCTGCTGGTCTTCGGCCTCAATGCGGCGCGCAAGCTGTCGGTGGACGCCTTCCCCGACGTCACCAACATCCAGGTGCAGATTGCCACCGAGGCTCCCGGCCGCTCGCCGGAGGAGGTGGAGCGCTTCGCCACGGTGCCCCTGGAAATCGCCATGACCGGCCTGCCCGGCCTCACCGAGATGCGCTCCCTGAACAAGCCGGGGCTGTCGCTGATCACCCTGGTATTCACCGACCAGACCGACGTCTATTTCGCCCGCCAGCTGGTCATGGAGCGCCTGCTGGAAGTGGGCTCCCGCCTGCCAGCCGGCATCACGCCGGTGCTCGGCCCCGTCTCCACCGGCCTCGGGGAAATCTACCAGTACACCCTGGAACGGACCGATGACGGCGAGCGGGCCCTGACGCCGGAAGAACTGACCCAGCGCCGCATCGCCCAGGACTGGGTGGTGCGGCCCCTGCTGCGCTCCATTTCCGGCGTCGCCGAAATCAACTCCCAGGGCGGCTTCGTCAAGCAGTACCAGGTGCTGGTGAACCCGGACAAGCTGCGCCACTTCAACCTGACCGTGGCCGACGTGTACCAGGCCGTGGGCCGCAACAACGCCAACTCCGGCGGCGGCGTGCTGCCTCACTACGCCGAGCAGTACCTGATCCGCGGCGTTGGCCTGGTGCGGGACCTGGGCGACATCCGCAGCATCGTGCTGAAAGAGAAGGACGGAGTGCCGGTGTATATCCGCGACGTGGCCACGGTGGACCTGGGCCATGCGGTGCGCGAAGGCGCCCTGGTGAAGAACGGCGTCACCGAATCCGTGGGCGGCGTGGTGATGATGCTGGCCGGCGGCAACGCCAAGCAGATCGTCAGCCGCATCCAGGAGCGGGTGAAGGAAATCAACGACAAGGACATGCTGCCCGGCGGCCTCAAGATCGTGCCCTACTACGACCGCTCGGAATTGGTGGATGCGGCCCTGTGGACCGTGACCAAGGTGCTGATCGAGGGCGTCTTCCTGGTGGTGGTGGTGTTGCTGCTGTTCCTCGGCGACCTGCGCTCCTCCGTCATCGTCGTCGCCACCCTGGTGCTGACGCCCCTGCTCACCTTCATGGCCATGAACCAGATCCACCTCTCGGCCAACCTCATGTCCCTGGGGGGGCTGGCCATCGCCATCGGCCTCATGGTGGACGGCTCGGTGGTGGTGGTGGAAAACGCTTTCGCCTACCTGGGGCGCCGGGCAGAAACCGGGGAGTCGCGCATCCGCATCATCTTCAACGCGGTGAAGGAAGTGGCGACGCCGGTGATCTTCGGCGTCGGCATCATCATCCTGGTGTTCCTGCCCTTGATGACCCTGCAGGGCATGGAGGGCAAGATGTTCGCCCCCCTGGCCTACACCATCGCCATCGCCCTGGCCGTCTCCCTGGTGCTCTCCCTGACCCTGTCGCCGGTGCTCTGCTCCTACCTGCTGAAGGTGCCGCCGGGCCAGGGTGACCACGACACCCGGGCCATCGCTGCCATGAAGAAGCCTTACCTGAAGATGCTCAACTGGTCCCTGGCCAACGGCAAGAAGACGGTGATGCTCTGCGTCGGCGTCTTCGTCGCCACCCTGGCCATCGTGCCCTTCCTCGGCACCGCCTTCATTCCGGAGATGAAGGAAGGCTCGGTGGTGCCGGGCATCAACCGGGTGCCCAACATTTCCCTGGATGAATCCATCAAGATGGAAATGCAGGCCATGACGCTGGTGATGCAGGTGCCGGGCGTCAAATCCGCCGTCTCCGGCGTCGGCCGTGGCGAATCGCCGGCCGACCCGCAAGGCCCCAACGAGTCGACTCCCATCGTCAGCCTGAAGCCCCGTAGCGAATGGCCTTCCGGCTGGAACCAGGACGACATCGCCGAAGCCATGCGCGACAAGCTCAAAGCCCTGCCCGGGGTGCAGATCGTCATGGCCCAGCCCATCTCCGACCGGGTGGACGAAATGGTCACCGGGGTGCGCTCCGACATCGCCGTGAAGGTCTTCGGCGATGACCTGGACCAGCTGAAAAAGAAGGCAGAGGAAATCGCCAAGGTGGCCCAGTCCATCCAGGGTGCCCAGGACATGCGGGTGGAGCGGATCTCCGGCCAGCAATACCTGATCATCGAGATCGACCGCCAGGCGATTGCCCGCCTGGGCCTCAACGCCGCCGACGTGCACGACGTGATCGAGACCGCCATCGGCGGCAAGGTGGCCACCGAAGTGTACGAAGGCGAGCGCCGCTTCTCGGCCACCGTGCGCCTGCCGGCGGAATTCCGCAACAATGTGGAAGCCATCCGCCACATACTGGTCAGCGCCCCCGGCGGTGCCCAGGTGCCCCTGGAGGCCCTGGCCGATATCCGTCTGGCCGACGGTCCGGCCCAGATCAGCCGGGAAACGGCCAAGCGCCGCATCGTCGTCGGCGTGAACGTGAAGGATCGGGATCTGGGCAGCTTCGTCGCCGAGCTGCAGCAGAAGGTGGCGGAAAAAGTGAAGCTGCCGGAAGGCTACTACCTGGAGTGGGGCGGCCAGTTCCAGAACATGGAGCGGGCCCTGGGGCACCTCACCATCATCATCCCCATCACCATCGCCGCCATCTTTTTCCTGCTGTTCCTGCTCTTCAATTCCCTGCGCATGGCCAGCCTGATCATCCTGGTACTGCCCTTCGCCTCCATCGGCGGCATCATCGGCCTGGCAGTCTCCGGCGAGTACCTGTCTGTGCCGGCCTCGGTGGGCTTCATCGCCCTGTGGGGCATCGCCGTGCTCAATGGGGTAGTGCTGGTATCCTATATCCGCGGCCTGCGCCAGGAAGGCATGCCCCTCACCGAGGCGGTGACCAAGGGAGCCATCCTGCGTTTCCGCCCGGTGATGATGACGGCCACGGTGGCCATGTTGGGCCTCATCCCCTTCCTCTTCGCCAGCGGTCCCGGCTCCGAGGTGCAGCGGCCCCTGGCCATCGTGGTTATCGGCGGCCTCATCACCTGCACCCTGCTGACCCTGGTGGTCTTGCCCACCCTCTACCGCTGGTTCGACGAAGAACCGGTGGAAGCCTAATTTTCAGGAGACGCACCGATGAAAGAAATCAAGGCCGTAGTGCGCCCCAACAAGCTGCCCGCCCTGCGCGAGGCCCTGCGCGACCTGCCCGGCTTTCCCGGCATGACGGTGAGCAAGGCAGAGGGCTTTAGCGCCCCCGCCCGCCACGGTAGTCCCTCCAGCATCAAGGAGGAACTGACCGATTACACCCCCAAGGTGCGCATCGAGATCGTCGCCGACGATCCGGTGGCGGACCTGATCGTGGAACGCATCATCGCCGTCTCCCAGACAGGGCAGATTGGTGACGGATTGGTGTGGGTGACGCCGGTGGACCGGGCGGCCTTCATCTTCAAGTCCATGCCCGGCAGCGAACGCTTCTGAGCTAGGGCACCGGGGGGCAATTGCCCCCGGACCCCTATCGTCCTAGCGGACTACGAAGGTCGGCTTGAAGCCCAGGGCCAGGCGGATGCGCTCGGCCACCTTGTCGGCTTCCTGGCGGTCCTTGTAGGGGCCGACATGGATGCGGTGGATGCCGCCCTGCTGGTTGATGCGGATGCCGTCAGCCAGCCAGTCCAGGTCCCGCTGCAGCTTCTGGCGCAGGTTCTCGGCGTTGTCGGCGCTGGAGAAAGCGCCGAGCTGAAGGAAGACGCCGCTGGCGGCGGCATGGGCGGTGCTGGGCACTTCGTCCCGGGTCTGCACCTGCATCGCCAGGATGGCTAGCCGGTCCCGTTCCTGGTCCGCTTCACTGCGGCCGCTGCCCCGATTGTCGGTGCGACTGTCGGTGCTGTCGCTACGGTAGGTGCGGACGATGGCGGGGGCTGCGGCCTGGGCATAGACGGGGGTGCTGCCGTCCGGAATGATGGCTTCCACTTCCACCGGGGCGCTGCCGGTATTGATGTAGCCCAGCTTGTAGGCTGCGGTATAGGAGAGGTCGATCACTCGGTCGGCGTGGAAGGGGCCCCGGTCGGTGACCCGCACCACCACCGAGCGGCCGTTGGCCGGATTGGTCACCCGCACATAGGAGGGGATGGCCAGGGTGGGGTGGGCGGCGGTCATGGCGAACATGTCGTAGGGCTCGCCGATGGAGGTTCGCTGGCCGTGGAATTTCTTGCCGTACCAGCTGCCGATGCCCTTGGCCTTGTAGGGCTGGACGCTGGTGTTGGGCACGTATTCCTTGCCCAGGGCCACGTAGGGCTTGTTGGCGAAACGGTGCAGGGGTTCCAGGCGGGGCTCCGCGTCGGGAATCTCGTCCAGGTTGTCCGGGATTTCGTCAGGCAGGCCGTCATCCTTGTAGAATCCGCCGCCTCGCTTGACCAGGGGATTGGGCTTCATGCCCGGCTTTTGCGCCGCCCTGGGCAAGGGACCCGGGTCCCGCTCGACGCGGGTGGCCGGGCTGCCGCAGGCGCCCAGCAGGATCAGGACGGCAACGCTGCAGACCGCTTGCAGGGTGGGACGCTGGATCACGATTTCACCAACATGCGATGGGTATGGATGCTCATCAGGATACCCAGACCGAGGAACAGAGTCACCAGGGCCGTGCCGCCGTAGCTGATGAAGGGCAGAGGCACCCCGACCACCGGCAGGATGCCGCTCACCATGCCCATGTTGACGAAGGCATAGGTGAAGAAGATCAGGGTGATGGAGCCGGCCAGGAGGCGGGCGAACAGGGTCGAGGCATTGGCGGTGATGATCGTCGCCCGGCCAATGAGCAGGGTGTAAAGCACCAGCAGCACCACGTTGCCGAGCAGGCCCCATTCCTCGGAGAAGACGGCGAAGATGAAGTCGGTGTGCTTTTCCGGGATGAATTCCAGGTGGGTCTGGGTGCCGTTGAGCCAGCCCTTGCCGATGACGCCGCCGGAACCGATGGCGATGGTGGACTGGATGATGTGGTAGCCCGCTCCCAGGGGATCGGTGGTGGGGTCGATCAGGGTCAGGATGCGCTTGCGCTGGTAGTCATGCAGCATGGTCCAGGCGAAGGGAGCGACGGCGCTGGCCGCGGCGATCAGGCCGACGATGATCTTCCACGGCAGGCCGGCGAAGAAAATGACGTAGAAGCCGGCGGCCCCCACCAGGATGGCGGTGCCCAGGTCCGGCTGCTTGGCGATGAGGCCCACGGGCAGCAGCAGCATCACCGCGGCGACGGCGTAGTGCTGCCAGCGCAGGGCGGTTTCGTGCTTGTGGAAATACCAGGCCAGCATCAGGGGCATGGCGATTTTCATGATTTCCGACGGCTGGATGCGGGTAAAGCCGATGGGCAGCCAGCGCTTGGCGCCATTGACCTTGACCCCGAACAGCCACACCGCCAGCAGCAGCACCACGCCAAGCACATAGAGGGGCACGGCGAAGCGCATCAGCTTTTGCGGCGGCGTCTGGGAGACGGCCCACATGACGGCGAAGGCGGCGAGGAAATTCACCGCCTGGGGCAGCATGCGGCTCTGGCCGATGAAGGTGGCGGAGTAGACGGTGGCCGTGCCCACCGCCATGAGGGCCAGGGCGATGCCGAGCAGGGGCAGGTCGAAGTGCTCCACCGCCCGGTGGATGATGCGTCTAATGGTCTGCAGCATCACTGGCTCCCGTATCTTCAGCCGCCGGACCCTGGGGCACCTTGCCCAGCAGGTAGTAGTCGATCACCATGCGGGCTATGGGGGCGGCGGCCTGGGCACCGAAACCACCGTTTTCCACCAGCACCGCCAGGGCGATCTTCGGCTGATCGACCGGGGCAAAGGCGATGAACAGGCCGTGGTCCCGCAGGTGTTCGCGCACGGCGCCTTCGGCGTACTTTTCCCCTTTCAGGCTGAATACCTGGGCTGTGCCGGTCTTGCCGCCGGACTCGTAGGGCGCCCCGGCAAAGGCTCGGGAGCCGGTGCCTTCCTTGTTCACGCCGACCATGGCGTTCTTGATGGTGGCGATGTGCTCCGGCTTCAGGGGAATGGTGCGGATGGGCTTGGGCTCGACTTCGGTCTTCACCCCGGTACGGCTATTGGTGATGTACTTCACCACGTGGGGCCGGTACATGACGCCGTTGTTAGCCAGGGTGGCCACCGCCTGGGCCAGCTGGATCGGCGTGTAGGCGTTGTAGCCCTGGCCGATGCCAATGGAGATGGTTTCGCCGGCGTACCAGCGTTGCTGCTCCGGCCGCTTGAAGCGCTTTTTCTTCCATTCCTGGGACGGCAGCACGCCTTCGCTCTCGCCCTCGATGTCGATGCCGGTACGCTGGCCGAAACCGAACTGCTTCATGAAGGAGGCAATGTTGTCGATGCCCATGTCGTTGGCCAGGGCGTAGTAGTAGGTGTCGCAGGACTGGACGATGGAGCGGTACATGTCCACCAGGCCGTGGCCGCCCTTCTTGTCGTCCCGAAACTGGTGGCCGCCGAAGTTGAAGAAGCCCGGGTCGCTGATGGCCTGGCTGGCGGTGCGCTTACCCAGGGTCAGGGCTCCCAGGGCCATGAAGGGTTTGAAGGTGGAGCCGGGCGGATAGGCGGAATAGATGGCCCGGTTGAGCAGGGGCTTGTTCGGATCGGTGTTGAGGGCGTCCCAGTCGTCGCCGCGAATACCGTCCACGAACAGGTTGGGATCGTAGGTGGGCATGGAGACCAGGGCCAGGATGCCGCCGGTGCTCGGGTCGATGGCCACCAGGGCGCCGCGGCGGTTGCCGAAGGCCTTCTCGGCGATTTCCTGGAGCTTGGCGTTGAGGGTCAGGGTCAGGTTGTTGCCCGAGACCGGCGCGGTGCGGGAGAGCACGCGCACGGCCCGGCCGCCGGAATCCACCTCCACCTCCTCGTAACCGGTCTCACCATGCAGCTGGAATTCGTATTTCTGTTCCAGGCCGGACTTGCCGAAGTGCTCGGTGCCCTTGTAGTTGGGGGTCTGCTCGGCGTTGTCGATGGTTTCCACGTCCCTGTCGTTAATCCGGCCGATGTAGCCCAGGGCGTGGGAAGCCAGGTCACCCAGGGGGTACTGGCGGAACAGACGGGCCTTCACCTCGACGCCAGGGAAGCGGTAGCGGTTGGCAGCAAACTTGGCCACTTCCTCGTCGGAGAGGCGCGTGCGGATGGGGATGGACTCGAAATTCTTCGACTCCTCGAGCAGCTTGCGGAAGCGCTTCTTGTCCTTGGGGCTGACCTGAACCATGTCACCCAGTTGCTCAATCACCGTCTCCAGGTCCGTCTGCAGCTTGGAGGGGGTGATTTCCAGGGTGAAGGCCGAGTAGTTGCGCGCCATCACTGCCCCGGTGCTGTCCAGGATCAGGCCCCGGTTGGGCAGGATGGGTACCAGGGAAATGCGGTTCTCCTCGGCCCGGGTGGAATAGTAGTCGTGCTGGATCACCTGCAGCCAGATGAAGCGGGCGAACAGCACGGTAAAGGCGAGCAGCACCGCCACGGCGGCAAAGCCGAGGCGGAAGCGGAACTGTTCCAGGTCGCCGTCGGTGCTGCTGAAATTGTTGTGGCGCATGAAGGTGAATCAGATCGGGCGGTTCGCGTCCCGCTCCACCGGCTGGAACTGGGGCAGCAGCAGGACGTAGGTGGCCGGGACCCAGAGCAGGGCTGCCACCAGGGGGCTGAGCAGATAGCCGAGGCCGGGGAAGGAGGCGCCGGTGAGCATGCGGGCCAGCAGCTGGATGACCTGCACCAGCAGCAGCAGGGGGAACACCTGCAGGGCCTGCTGGATCAGGGGGAACCAGAGGATGCGGCGAGCCAGGGCCGAGGCGCCGAAGCACATCAGCACGTAGGCCAGGGCGTGCTGGCCCATTAGGCTGGCGTCGGCCACGTCCATCAGCAGGCCCAGGATGAAGGCCCAGCCCATGCCGACCTTGCGGAATTCGCGCACGCTCCAGAAGCACAGGGTCAGGGCCACCCAGTCGGGCACCCCGGGCCAGTGGGCGGTGGGCATCAGGTTGAGCAGCAGGGCCAGGATCAGGGACAGGCCGATGAACCAGTTGCGGACCGGCAGCAGGATGCGGGAAGAGGTGTAGGTGGGTTGCATGGCGGCCTCAGTTGCCCTGGCCGCGCTTGACGCGACGGCCCTTGCTCGGCTTGTCGCCGGCATTGTCGGTGGCACGTTCCTCGGGACGGGCCGGTTGGGCCTCCCGGGGGTTGAGGATCATCACTTCGCCGAAATTCTCAACCCCGGCCACCGGGGCACAGACGATGCGGGCGAAGGAATAGGTGGTGTCCCGTTCCAGATGCACCACCTTGGCCACCGGGAAGCCGGCGGGGAAGATGCCGTCCAGGCCCGAGGTCACCAGGGTATCGCCTTCCTGCACGTCGGCGTTGGCCGGCATGAAGCGCAGTTCCAGCTGGCCGTTGCCCAGGCCGAACACCACCGAGCGCAGGCCGTTGCGCACCACCTGCACGGGGATGGCCTGGTCCTTGTCGGTGATCAGGGTGATTTCGGAGAGCAGGGGATAGGTGCGGGTGACCTGGCCAATCACCCCCAGGTGATCCACCACCGGTTGTCCGGCGACGATGTCCTGCTGGCTGCCCTTGTCCACGATCACCCGGCGCGAGAAGGGATCCCGGGCAGCATAGAGAATCTGGGCCAGCTTGCCGCCGGCGGGCAGGCGTTGGCGGCCTTCCAGGAGATCCCGCAGGTGCTGGTTTTCCTGTTCCAGGTGCTGGCTGCGCTGGAGGATGGTGGCGACTTCCAGCTGGGTGTGCTTCAGCTGGTCGTTTTCTTTTTGCAGGGTCGCCAGGCTGGCGAAATATTCATCCACCTGGGTAAAGGCCTGGGCCGGCGCGTGGGCCAGCATCTGCAGCGGGGTAGTGAGCACGGCGACGCCCTGACGCGCCCATTCCAGGTAGTGGAAGCGGTGGTCGAGCACCATCAGGGAGATGGAGAGGCCCAGGTAGAGCGAGAGCAGGGCCAGGGGCGCCGGCCCGCGCTTGAAAAATGGAGGCGGTTGATGATCCATCTAGGAGCGCGGCGCGAAAAACAAAGGGAGAAACGGCGAAGGATACCGCGACGCAGGATTCGCCGCAGGAAAATTCGGAACGGAAGGCCTGTTGCGGCTGGCGGCCGGGAGCTGGGTCAGACTCATGCTCCCCGGGCCGCCATGCCAGGACGTCACTCGGAGGCGAAGATGCTGCCGAGTTTGTCCATCTTCTCCAGTGCCATGCCGGAGCCGCGCACCACGCAGGTCAGGGGGTCTTCGGCAACGATCACGGGCAGGCCGGTCTCTTCCATCAGCAGACGGTCCAGGTCCCGCAGCAGGGCGCCGCCGCCGGTCAGGACCATGCCCTTCTCGGCAATGTCCGCGCCCAGTTCGGGGGGGGTCTGTTCCAGGGCGCTCTTCACGGCGGAGACAATCTGGTTCAGGGGGTCGGTCAGGGCTTCCAGGATTTCATTGGAGGAAATGGTGAAGCTGCGGGGGATGCCCTCGGCCAGGTTGCGGCCCTTCACTTCCATTTCCTTCACTTCGGAACCGGGGAAGGCGGAGCCGATTTCCTTCTTGATGTTCTCGGCGGTGGTCTCGCCGATCAACATGCCGTAGTTGCGGCGGATGTAGTTGATGATGGCTTCGTCGAACTTGTCGCCGCCGACCCGCACGGAACCAGCGTACACCATGCCGCCCAGGGAGATGACGCCCACTTCGGTGGTGCCGCCACCGATGTCCACCACCATGGAACCGGTAGCGTCGGCGACCGGCAGGCCGGCGCCGATGGCCGCCGCCATGGGTTCCTCGATCAGGTACACCTGGCTGGCGCCGGCGCCGATGGCGGATTCGCGGATGGCGCGACGTTCCACCTGGGTCGAGCCGCAGGGCACGCAGATGATGATGCGGGGGGAGGGGGAGAAGAGGCGGGAATCGTGCACCTTCTTGATGAACTGCTTGAGCATCTGCTCGGTCACGGTGAAGTCGGCGATCACGCCGTCCTTCATCGGGCGGATGGCGGTGATGGAACCCGGCGTCTTGCCGAGCATCAGCTTCGCTTCCTTACCCACGGCCTGGATGGTCTTCTTGGCGTTGGGGCCGCCTTCGAGGCGGATGGCGACCACGGAGGGTTCGTCGAGAACGATGCCCTGGCCGCGGACATAAATCAGGGTGTTGGCGGTGCCAAGGTCGATGGCCAGGTCGTTGGAAAAGTAACTACGCAAAAAACCGAACATGGGGGAATGCTTCCTGCAGGCTGCTGGGGGAAAGGTTTTATGATACCTTATAAAGCTTTCCGGTTTAAGACTTTACCAACGGTCACATCATGTCGCTCACCCCTGAACAGGTCCGCCGTATTGCCCATCTGGCCCGCATTGAAACCAGCGACGCCGAGGTCGAATCGACCCTGGGTCATCTGAACGGCATTTTCACCCTGATCGAGGAAATGCAGGCCGTGAATACCCAGGGCATCGAGCCCATGGCCCACGCCCAGGACCTGGCCCAGCGCCTGCGGGACGACGTGGTCAGCGAGACCGATCGCCGCGCCGCCTACCAGGCCGTCGCCCCGGAAACCGAAGCCGGTCTCTACCTGGTCCCCAAAGTCATCGAATAGCGCGAGGAGCACGGGGCGAGGGGCTGACCCTGCGCCCAGGCTCTTCCCTACAGCCCACGTTTGCCCACGTCGCCCATGCTCAATTCCAGCCTCAAAGAACTTGCCCAGGCCCTGGCCGGCAAGAAAATCTCCAGCGTCGAACTGACCCAGCTCTACCTGGACCGCATTGCCCGCCACAACCCGGCCATCAATGCCTACGTGTCTACCCAGCCGGAGCGCTCCCTGGCCCAGGCCAAGGCGGCTGACGCCCGCATCGCCGCCGGCGACATCGGCCCCCTGACCGGCATTCCCCTGGCCCAGAAGGACATCTTCTGCGCCGAGGGCTGGCTCACCACCTGCGGCTCCAAGATGCTGGCCAATTTCGTCAGCCCCTACGACGCCACGGTGATCCAGAAATTCGACGCTGCCGGCGCCGTGAATCTGGGCAAGACCAATATGGACGAGTTCGCCATGGGCTCCTCCAACGAAACCTCCTTCTTCGGCCCGGTGAAGAATCCCTGGGACCAGAGGCGTGTTCCCGGCGGCTCCTCCGGCGGTTCCGCCGCGGCCGTGGCCGCCCGCCTGGCGCCGGCCGCCACCGGCACCGATACCGGCGGCTCCATCCGCCAGCCCGCCGCCCTGTGCAACCTCACCGGCCTGAAGCCCACCTATGGCGTGGTTTCCCGCTGGGGCATGATCGCCTTCGCCTCCTCCCTCGACCAGGCCGGCCCCATGGCCCGCTCCGCCGAGGACTGCGGCTTGCTGCTCAACGCCATGGCCGGCTTCGATCCCAAGGACTCCACCAGCCTGGAGCGCCCCGTCGAGGACTACACCCGGGAACTGAACACCCCTGCCTCCGGCAAGCCCCTGGCCGGCCTCAAGATCGGCCTGCCCAAGGAGTTCTTCGGCGAAGGTTGCGACGCTTCCGTCATGGCCGCCGTGCAGGCTGCCATCGAGCAGTACAAGGCCCTGGGCGCCGAGATGGTGGAAGTGAGCCTGCCCAACATGAAGCTGTCGGTACCGGCCTATTACGTCATCGCCCCGGCCGAAGCCAGTTCCAACCTCTCCCGCTTCGACGGCGTGCGCTACGGCTACCGCGCCCCCGAGTACGACAGCCTGGACGACATGTATGCCAAGACCCGGGCCCAGGGCTTCGGCGCCGAGGTGAAGCGCCGCATCCTGATCGGTGCCTACGTGCTCTCCCACGGCTACTACGACGCCTACTACCTGCAGGCCCAGCGCATCCGACGCCTCATCGCCGATGACTTCGTCGCCGCCTTCAAGCAGTGCGACGTCATCCTGGGACCCACCAGCCCGTCCCCTGCCTTCAAGCTCGGCGACAAGGCCGGCGACCCGGTGCAAATGTACCTGTCGGACATCTACACCATCGCCGTGAACCTGGCCGGCCTGCCCGGCATGTCCCTGCCCTGCGGCTTTGCTGACGGCTTGCCGGTGGGCCTGCAGCTGATCGGCAACTACTTCGACGAAGCCCGGCTGCTGGGCGTGGCCCACCGCTATCAGCAGGTCACCGACTGGCACGGGCGTTCGCCCGCCGGCCTGGAGTAAGGCGGATGGGGCGCCCAGCCCGGAAAGGCGCATGGCTTCTGGCTCTTGGCGGCATGGTCGCCATGGTCCTGGCTGGATGCGCGACGCCGCCCGCCCCGGCGCCAGCACCGGAACCGCTGCCGGACAATGTGGTGGAAGAGGCCCCGGCCAAGGATAAATACGATTTCAGCCGGCCCCTGAAGCATCTGGCTGGCCGCAAGCTGCAGCCCATCCCCACCCGGCCCCTGAATGCCAAGGGTGATTGCGCCTTCCGCGACCCTACCGGCTACCGGGGCAAGATCCAGCTGCAGGTGAAGGAAGCTAAAGTGCAGCGTTTCATTGCCCAGGTGGATGTGCCGAAGAAGGGCAGCTGCCAGTTCGACCTGAAAAATTTCCAGCAGGTGGAATCCCTACCCCAGGTGCGCCTGGCCGCCGCCGATGGCTGCTCGGTACGCATGTGGGAACAGGAAAAGAAAATCACCGTCGCCTTTGCCGGCTGCCAGGCCCAATGCAGCGGCGATGCCGTGGATTACCTGTGGCCCATCCAGCTGGACAGCCGCCGCTGTTTTTAACGAATAAATTTTTGCCTCCGAGAACGCCATGAGTGCACGCAACTGGGAAGTGGTCATCGGTCTTGAGACCCACACGCAACTCGCCACCCATTCCAAGATTTTCTCCGGTTCCTCCACCGCCTTCGGCGCTGAACCCAACGTCCAGGCCAGCGCCGTGGACCTGGCCCTGCCCGGGGTGCTGCCGGTGCTGAACCGGGGCGCCGTGGAATGCGCCATCAAGTTCGGCCTGTCCATTGGTGCCGAAGTGGCGGAGAAGTCCGTCTTCGCCCGCAAGAACTACTTCTACCCGGACCTGCCCAAGGGCTACCAGATCAGCCAGTTCGAGCTGCCGGTGGTGGTGGGCGGCGGTGTGCGCATCCAGGTGGGGCAGGGTGACAAGGCTTATGAGAAGGTGGTGCGCCTGACCCGGGCCCACCTGGAAGAGGATGCGGGCAAGTCCCTGCACGAGGATTTCCACGGCAAGTCCGGTATCGACCTCAACCGGGCCGGCACCCCCCTGCTGGAAATCGTCACCGAGCCCGACATGTGCTCCTCCGCCGAGGCCGTGGCCTACGCCAAGGCCCTGCACGCCCTGGTGCGCTGGATCGGCATCTGCGACGGCAACATGCAGGAAGGCTCCTTCCGCTGCGACGCCAACGTTTCCGTGCGCCGCCCCGGCGAGCCCCTGGGCACCCGCCGCGAAATCAAGAACCTCAACTCCTTCCGCTTCCTGCAGCAGGCCATCGACTACGAAATCCAGTGGCAGATCGACACCCTGGAAGACGGCGGCAAGATCCAGCAGGCCACCGTGCTGTTCGATCCGGACACCGGCGAGACCCGGGTCATGCGCACCAAGGAAGACGCCCACGACTACCGTTACTTCCCCGATCCCGACCTGCTGCCCCTGGTTATCTCCCGGGAGTGGGTGGAGCGCACCAAGGCCAGCCTGCCGGAACTACCGGAAGCCAAGCGCCAGCGCTTCATGGACGAGCTGGGCCTGTCCGCCTACGATGCGACGACCCTGACCGCCTCTCTGGAAGTGGCCGACTACTTCGACGCGGTGGTGGCTGCAGCCGGCAAGGCCAACGCCAAGGTCGCCGCCAACTGGGTCATGGGCGAACTCTCCGCCCGCCTCAACAAGGAAGACCAGGACATCGCCGCCTCCCCGGTGAGCGCCGCCCAGCTGGCCGGCCTGATCGCCCGCATCGCCGACAACACCATCTCCAACAACATCGCCAAGAAGGTGTTCGAGGCTCTGTGGAATGGCGACGGCGCCAGCGCCGACGAGGTGATCGAAAAGCAGGGCCTGAAGCAGATCACCGATAGCGGCGCCATCGAGAAGCTGGTGGATGAGGTGTTGGCCGCCAACGCTGCCAACGTGGCTGAATTCAAGGCTGGCAAGGAAAAGGCCTTCAACGCCCTGGTCGGCCAGGTGATGAAGGCCGCCAAGGGCAAGGCCAATCCACAGCAGGTAAATGACCTGCTCAAGGCCAAGCTGGCCGGCTAAAGCCGTTCAGCCAAAAAGAAAAGGGCGGCTTAAGCCGCCCTTTTTCATTGCTGCCGGAGAGTTAGGCCAAGAGGCCAAACGCTCCAGGACGCTTAGCGCTGTCGTCCATCCGGCTGCGCCGGGGCTGCCGGACGCACCAGGGCCGGATGCAGATTGCTACCGCCGCCGCTGCCGCCCCGGGTGAGTTCGATGTAGCGTTGCTTGTCGGCATCGTAGCGGGTGCGTACCGCGGCCAGGTCCTTCTTGCGGGACTCGATCAATTCGCCCTGGGCCTTGATGTCGTATTCCGTATCCCGGAGGCTTTTGTTCAGTTCCGGCGGCAAGGTCTTGTTCTTGTAGAACTCGGCGTCGTCCTTGAGCTTCTTCAGGCGCTTCTGGCCATCCGCCAGCTTGTTTTCCGCCTGCTTGATCTGGGCTTCGACATCCTGTTCGGCGCGGCTGCGGGACAGGTCGATTTCCTTCTCGTTGCTGTAGGTGTTGAGCAGGGCCTGGTCCTTGCGCTTCTGCTCCTTGAGGGCGGCCTCCTCATCCTTCTTGCGCTGCTCTTCGGCTTCCTTCCTGGCCTGCTGTTCCGGAGTGAGGGGCGGGGCCACCTGGCGTACGGCCACGCCCTGCTTGTTGAGCTCGGTGTATCCCCGCGCGGCGCACTGGGCCGGCAGGATGTCACCGCAGGTCTTCTGCCCATTCACCTCGCAGCAGAACAGTTTGCCGGCCTGGGCCGGGCCGATGCCCAGGACCAGGAGGCCGATGCCGAAACTAAGCGCGCGCCACGCCATATTGACTCCGATAGGCCCCCACGGCGGCCTGGTAGTTGGAAAATTCCTGGCGGCTGGCCAGGTAGGTCATGAGGTCGTCCAGGCTGGCTACGGCGATCACCGGGATGCCGTAGTCCCGCTCCACTTCCTGTACTGCCGACAGGGCTCCGGTGCCCCGCTCCATGCGGTCCAGGGCGATGACCACACCGCAGGGGGTAGCGCCGGCGGCGCGGATCAGTTCCACCGATTCCCGCACCGAGGTGCCGGCGGAGATGACGTCGTCCACGATCAGCACCCGGCCCTGGAGCGGCGCGCCCACCAGAGTGCCACCTTCGCCGTGGTCCTTGGCTTCCTTGCGGTTGAAGGCGTAGGGCAGGTTGCGGCCCTGGCCGGCGAGGGCCACGGCCACCGCGGCCACCAGGGGGATGCCCTTGTAGGCTGGGCCGAACAGCACGTCGCATTCCAGGCCCGAGGCCTCGATGGCTTTGGCGTAGAATTGCGCCAGCCGGCCCAGGGACTCACCGTCGTTGAACAGGCCGGAATTGAAGAAGTAGGGCGACAGGCGCCCGGCCTTGGTCTTGAATTCGCCAAAACGCAGCACCTGCCGGGCCACGGCGAATTCGATAAATTCCTGACGAAAATCCATTTCTTTTCCCGAAGTTTTCATTTCATCGCCGCCGAGAGGCGGCGCAAAGAGACAATGTTACGCATCATCTCCCTGAACCTCAACGGCATCCGCTCCGCTTTCAACAAGGGCCTGGAGGCCTGGTTGGCAGCCCAGAACGCCGATATCGTCTGCCTCCAGGAGCTCAAGGCCCAGGCAGCAGACCTGAGCCCGGTCATGGCCAACCCTCCCGGTTTCACCGGCTACTTCCACTATGCCGAGAAGAAGGGCTACAGCGGCGTTGGTCTGTGGTGCCGTCGGGCTCCGGACCGGGTGATCGAAGGCATCGGCCATCCGGGCTTCGATGCCGAGGGGCGCTATATCCGGGCCGACTTCGGCAAGCTCTCGGTGATCTCGGTCTATGTGCCTTCCGGCTCCAGCTCCCCGGAGCGACAGGAAGCCAAGTTCCAGTTCATGGACGAATTCGCGCCGGTGCTGGCAGCCCTGCAGGCCGAGGGCCGGGAGGTGGTGCTGTGCGGCGACTGGAACATCGCCCACCAGGACATCGACCTGAAAAACTGGAAAGGCAACCAGAAGAACTCCGGCTTCCTGCCCGAGGAGCGTGCCTGGATCGGGCAGCTGTTCGACAAGGAAGGCTGGGTCGATGTCTATCGCCGCCTCTACCCGGACACCACCGGCGATGCCTACACCTGGTGGTCCAACCGGGGCCAGGCCTGGGCCAAGAACGTGGGCTGGCGCATCGACTACCACGTCGCCACCCCCGGCATCGCCGCCACCGCCCGGGAGGCCGCAGTGTATAAGGAGCAGCGCTTCTCCGACCATGCGCCGCTGATCGTGGATTACGACTTTTCGCTGTAAATCCGCCGCATCTATGCTGCGTGAATCGCATCACCCCGGTGCGCGTTGATTTTGGCCGGTACTCCGGCTAACCTGATGGTCTGCGCCGTCATAAAGCACTACTACGCACCGTAGGCTGAAAGCCAAGGAGCGGCGGCAACGAATTCAGGCTCTGCCTTTATCGACACACCATTTTTCGAATCGAGGGAACATCATGAACACCGCTACCGATCTGTCCGCCGTCTCCAAGGAAAAACTGGTCACCGACCTGAAGATCGTCGTTTCCGACGCCGAGGAACTGCTGCGCGCCACCGCCAATGTGGCGGGCGAAAAGGTTGCCGATCTGCGCGAGAAAATCCAGGATCGCCTGCGCGATGCCAAGCTGCGCCTGGCCGATGCCGAAGCCGCCCTGGTCGACAAGACCAAGGCTGCGGCCCGTGCCACCGACGACTTCGTCCATGACAACCCCTGGAAGGCCGTCGGCATCGCTGCTGGCGTCGGCCTGCTGCTCGGCGTCATCATCGGCCGCCGCTAAGCGTCACCCGAAGAAGTGCCGCGCTGCGCCCCACCGGGGGCGCCAGGGCGGCCTTCCTGGGAAGCGTTCTGCCGTTCTCCTGCCTTCCCTCTGTCGCACTCTCTACCACTTCCAGGTTTGATCCATGGCCGACCATAGCTCGGGCTTTTTCGCCTCCCTGAAGCACCTCCTGGCAACCCTTGTCTCTACCGGCAAGACCCGCCTGGAACTGCTCGCCACGGAACTGGAAGAAGAAAAGATCCGCCTTACCCGGCAGCTGGTCTTCACCGTCGCCGCCCTGATCTTCCTCGGCATCGGCATGGTGCTGCTGGTAGCCCTGATCACCGCGGCCTTCTGGGAAAGCCGCATTGCCATCTTCGCTATCTTTTCCCTGATTTTCATCGGTGCCGGCCTGGCCCTGGCTTTTTCCGCCCAACGCCTGGGGCGGCGCCATGACGGCCTGTTCGCCAGCAGTATCAACGAACTCAAGGCCGACCTGGATGCCCTGCGCCAGGCCCAGGCTGCCGCCCAGGACCGGGACACGCCCCGGCCATGAACCAGCGTCTCCTGGAACTGGCCCACAAGCGGGGCCGGCTTAGCGCCCAGATCCAGTCCCAGCGGGATGCCCTGGCCCGGGATGCCTGGCCGTTGGAAGCCGCCCTGGGCGTTGCCGACAGCGGTGCCGCCGGGCTGCACTGGTTGAAGGACCATCCCGGGGTCGTGGGGGCTGGTGTCGCCGTTAGCTTCATCCTGCGTCCGAAGCGGGTGTTCCGCTGGCTACGCCGGGGTTACCTGGCCTGGAAGGGCTATACCGTCCTGCGCCAACGCCTGGATGCCCTAGGCCGCCAGGCCGGGCGCTAATTCTGCGTGGGTGATTCCGCCGAGTCTCGGACCATTTCCGGGGACATTTCCCGGGCCGTTGCCGGTCCCTCGTCGGCAGCTGGGGATGGGGGGCTGTTGCAGCAACTGCTTACCGCCCAGAAGCGGGAAGCCCGGCAGGTGCTGCAGGAAGTGCTGCAGATGCGGGGCCTCATGCCCCTCCTGATGAAGCCGCGCAATGGCGCAGCCTGGAGCCGGGAGGAGCGGGCCGAACTGCTCCTGCACCTGCGCCATCTCTCCCGTCTTTCCCCCTATCTCCTGTTGCTGCTCCTGCCCGGCTCGGTCCTGTTCCTGCCGGCCTACGCCTGGTGGCTGGATCAGCGCCGGCTGCCGCGCTAGCCCGTATTCGGTTCCGCTAGGCCAGGGGCGCGTCGTCCGCCGTCTTGCCCCAGGGCGCCACCTTGAGCAGCAGGGCCATGCCGGGCAGGGCCAGGAGGGCGCAGAGCAGGAAAAATACCGGCCAGCCCAGGCTCTCCACCAGCCAGCCGGCCGAGGCATTGATCACCGTGCGCGGTACTGCTGCCAGGCTGGTGAATAGGGCAAATTGGGTGGCGGTGTAGGCCGGGTGGGTGGTGCGGGCGATGAAGGCGACGAAGGCCGCCGTGCCCAGGCCTACCCCCAGGGCCTCAAGGCCGATCACCAGGGCCAGGGAGGCGCGCTGGGCGGCGCCGATGTCGGCCTGGGGGCCGAGCCAGGCGAGCCAGGCAAAACCGAGGATGGACACCACCTGCACAACGCCGAACAGCCACAAGGCCCGGTTGATGCCCAGGCGCACCATCCATAGTCCCCCCAGTAGGCCGCCGATGACCGCCGGCCAGAGGCCCGCGTGCTTGGCGATGAGGCCGATCTCCGACTTGGAAAAGCCCATGTCCAGGTAGAAAGGCGTGGCCAGGGCGGTGCACAGGCTGTCGCCGAGCTTGTAGAGGAAGATGAAGGCCAGGATCAGGAAGGCGCTTTGCCAGCCCTGGCGGGTGAGGAATTCGTGGAACGGTTCCACCACCGCCTGGCGCAGGGTGCGGGGCGGGGCCGCCGCCACCTTGGGTTCGCCGGCCAGGAGGGCCATGGCCATGCCGGGCAGCATGAACAGGGCGGTGATCCAAAACACCTGGCTCCAGGGCAGATGGTCGGCCAGGATTAGGGACAGGGAACCGGGCACCAGCCCGGCCACCCGATAGGCATTCACATGCACGGAATTGCCCAGGCCCAGTTCGGACTCGGCCAATAGCTCCCGGCGGAAGGCGTCGATGGCGATGTCCTGGGTGGCGGAGAGGAAGGCGAGCAGGGTTGCCAGCCATACCACTGGGCCCAGGTCGCTGCGGGGCGAGAAGCCGCCGAGCAGGCCGATGCACAGCAGCAGGCCGATCTGGCAGAGCAGCATCCAGCCCCGGCGCCGGCCGAGGAAGGGCAGGGCGTAGCGGTCCAGCAGAGGCGACCAGAGAAATTTCCAGGTGAAGGGGAACTGGATCAGGGCGAAAAAGCCGATGGTCTTGAGATCCACCCCTTCGCTGCGCAGCCAGGCCGGCAGCAGGTTGAGCAGCAGGTACAGGGGCAGGCCCGAGGTGAAGCCGGTGAAGATGCACACCAGCATGCGCCGGGTGAGGAGGGCTTGCCACAGGCCCTGCGCTGGCTGCTCCAGGACCTCCTCCCGGGCCATCAGGCGGCCCGGCCCAGGCGGCAGAGGGCCAGGCTGGCGAGGAAGTTGGGTTCCTCGGTGACTTCCTTGCCGTCGTCAAAGGCCTTCAGCTCCCGCACCTCAATGCCCTGGTCGGCGCACAGCTGCTGGAAGTCGGCGATGGTGAAGAAGCGCACGTTGGGCGAGTCGTACCACTGGTAGGGCAGGTCCTTGGAGACCGGCATGCGGCCGTTGAGGATGGCCTGGCGGTGGCGCCAGTAGCCGAAGTTGGGGAAGGAGACGACGGCCTCCCGGCCGACCCGCAGCAACTCCTGCAGCAGGGGCAGGGTGCGGTGCACCGTCTGCAGGGAGAGGGACATGATGGCGTGATCGAAGAAGTCGTCTTCGAAGCCGGCCAGGCCCTGTTCCAGGTTGCTCTGGATGACATTGACGCCGTTCTTGACGCAGGCGAGGACGTTGGTCGGATCGATATCCACGCCGTAGCCGTGGGTGTTGCGGGCGCTGCCGAGGAACTTGAGCAGGCTGCCGTCGCCGCAGCCCAGGTCCAGCACCCGCTCGCCGGGGGAAATCCAGCCGGCGATGACGTCGAAGTCGAAACGGTCGAGAGAATTGTTGGTCATGGCGGCTCCCTCAGACGGCGATGTTGGCGAGATAGGACGCCATCACCCCATGGTATTGAGCATCGTCCAGGAGGAAGGAGTCGTGGCCGGCATTGCAGTCGATCTCAGCGTAGGACACTTCCCGGTTGTTGTGCAGCAGGGCATAGACCATCTCCCGGCTGCGGTCCGGGGCGAAGCGCCAGTCGGTGGTGAAGGACACCAGCAGGAAATTGGCCTGGGCCCGGGCCAGGGCTGCCTTCAGGTCACCGCCGAAATTGCGGGCCGGGTCGAAGTAGTCCAGGGCCTTGGTGGTGATGAGATAGGTGTTGGCGTCGAAGAAGCCGGCGAACTTGTCCCCCTGGTAGCGCAGGTAGGACTCGATCTCGAAATCCACGTCGTAGTTGTACTTGAGCACCCCTTCCCGCAGCTGGCGGCCGAATTTCTCCCCCATCTGGTCGTCGGAAAGATAGGTGATATGGCCGACCATGCGCGCCAGGCGCAGGCCCCGGGCCGGCACCACGCCGTGCTCATAGTAGTTGCCGCCATGGAAGTCCGGGTCGGTGAGGATGGCCTGGCGGGCCACCTCGTTGAAGGCGATGTTCTGGGCGGTGAGCTTGGGGGCCGAGGCGATGACCAGGGCGTGGCGCACCCGCTCCGGGTATTCCAGGCTCCATTGCAATGCCTGCATGCCGCCCAGGCTGCCGCCGATGATGGCGGCCCACTGATGGATGCCGAGGCGGTCGGCGAGGCGGGCCTGGGATTCGACCCAGTCCTCCACCGTCACCACCGGGAAATCGGCGCCGTAGGGCTTGCCTGTCGAGGGATTGATGGAACCGGGGCCGGTGGAGCCGTAGCAGCCTCCCAGGTTATTCACCCCGACGACGAAGAACTTGTCGGTATCCAGGGGCTTGCCCGGGCCCACCAGGTTGTCCCACCAGCCGACGTTCTTCGGATTGTCGGCGTAATGGCCGGCCACGTGGTGGCTGCCGGAGAGGGCGTGGCACACCAGCACGGCGTTGGAGCGGTCGGCGTTGAGGCTGCCGTAGGTCTCATAGACCAGGTCGTAGCCGCTCAGGGTGACGCCACTGGCCAGGAGGATGGGTTCGGCGAAATGGGCACGCTGGGGGCTCACCACACCGACGGAATGCTTGTCTGACATCGCAGGAAATCAATCACCAAAAAACAGAACGCCCAGTCGGAGAATCGAGATTGGCTCGGCTCGGACTGGGCATCGGTCCTCGCTTTAGCCGTATTTATTAAGCGCCCGCAAGCTGACGGATTTCAAATCGGCGCTAGGAGGCCATGATAGCGAAGCGAGGGAGGGAGCGCAAACCGCCCCCCGGCCTCAGGGAAGCTTAGGCGTTGAGCTTTTCGATTTGTTCCCGGATCTTTTCCGGTTCGCTGTAGCGCAGGATCTTGCGCACCACCGGGGCGATCTCGGAAACGTCGCTCTTCAGCACGTGCTGCTTCACCTCCAGGATCTGGGCCGGGTGCATGGAGAAGGTGCGCAGGCCCATGCCCAGCAGCAGGCGGGTGAGGGCCGGGTCGCCGGCCAGCTCGCCGCAGACGGACACCGGCAGGCCGGCCTTGTCGCCGCTGTAGATGGTGTGGGCGATGAGCATCAGTACCGCCGGGTGCAGGGGGTCGTACAGACTGGAGACCTGTTCATCGGAGCGGTCGATGGCCAGGGTGTACTGGATCAGGTCGTTGGTGCCGATGGAAAGGAAATCCAGGCGCCGCAGGAACATGCCGATGGCCAGGGCGGCGGCGGGTATCTCGATCATGCCGCCAACCTCGATGGTCTCGTCGAAGGCGATCTTCTGCTCCCGCAAGCTCTGCTTCGCCTGCTGTACCGCCGCCAGGGTGGCGTCGATCTCGTGGGCGTGGGAGAGCATGGGAACGAGGATTTTCACCTTGCCGTACTTGGAGGCCCGCAGGATGGCGCGCAGCTGGGTGCGCAGCATTTTCGGCTCGGTCAGCTGCAGGCGGATGGCGCGCAGGCCCAGGGCCGGGTTGGTCTTCATCCGGTCCGCATCCTCCAGGCTCTTGTCGGCCCCCAGGTCGAAGGTGCGGATGGTCACCGGCTTGCCTTCCATGCCCTTGGCCACCTTGCGGTAGGCCTCGAACTGCTCGTCTTCCGTCGGCATGTCGCCCCGGTCGAGGAACAGGAATTCGGTACGGAACAGGCCGATGCCGTCGGCGCCGGCGTTGCGTGCCGCCTCCACGTCGTCCGGCAGTTCGATGTTGGCGTAGAGGGAGACGTCCACGCCGTCGATGGAGCTGGCCTTGGTGGTCTTGAGGCGCTTGAGCTTGGTGCGCTCCAGTTCCAGCTCGCTCTTGCGCAGCCGGTATTCCTCCAGCACCCGCTCATCCGGGTTCACCACCACCACGCCCCGGGTACCATCCACCACCACCCATTCGCCGTCCCGGATCAGGTCCCGGGCATGGTGCAGGCCGACGATGGAGGGAATGGCCATGGAGCGGGCCAGGATGGCGGTGTGCGAAGTGGCGCCGCCGACATCGGTGATGAAGGAGGCGAAGCGCTGGCCCTTGAAGCTGATGGTGTCGGCGGGGGAGAGATCGTGGGCGACGATGATCTGGTCCGCGTCCTTGGAGCCCTTGCGCGCCTTGGGCGTGCCCCGGCCGTGGCCCTGCAGTTCCTTGACCACCCGCTGCACCACCTGCACCACGTCGGACTTGCGTTCCCGCAGATAGGGGTCCTCGATGGCCTCGAACTGCTCCACCAGGCGCTCCATTTGCTGCACCAGGGCCCATTCGGCGTTGCAGCGGCGGTCCCGGATCAGGGACTTGGGCACCTCGGACAGCTCCGGGTCGGCCAGGATCATGGCGTGGAGATCGACGAACGCCCCCAGTTCGGCTGGTGCGCCGGTGGTCTCGGCCTTGAGCTGGGTCAGCTCCTCCCGCACGGCGGCGACGGCGGCATCGAACCGCAGCAGCTCCTTGTCCACCATGCGCGGCCCGATGGTCAGGTGGGACACCTCCAGGGAGGTGTGGGACATGAGTTGGGCCACGCCGATGGCAATGCCGCCGGAAACACCAAGGCCGTGGATGGTGAAGCTCATGTCGGGTCTCCTGTTCGTTATTTTTTATGCAGGGGGTGCAGCCTATGGGCTACCCGGCCCTGGGGGTGATGCCAGCCGGGGGAGTGCGGTGAACTTATTCCCCTTCGCCGAACTTGTCGGCGATCAGGGCCAGCAGGGCCTCCAGGGCCTGGGGTGCATCGTCGCCGATGGTCTCGATGCTGACGGTGGAGCCCTTGCCGGCAGCCAGCATCATCACGCCCATGATGCTCTTGGCGTTGATGCGGCGGCCGCCCTTCTCCATCCAGACCTCAGACTTGAACTGGCCGGCGAGCTGGGTGAATTTGGCCGAGGCGCGGGCATGCAGGCCCAGCTTGTTGATGATTTCGGTATCGGCGCGGCAGGTCTGGCTCATGGTGGTGCTGTTTCCTTTCAGCTTTCAGGACAGGGAGGCGGTGCATTCGCTGGCCGCCGAGGTCACTTTTTCGATCAATTCAACCAGGGGTAGGTGACGGTAATTCACCGCCCGCAGCACCATAGGCAGGCTGACCCCGGCGATCCCGGCCACCCGCCCATCCTGCAGCAGGCCCCGGGCGATGTTGGCGGTGGAGGCGCCGAACAGGTCAGTGAGGACCAGCACCCCGGCCCCAGCATCGAGTTGGGCAACCAGGGTCCGGGCCTGGGCTTCGGCCATTTCGCGGGGCTCGTCGTGGCCGGCGGACATGGCCGCTAGTCGCTCCGGGCGCTGGCCCAGCACATGGCTGGCGGCGCCGATGAGGGCCTGGCCCAGATCGCCGTGGGCGATGATCAAGATACCGATGCTCATTCTAACTAAGGTCAGGCCATGGGTTGGGAATTAAAGCCTGGAGCCAAAAGGCGCCAGGACGGGTGGGTTGGCCGGAGGCTGGTTTCAGGCCTTCGCCATAATAGCTCAGGGCGATAATACCGCCGCCGGCTTGACTCCGTCGCCCCATTTCAGCCGCTCCGCCAGACCTTTGGTCACCTGCACTGCGCCGCTGCCATCCACGCGCAGGGCCTGGGTCACTCCCAGGGTGCCGGCCAGGCGCAGCCAGTCGCCGTTACCGGCGACGAACAGCGGCTTGGACAGGGCATCGGAGCGGGTACCGGCCTGGGGGCCGGGGGGGATGAGCACGGTTACCGCCTGGGTGCCCTGGGCCGGCCGGCCGTTGCGCGGGTCGATCAGGTGGCTGTAGCGCTGGCCGTCCAGGTCGAAATAACGCTGGTAGTCGCCGGAAGTGCCGATGGCTTCGCCATCGCGCAATTCCAGAGTGGCTAGGGGGCCCGGCTGGCGCGGGTGCTGGATGCCGACGCGCCAGGGATCGCCGTTCTTCTCGCCCAGGGCGAGGACATTGCCGCCGATGTTGATCAGGGCGTTCTTGATGCCCTTCCCCTTGAGGATGGCGGCGGCCCGGTCCAGGGCCACGCCCTTGAGGTAGCCCCCCAGGTCGATGGCCACCGCCGGGTTGGTGCTGCTCACCTGGTTCCCGGAAAAATGCACGTCCCGCAGGGAGGGGCGGGCGGCGGCAAGGAAAGCCACCTTCTGGGCATCGGGCAGGCGGGCTTGGAACTCGTCGGCATGGAAGCCCCACAGCTGTACCAGGCGGCCGATGGCCGGATCGAACAGCCATTCCCCCTGGCCGGCCAGGGCCTTGGCATCCTGCAGCAGCTGGAGGAGCTCCGGCGATGCCTTGAAGGGCTTGCCGGCGGCAAAAGCCTCGTTCAAGCGGGTCAGCTCCGAGGGCTGCCAGGCATGGTAGGCCTGGTGCAGGCGGTCGAATTCCCGCAGCACCTCGGCCACGGCAGCCCGGGCTTCGGGCTCCGGCGTGCCGGCCACCAGCACCTCCACGCGGGTGCCGAAGACGAAGGCTTCCTGCTGGGTCAGTGGGGCCTTGCTGCACGCACCAAGGAGGCTCAGCAGCAGGGCGAGAACGACAATACCTACTGCCCGCATGCGTGCTCCAGGGCGGTAATGAAGGCACCGGCCACATCAAAGCCGGTCTGCTGCTGGATTTCCACCATGCAGGTGGGGCTGGTGACGTTGATTTCCGTGAGGTAGTCGCCAATCACATCCAGGCCCACCAGGAATAGTCCCCGGGCGGCCAGGATGGGCCCCAGGGTTTCGGCGATCTGCCGGTCCCGGGAGGAGAGCTCCTGGGCGACGCCGGTGCCGCCCACGGCCAGGTTGCCCCGGGTTTCGCCGGCCTTGGGGATGCGCGCCAGGGCGTAGGGCACCGGCTGGCCGTTGATCAGCAGGATGCGCTTGTCGCCGTGGCTGATCTCGGGGATGAAGCGCTGGGCCATCACCGAGCGCTGGCCCAGGTGGCTCAGGGTCTCGATGATGACGTTGCGGTTGGGCTCGTTGCGGTGCACGCGGAAGATGGAGCTGCCGCCCATGCCGTCCAGGGGTTTCATCACCACATCCCGCTGCTGGTCGATGAAGGCCTGCAGGGTGTGGGCGTCCCGGGTCACCAGGGTGGGCACGGTGAATTGGGGGAATTCGGCGATAGCCAGCTTTTCCGAGTGGTCGCGCAAAGCCCGGGGCTTGTTGAAGATCCTGGCGCCCTCGGCCTCGGCCCGCTCCAGCAGCCAGGTGATGGTCACGTACTCGATGTCGAAGGGCGGGTCCTTGCGCATCAGTATGGCGTCGAAGTCCTTGAGGCGGCGCTGCTCCCGGGCCGTTTCCCGGTACCAGTCGTGGTCGTCGGCGCGGGTGTGCAGGCGCACCGCCTCGCCGCCGACACCGCCGGCCTGGGACCAGTGCAGGGCTTCGGGCTGCAGGACCCAGACCTCGTGGCCGTGGCGCTCGGCGGCGCGCATCATGGCGACGCTGCTGTCCTTGTAGGCCTTGAGGTGCTCCAGGGGATCGACAATGAAGGCAAATCGCATGGCTTAGTCCTGGGGCGCGGTGTTTTCCAGCTCGACGGCGGCCGCCAGCAGGGCCAGGCGCGCCACCACGCCGTAGGCGTAGAAGCGGTTGGGCGGGGCGTCCGGGGAGAGAGCGTGTTCCGGCTGGTTGCAGCAGGTCTCGAAGGCCAGGGGCTCGAAGTGCATGCCCGGGGCGTTGAGGTTCTCATCCTTGGCGCGACCGCTATGCACCCGGTAGAAACCGCCGACCACGTAGCGGTCGATCATGTACACCACCGGCTCGGCCATGCCCTCGTTGATGCTCTCGAAGGTATGCACCCCTTCCTGGATCAGCACCTCGGAGACCTCCAGGCCTTCCTTGACGACGCTCATCTTGTTGCGCTGCTTGCGATTGAGGCCGGTGACCTCGGATGCATCCTTCACCGTCATCACCCCCATGCCGTAGGTGCCGGCATCGGCCTTGACCACCACGTAGGGGGTCTCGGTGACGCCGTATTCCTTGTACTTCTCGCGGATGCGGGCGAGCAGGAAATCCACCTGGCCGGCCAGGCAGTCCTCACCCTGGCGGTCATGGAAATTGATCTGATTGCACACGGCGAAATAGGGATTGATGCGCCAGGGGTCCAGGCCCAGATGGGCGGCAAAGTCGCTGGCCACCTGGTCGTAGGCGGCGAAGTGCTGGGACTTGCGCCGCACTGCCCAGCCGGCGTGGAGGGGCGGCAGCAGGAACTGCTCGTTGAGACCCTTGAGAATCTCGGGAATACCGGCGGAGAGGTCGTTGTTGAGCAGGATGGCGCAGGGGTCGAAGTCCTTCAGGCCGAGGCGGTACTGGCTGCGCACCAGGGGCTCCAGCACCAGGGTATGGCCGTTGGGCAATTCCACCGGGGTGGGGGCGGTGATCTCCGGCAGCAGGCTGCCGATGCGCACGTTGAGGCCGGTCTGACGCAGGATGGTGGCCAGCTGGGCCACGTTCATCAGGTAGAACTGGTTGCGCGTGTGGTTCTCGGGAATGAGCAGCAGGTTGCGCGCATCGGGACAGATTTTCTCGATGGCCGACATGGCGGCATGGACGCACAGGGGCAGGAAAGCCGGGTTCAGGTTGTTGAAGCCGCCTGGGAAAAGGTTGGTATCCACCGGGGCGAGCTTGAAACCGTTGTTGCGCAGGTCCACCGAGCCGTAGAAGGGCGGGGTGTGGTCCTGCCATTGGCTGCGCAGCCATTGCTCGATGCGGGTGCTGTCTTCCAGGAAGCGCTTTTCCAGGTCCAGCAGGGGGCCGGTGAGGGCGGTGGTGAGGTGGGGAACCATGAGTCTGTCTCCGGGTGCGGGCGGCGTGCCGGGGGTGGGGCACCCCGGCCGGTGGAATCGTTCAATCTTACCAAACCTGAAGCCGCCAGTTAGCGGCCGATACGCAGCCCCGGCCGGAAGCAGGCCCGGGTTTCATGCGATACTTCGATCTCGCCACCCGACTTCCGTTGTGTCGTCCTGGCACTCAATTCTGGCCTTTCATGCCCCTGTCGTTCTCCCCATTCGCTGTCGCCTCCCACCGCCCCTTGCGCCGGCGCTTGCTGCTGGCCGCGGCGGCGGCCCTGGTCGCCGGCTGCAGCCAGGAAGAATCGACGCCGCCCCTGCGTCTGGCGAGCAACGAATGGCCCGGCTACGAACCCCTGCACCTGGCACGGGAGCGGGGCTACTGGGGGGCGGCGCCGATCCGTCTCTACGAACTGCCGTCTTCTTCCGAAGTGCTGCGGGCCATGCGCAATGGCGCCCTGGATGGCGCCGCCCTCACCGCCGACGAGGCCCTGACCCTGATGGCCGACGGTATCGACCTGCGGGCGGTGCTGGTGCTGGATATTTCCCGCGGTGCCGATGCCCTGGTGGCGCGGCCCGATATCCGCACCCTGGGTGACCTCAAGGGGCGGCGTATTGGCGTGGAAAATCAGGCTCTGGGGGCCTATCTGCTGAACCGCGCCCTGGAGAGTGCCGGCCTCAGTCTGAGTGACGTTTCCGTTGTGCCCCTCACCGTCGATACCCATGAAAGCGCCTACCTGGCCGGCGCCATCGACGCAGCCGTGACCTTCGAGCCGGCCCTGTCCCGCCTGCGCCGCCTGGGAGCCCGCAGCCTGTTCACCAGCAGCCAGATTCCCGGTGAGATTTTCGACCTGCTGGTGTTGCGGGCCGATGCCTATGAGCGTTACCAGGCCCACCTGAAGGATCTGGCCGGCGCCTGGTTCCGGGTCTTGGATGAACTGCATGCCGCCCCGACAGAAACCGCCGCTGCCCTGGGCCGGCGTACCCAGACCCGGGGGGCGGATATGCTGCGCGCCCTGGCCGGACTGACCCTGCCCGACCGGGCAGAAAACCGGCATCTGCTCACCGGTGCCGAGCCTGCCATTGCCCAGCCGCTGCAGCGGCTCGGGCAGCTGATGCAGCGCCAGGACCTGCTGCGCCATCCGGCCCAGCCGGAGCGCCTGCTGCCCAAGGGCCTGGAACGGATCCTGACAGCATGAAGGGACTGCTGCGCCTGCGTCTGCTGCTGCCCCTGGTGCTCCTCCTGTGCGCCACCGTCGGGGCGCTCTATGTGGCCCACCAATGGACCACCCATTCCCGGGACCGGATCGAACGGGAAAGCCGGGAAACCCTGGGGGTGCTGATGCAGCAGCTGCAGGACATCCTGGCCGAGCGCCTGGTGCTGGACAACCTGCCCCAGGCCAAGGCCCGGCTTTCCGCCACCGCCCTGCACCCGCGCATCGATACCCTGCTGCTGGTGGATGAGCGGCATCAGGTCATTTTCGCCAACCGTTATCTGTGGCAGGGCGAAGAGGCGGCTCGGGTCAGCGCCTACCAGGAGGCCGTCGCCCAGGCGGCGATGGACCAGGACCAGCACCGGATTGAACTGGCGCCCTCGGGCTCGGCCCTGGTCGGTTATTTCCCCATCGTCCTGGACCTGACCCACGGTTCCCTGCGGGGCCTGCGGCGGGGCGTGCTCTATGTGCAGTTCGATATGGCCGCGCCCCTGGCCGAAGCCCGCCAGGAGGCGGTGCGCGAGTCCCTCCAGACCTGGGCCCTGTCCCTGCTCGGAGCAGTGCTGCTGGCCCTGCTCCTGGACCGCTGGGTGACCCGGCGCCTCAACGCCATTTCCACCACCGCCCAGCGTCTGGGGGCGGGAGACCTGACGGTCCGCACCAACATGGCCGGCCAGGACGAAATCGCCCTGCTCGCCCACCAGTTCGACCAGGCCGCCGAGAGCCTGGCGCGCAAACAGGAGGCCCTGCGTAGCGCCGATGCCCAGCTGCAGGAACATGTGCAATTCATGCACACCCTGATCGAGGCGATCCCCAGTCCCCTCTTCTACAAGGATGCCGAAGGGCGCTACGTGGGCTGCAACGAGGCCTTCCTCGCCTTCATCGGCAAGGAACGGCACGAGTTCATGGGCAAGAGCGTCTATGACCTGTCGCCACCGGACCTGGCCGCCCGCTACGCCGCTGCCGACCAGGCCCTGTTCGATCACCCGGGCAAGCAGACCTACGAGGCCCATGTGTGCTACGCCGATGGGGTGTACCACGACGTCATTTTCAACAAGGCCACCTTCCTCGATACCAAGGGCCAGGTCGCCGGCCTGGTGGGGGTGATGGTGGACATCTCCGAGCGCAAGCGCCAGGAAGAGGAACTGCGCCTGGCGGCCAAGGTGTTCGATACTTCCAACGAGGCCTTCCTGGTCACCGATGCCGACAACAACATCCGTTCGGTCAACCGGGCCTTCACCGAAACCACCGGCTACACTGCCGCCGAGGTGATCGGTCACAACCCCCGCCTGCTCTCTTCCGGCCACCATGACGCGGCCTTCTACCGCAGCATGTGGCAGGCCCTCAATGCCCAGGGCTATTGGCAGGGCGAGATTTACGACCGGCGCAAGAGCGGCGAGATCTATCCCAAGTGGACCCGCATCAACGTGGTGAAGGACGACCAGGGGCGCATCACCAACCATGTGGCGGTGTTCTCCGACATCTCCGATCGCAAGGCCCTGGAAGATCGTCTCCAGTTCCTGGCCCAGCACGACCACCTCACCGGCCTGCCGAACCGCAACCTGCTGCGTCTGCACCTGGAACAGGCCATCGAGGTGGCCCAGGATGAGGGCACCCAGGTGGCCCTGCTGCTCCTCGATCTGGACCACTTCAAGACGGTGAATGATTCCCTCGGCCATCACGCCGGGGACATGCTGCTGCGGGCTGTGGTCAAGCGCCTGAAGGGCCTGCTGCGGGAAAGCAGTACCCTGAGCCGCCAGGGCGGCGACGAATTCCTCATCGTCCTGCCCCAGGTGCGGGGCCTGAGCCAGGTGTCCCGCACGGCTGAACGGCTGCTCGCCTCCCTGGTGGAGCCTTTCGAGGTGGAGGGCCACAGCCTGAGCATTTCCGGCAGTATCGGCCTGTCCCTGTCGCCGGACGACGGCAGCGACTTCGATACCCTGTTGAAGAAGGCCGATACGGCCCTGGTGCACGCCAAGCAGAGCGGCCGCAATGCCTACCGCTTCTTCACCGAGGCCATGAACATCAGCAGCCTGGAGCGCCTCACCCTGCAACAGCAGCTGCACCAGGCCCTGGAGCGCAATGAACTGCTGCTGCATTACCAGCCCCAGATGGATCTGGCCACCGGCAAGGTGGTGGGGGTGGAAGCCCTGCTGCGCTGGAACAGCCCGGAACTGGGCCTGGTGCCTCCGGGACGCTTCATTCCCCTGGCGGAGGAAACCGGACTGATCGTTCCCATCGGCGCCTGGGTGCTGCAGGAGGCCTGCCGCCAGGCCCGGGCCTGGCTCGACGCCGGCCTGCCGCCCCTGACTATGGCGGTCAATCTGTCGGCCCTGCAGTTCCACCGCAGCGACCTGCGGCAGACCGTGGCCGATGCCCTGACTGCCGCCAATCTGCCGCCCGCGGCCCTGGAGCTGGAGCTCACCGAATCCATCCTGATCCAGGATGCCGAGGCCACCCTGGCCACCCTCAAGGCCATGAATGCCATGGGCGTGCTGTTGTCCATCGACGACTTCGGCACCGGCTATTCCAGCCTGGCCTATCTCAAGCGCTTTACGGTGGATAAGCTGAAGATCGACCAGAGCTTCGTGCGTGACCTCAATACCCATGCCGATAGTGCCGCCATCGTTCGGGCCATCGTGCAGATGGCAGCCAGCCTGAAGCTCAAGACCATCGCCGAGGGCGTGGAAACGGAAGCCCAGGCAGGATCACTGCGGGCCCTGGGTTGTGACGAGGTGCAGGGTTATCTCTACAGTCGGCCGGTGCCGGCGGCGCAGTGCCTGGCCTATCTGCAGCAGCACTGCTGAACTACGGGAGAAGGGCAGAAGGCCCAGAGGGACTCACGCGGAATTGCGCGAGGCGTGGGGAGCTGCGCCGGAACAGGCGCTGCGGCAAGCGGGAAGGGAAAGCCCCAGGCGTTATGATAACGCCCGGGGTTGGCGGGAGTGGTGCTTAAGCAGCAGAACCTATACCCGCAGGCTTAAACCTCAGACACCCTTGGCAAAAATGGCTTCCGCTGCCGCGATGGTGGCGGCGATGTCCGCTTCCGTATGGGCGGCGGAGACGAAGCCGGCTTCAAAGGCGGAGGGGGCCAGGTAGTGGCCGGCTTCCAGCATGGCGTGGAAGAAGCGGTTGAAGGCCTCCTTGTCGCACTGCATGACTTCGGCGAAGGAGGTGGGCGGGGTGGCGCTGAAGTACAGGCCGAACATGCCGCCGACGCTCTGGGCGCAGAAGGTGATGCCGTGCTTCTTGGCAGCGGCGGTGAGGCCGTCGGTGAGCTGCTTGGTACGGGCGGCCAAGCTGTCGTAGAAGCCAGGGGCCCGGGTGGCCTTGAGGGTCACCAGGCCGGCGGCCACGGCCACCGGGTTGCCGGAGAGGGTGCCGGCCTGATACACCGGGCCCAGGGGGGCGATCTTTTCCATGATCTCCCGCTTGCCACCGAAGGCTGCCACCGGCATGCCGCCGCCGATGACCTTGCCCAGGGTGGTGAGGTCCGGGGTGATGCCGAAGAGGCCCTGGGCGCACTGGGGGCCGACGCGGAAGCCGGTCATGACCTCGTCGAAGATGAGCACGGCGCCGTGCTTGCTGCACAGCTCGCGCATGGCCTGCATGAACTCGGGCTTGGGGGCGATCAGGTTCATGTTGCCGGCCACCGGCTCGACGATGACGGCAGCGATCTCATTGCCTTGCTTGGCGAAGGCCTCGGCCAGTTGCTCGGCATTGTTGTATTCGAGCACCAGGGTGTGCTTGGCCACGTCGGCAGGAACGCCGCCGGAGGAGGGGTTGCCGAAGGTCAGCAGGCCGGAGCCGGCTTTCACCAGCAGGCTGTCGGAGTGGCCGTGGTAACAGCCCTCGAACTTCACCAGCAGGTCCCGGCCAGTGTGACCCCGGGCCAGGCGGATGGCGCTCATGGTGGCTTCGGTGCCGGAGGAAACCAGGCGCACCATGTCCAGGGAGGGCAGGATGTCGCAGAGCAGGTCGGCGATCTCGATCTCAGCCTCGGTGGGGGCGCCGAAGGATAGGCCGCGCACGGCGGCATCCTGCACCGCCTTGACCGTGGGGGCGTGGGCGTGGCCCAGGATCAGGGGGCCCCAGGAGCCGACGTAGTCCAGATAGCTCTGGCCGTCCGCGTCCCACACCCGGGGGCCGGCGCCGTGGGTGAAGAAGCGGGGCACGCCGCCGACGGAGCGGAAGGCCCGCACGGGGGAGTTCACGCCACCGGGGATGTGGCGCTGGGCGGCATCGAAGAGTTGCTGGTTACGGCTGGTGGCGGGGGAGCTCATGGGCAGCACTTTCTGCAAAGAGACGTTGATAGGCGGTGGCCCGGGAGGTGACATCCGGGGCTTCGAACAAATCGGTGATGACGGCGGTGAAATGGGCGCCGGCAGCGATGACCGGGGCAGCGTTGTCCAGGGTGATGCCGCCAATGGCGGCGACCTGCACACCCTGAAGTTCCCGGCGGGCCCGGGAAATCAACGCCAGGGGCGCGCGCAGGGCCTGGGGTTTGGTCGGCGACGGGTAGATGGCGCCGAAGGCCACGTAGTCGGCGCCGGCCTGGGCGGCGGCCTGGGCTCGGTCAAAGTCGGCGTAGCAACTGGCGCCGAGAATCTTGTGCGGCCCCAGGGCCCTGCGGGCGCCGGCTAGGTCGCCATCTTCCCCTCCGAGATGGGCCCCGTCGGCATCGATGGCCAGGGCCAGGGCCAGGTCATCGTTGATGATCAGACGGCTACCATAATGCCGGCACAGGGCCAGCAGGGCGTGGGCCTGCTCGCGGCGGCGGATGCCATCGCCGCTCTTGTCGCGATACTGCAGCAGCGGCGCACCGCCGGCCAGGGCGGCCTCGGCCAGGGCCAGCAGGCGCGGCGTCGCCAGGCCGTCGGGGGTGACGGCGTAGAGGCCTTCAGTCGCTCGCATGGCCGCTGCCGGACTCTTCCTCCGGGTTGCGGGCCCAGAAGAAGCGGTCGGGAATATGTTGTCCCATGCCAGGACGGAAGCCGGCAGCCAGGGCCTGCCAGGTGTATTCCTGGGCATCCTGTACCGCTTCCTGGATCGACAGGCCGTTGGCCAGGTTGGCGGCGATGGCCGAGGCCAGGGTGCAGCCGGAGCCATGGTAGCTGCCGGGCAGACGCTCCCAGCGGTCGGAGCAGACCATGCCGTTTTCGCCGTAGAGGGTATTGACCACCTTGGCGGTGTTCTCGTGGGTGCCGGTGAGCAGCACGTATTCGCAGCCGCGGCTGATCAGGCGGCGGGCGCATTCCTCCAGCTCCGGTTCCTCCCCGTCATCCTCGTCGGCCAGGCGGCGGGCTTCCAGGCTGTTGGGGGTGAGGATGGTGGTCTGGGGTAGCAGCATTTCCTTGAGGGCACCGATCATGTCTTCGGTGGCCAGCTCGTCGCCTCGGCCGGAAGCCAGCACCGGGTCCAGCACCAGGGGGATGTGGGGGTAGTCGGAGACGATTTCAGCAATAGTGGCGATGTTTTCCACGCTGCCCACCAGCCCGATCTTGAAGGCGGCCACCGGCATGTCTTCGAGCAGGGCCCGGGCCTGGTCCTCGATCCAGTCGGCGTCGATGGCCATGACCGAATCGACGCCGGCCGTATCCTGCACAGTCAGTGCGGTGACGACCGACAGGGGGTGGCAACCCATGCTGGCCAGGGTCAGCAGATCGGCCTGGAGTCCGGCCCCGCCGGTGGGGTCGGAAGCGGCAAAACTGAGGACGATGGGCGGAATGAGCAGGGGCGCGGAGGGCTGGGTCATGGGCGGCGGGGAGAGGTCGGCCATGCCAGTTGCAGTTGCGGTTGGCGGCGCGACGGGGGATTCGGTAATATCGTCGCCAATTCTAGCTGAAAACCTCCCTCAAAGCCCCGGTTTCCCCATGAGCGATACCCTGCAAAAACCACCCTTCCAGTCCTGGATGTGCCAGATCTGCGGCTTTATCTACGACGAGGCCGCCGGCCTGCCAGAAGAGGGGCTGGCCCCCGGAACCCGCTGGGAAGACATCCCCATGAATTGGGTCTGTCCCGAGTGCGGTGCCCGCAAGGAAGACTTTGAGATGGTGCAAATCTAGGAAAATACCTAGTGTCGTATTAGTATTGCGGCATAAGCAGAAATATATAAGACATTAATCTAGGCTGAGAGAGACTTCGGGAGGTTGATTTGCCGGATGCCAGCAACCTGCGTGGCGTAAAAGTGATGGTGATTGACGACAGCAACACCATCCGTCGCAGCGCAGAAATATTCCTGGTCCAGGCGGGATGTCAGGTGGTCCTGGCGGAAGATGGCTTCGACGCCCTCGCCAAGATTGCCGACCATCAGCCGGACATCGTCTTCTGCGACATCATGATGCCGCGCCTCGACGGCTATCAGACCTGTGCACTGATCAAGAAGAACGCCCGTTTCCGCGCCACCCCGGTGATCATGCTGTCCTCCAAGGATGGCCTGTTCGACCGCGCCCGGGGGCGCATGGTCGGTTCCGACCAGTACCTCACCAAGCCCTTTACCAAAGACAGTTTGTTGCAGGCCGTAGCCACCTACGCGCCGCAGCAGATCCAATGAGCCACCGCTGAGAGAAAGCTATGCCCATCAAGAAAATCCTGGTTGTTGATGACTCCCCGACGGAACGCCATTTCATGGTCGAGATCCTCACCAAGAACGGCTACCAGGTGGTGACCGCGGAAAATGGCGAGGAGGGGATTGCCAAGGCCAAGGCGGAAAAGCCTGATCTGGTGCTGATGGACGTGGTTATGCCCGGCCTCAATGGCTATCAGGCTACCCGTACCCTGACCCGGGACGAGGACACCAAGGACATCCCGGTCATCGTCTGCACCTCCAAGGGCCAGGAAACCGACAAGATTTGGGGTTTGCGCCAAGGCGCCCAGGATTACCTGGTGAAGCCGGTCAACGCCGAAGAGCTGCTCGCCAAGATCGCCGCCCTCTAAGGCCGAGGCGGGGATGGCAAAAAAAATCAGCCTGCGGGAATTCCAGGAGCACCTGGCTGTTCGTCTTTCCGGTGCAGCCCGGGGACAGGCCGCTGCCGGCCTGCTGGGCGTCCAGGCCGGTAGCGGCCTGTGGTTGCTCAACCTGACCGATTCCGGCGAAATCGTCCCGTCTCCCCACCTGGCTCCGGTGCCCCTGACCCGCCCCTGGTTTGCCGGTATCGCCAATATCCGCGGCAGTCTCTATTCGGTGGTGGATTTGTCCGCCTTCCTGGGTGGCGATCCCACGCCGCAGAATGCCAATGCGCGGCTGCTGCTGGTCGGAACCCGCTTCGGTTCCAATGCAGCCCTCCTGGTGACCCGCTCCTTGGGCCTGAAAAACCTGGAGACCTTCCAGCCCGGCGCCCCGGATACGGCCATGCCGACCTGGGGCCAGGATACCTACGGCGATGCCGAAGGGCGGCAATGGCACATGCTGAACCTGCGCGAACTGCTGGATGACCCCGAATTCATGCAGATCGGCGCATGAACTTCCCTTCCCGAATTCTTACCTGCTCTGCAACCTGTAACGTTGCTTCGTTTTGGAGAACACCATGGCGTTCAAACTAAAACTGCCCGCCTTTTCCTTTGGCCTGGGCAAGAAAAAGTCCGCCGCTCCCGTTGGTGAGGAAACTCTGGCTGCCACCACCAAGATGATGGACCTGCCTCCCCCCGCTGCCGTCACCAGCCCTTCTGCCAAGGCTGCGAAGAAGCACAAGGAGCCAGGGGCGGCCCTGAATGACTTCCTGGCCAAGCATCCGGTTGTCAAACAGTTGCAGATGCTCGGTGCCGTCCTGCTGGTGGTGATGCTGATCATTGCCGCGCTCATTTATCACGACAACCGGGAATCCACCTACGGTACCGTCTATGTGGCCTCGTCCGGCGAAATGCGCATGCTCTCCCAGCGTCTGGCCAAGGATGCGGCCCAGGCCCTGCAGGGTAACCCGGAAGCCTTCAAGCAGTTGAAGGATTCCCGGGAGTCCTTCTCCCGCCTGCTGGAACGGCTCTCCCAGGGGGGGGAGATCGGCGACGTGACGGTGCCCCCGTCTCCGGACGGCGTGCAGCCCCAGTTGCAGGCCCTGATGACGGATTGGGAAAAAACCGACAAGAACGCCACCCGCTTGCTGGAGATGGAAACCAACCTGGTGAACCTGGGTAAGGACGTGTCCGTCATCGCCAACAAGAACCCCCAGTTGCTCGATCTCTCCGAACAGGTGGCAGCGATCAAGCTGCAGTCCGGTTCCGGGGTGCGGGATATCGCCGCTGCCAACCAGATGGTGATGCTGACCCAGCGTATCGCCAAGAACGCTGCCGCCCTGTTGGTGGGTGATGCCATCGATCCGGAAGTGGCCTTCCTGCTGGGCAAGGACACCAACAGCTTCCGCGAACTGCTGACTGGCCTGAACAAGAGTAGCGAAGGCGGCAAGGGTGCCATCGAGGCCGATGCCAAGAGCAAGCTGGGCGAACTGGAAGTTGCCTTCAAGGAATACCAGGAGGCCGTTTCCGGCATTCTCGGCAACATGCAGCGCCTGGTGCTGGCGAAACAGTCCGGCTCCGCCATCTTCAAGGACAGCGAGGAACTGCTGGCCGCCACCGACAAGTTGGCCCAGGCCTATCAGGGCCAGCTGGCCGAGCGGGCCCTGTATATCGTCATCCTGGTAGTGCTGGTGCTGGTGGCCTTGGCCTCCCTGGTGCTGATGGCCAAGATCTACCTGGAAGACTCCCGCCGCCGGGCCGAAGAAGCCGAGCGCATGCGCCAGGAATCGGAACTGCTTAACCGCCAGAACCAGGACGCCATTCTGCGTCTGATGAACGAACTGGGTGACCTGGCCGACGGCGACCTGACCGTAACCGCTACTGTGTCCGAGGACATCACCGGCGCCATCGCCGACTCCATCAACTACACCATTGAAGAGCTGCGGGTGCTGGTTGGCCGCATCAACGACGCCGCCAATCGGGTGACCCTGGCTACGGAGCTGGCCCGCCGCACTTCCGAGGAGCTGCTCGCCGCTGCCGAGCGCCAGTCCCAGGAAATTGAGCAGGCTGGCCGTTCCGTTCTGACCATGGCCAGTTCCATGAACCAGGTGTCCTCCGACGCTACCCAGTCCGCCCAGGTGGCGCGCCAGTCCCTGGCCGCTGCGGAAAAGGGCGCCCAGGCGGTGCAGGATTCCATCAAGGGCATGAACGAAATTCGCGAACAGATCCAGGAAACCTCCAAGCGGATCAAGCGCCTCGGTGAAAGCTCCCAGGAGATCGGCGAAATCGTGGAACTGATTTCCGACATTACCGAGCAAACCAACGTGCTGGCTCTGAACGCCGCTATCCAGGCCGCATCCGCCGGTGAAGCCGGCCGCGGCTTTACCGTGGTGGCCGAAGAAGTGCAGCGCCTGGCCGAACGTTCGGCGGAAGCAACGAAGCAGATTGCGGCCATTGTGAAGACCATTCAGACCGATACCCAGGACGCCGTCTCCGCCATGGAAGAATCGACCCAGGGTGTGGTGGAAGGGGCCAAGCTGTCGGACGCCGCCGGCCGCGCCCTGTCCGAGATCGGTAACGTGTCCCAGAACCTGGCCAGCCTGATTGAGAACATCTCTTCCGCGACCCAGGAACAGGCCCAGTCGGCAGCCGGGGTGGCCGAAACCATGAAGGACATTCTGCAGGTGACCGAGCAGACCACCGCCGGTACCAAGCAGACCGCCGAGGCGGTGGGCGAACTGGCCGGACTGGCAACGGAACTGAAGGGTTCCGTGGCTGGCTTCAAGGTTTCCTGACGAAATTGAGCGGGGCGGATCGCGGATTCGCCCCTTGTGCCGAATGCCGGAGAGCGTGAGCGCCCGATGACTGCCGTAAGCGAATTTGACGTTGGCCCCCTGACCTGGGTGAAGGGCGAGATTGATGCCGCCCTGGACCGGGCGGATAAATCCCTGCAACAGGCGCTGGCCGGGGCAGAGGGCGACCTCACCCAGATCAAGTTCGGGCGTACCCACCTGCACCAGGTGCATGGCGCCCTGGCCATCGTCGGTCTGGACGGGGTCACCCAATTCACCGAGGCCCTGGAGGGCTACCTGGCGGACCTGGAGCAGCAGCAACTGGTGGTCGACGCCGGTGCCGTGGACCTGACGCGGCGGGGCCTCCAGGCGATTCGCCACTACCTGGACGATCTGCTCAACGGTGAACCCAACCAGCCCCTGCGCCTCCTGCCCCTGTACCGGGAAGTGCTCCAGGCCCGGGGTAGCGAGCGGGTCAATCCTACCGACCTGTTCTTCCCCAATCTGGAGGTGCGGCCGCCGCGCCGCGCTGCCGTGGCCTTGCCGCCAGTGGAATTGGCCCAGCGCCTGCGGGCCGCGCGCGGCCATTTCCAGCGCGGCCTGCTGACCTGGTTTAAGGGGGATCGGGCTGGCCTGAACGAGATGCGTGCCGCCCTGGAAGCCATCGAGGCGACCCAGGACGTGCCGGCTGCCCGCGCCTTCTGGTGGGTCGCCCTGGGTTTCATTGCCGCGGTGGCCGATGGGACCGCTGGTGCCGATGCCGACATCAAGCAGCTGTGCGCCCGTATCGACGCGCAAATCCGGCGCCTGATCGAGGGCTCCCGCAACTTCGCCGAGCGCCTGATGCGCGACGCCCTCTATTACGTGGCAGTGTCCGACAGCGCCGACCCTGCCGTTTCCAGCGTCAAGGCGTCGTTCCAGCTGGACGAACTGTTGCCCTCCGCCCAGGGTGAAGCCGGCCATGCCACGCCGGCTCAGGAAGGCATTCTGCGTCGTCTGCGGGATCACATTACGGCAGCCGAGGAAACCTGGGGCAAGTTTTGCGCCGGCACGGCCCAGGCCCTGTCGATTTTCCGCGATCAGGTTACCGCCCTGGCCCAGGGGGCCGAGCACCTCGGACACCCGGATTTCAATCGCCTCTGCGGCGCCCTGCTGACCACGACCGCCTGGCTGGTGGAGCAGCCTTCCCGCCATTCGGACAGCCTGTCCATGGAAATCGCCACGGGTATCCTCCTGGCGTCCACGGCCCTGGATAACTTCGAGCACCTGGGGCCGGATTTTGCCCATCAGGTGGACGTGATGACCGCCCGCCTGAACGGTTGCGTCACCGGCATGCCGCCGGAAACTGGTGCCGAGGTGCCGGGTCTGGACGACATGTCGCGCCAGGCCCAGGAGCGCCTGCTCAACAGCCAGGTGGCCAAGGAAATCCAGAGCAACCTGGGGCAGATCGAGCAGGTGCTCGATACCTTCTTCCGCGACGTCACCCGGCGCGGCGACCTGGCCGGCCTGGAGGCCCCCCTCAAGCAGGTGGCAGGGGCCCTGGCCATGCTCGGCCAGGATGCGGCGGTGGA
>DATEZY010000225.1:0-22767 GCA_035255085.1 Azospira sp. | reverse complement strand
ATGCTCACCGCCGAGCTGCCGCCCGAAAAAACCAACTAAGCCCAACTTAGCATTTGCCAACAGGTTCCCCGCCATGAGCATCGACATCCGCAATATCGCCAAGCGCTTCGGCAACTTCGTTGCCCTGGACGACATCTCCCTGTCCATCCCCACCGGGGAACTGGTGGCCCTGCTCGGCCCCTCGGGCTGCGGCAAGACCACCCTGCTGCGCATCATCGCCGGCATGGAAACGGCCGATAGCGGCCAGGTATTGTTCGAGGGGGCCGAGGCCACCCACCTGCACGTGCGGGAACGCCAGGTGGGCTTCGTCTTCCAGCATTACGCCCTGTTCCGCCACATGACCGTGTTCGAGAATGTGGCCTTCGGCCTGCGGGTCAAGCCACGCAAGGAGCGGCCGAGCGAGGCCGAGATCCGCAAGCGGGTCATGGACCTGCTGGCCCTGGTACAGCTGGACTGGCTCGCCGACCGCTACCCGTCCCAGCTCTCCGGTGGCCAGCGCCAGCGCATCGCCCTGGCCCGGGCCCTGGCGGTGGAACCCAAGGTACTGCTCCTGGACGAGCCCTTCGGCGCCCTGGACACCAAGGTGCGTAAGGAGCTGCGTCGCTGGCTACGCCGCCTGCATGACGAGATGCATATCTCCTCTGTGTTCGTCACCCACGACCAGGAAGAGGCCCTGGAGGTGGCGGACCGGGTGGTGGTGATGAACCAGGGAAGGATCGAGCAGATGGGCTCCCCGGACGAGGTCTATTCCAACCCGGCCAGCCCCTTCGTCTATCAGTTCCTGGGCAACGTCAATGTCTTCCACAGCCGCCTCCACGGCGCCTGGGCCGAGGTCGCCCGGGAAGCGCCGGTGGATGCGGAGGAAGCGGTGGCCTTCGTCCGTCCCCACGACATCGACATCGAAACCACGCCCACCGCCGGCGGCCTGGCGGCCCAGGTGGCCCACATCCAGGCCATCGGCCCCCTGGTGCGGGTGGAACTGTCCCACGAAAGCGAAACCGTAGAAGTGGAACTGACCCGTGAGCGGCAGCAGGTCCTTGGCCTCGAAACCGGCCAGCGGGTATGGCTCAAGCCACGCCAGGTCAAGGTGTTCGCCACGCCCAACGGCCAGGGGGCAAAACTGGAAAAGCAGCCCTTCCTGTTCTGAGATTCGCAGCACCGCCCTGCCCCGGCCCCTTGGCCGGGACAGCCTGGACTGGCTTCTAGCGGCGTAAACGCCGCCCTTCCTGGCGTTCCCGTGAGCAGCCGGGAAACCATTTGCTTCGGCGCGGCTCGAAGGGGTGGCCTACTCCACCCCTGTTAGAATCCTCTCATGCGCCGCTCATCCTCCTCCGACCTGCCCCGTCCGCCTGGCGAAGTTCACGCCTGGCCCACCATCCGCACCCTCTTCCCCTACCTGTGGCAATACAAGTGGCGGGTCGGCGCCGCCATCGCCAGCCTGGTGGGCGCCAAGCTGGCCAGCGTCACCGTGCCCCTGGTGTTCAAGCACATGATCGACAGCCTGTCGGCCAAGGGCATGGCCCTGGCCTTGCCGGTGCTGTTGCTGCTGCTCTATGGCGCCCTGCGTTTCGGCACCTCCCTGTTCACCGAACTGCGGGAAATGCTCTTTGCCCGGGTGACCCAGCGGGCGGTGCGGCGCATCGCCCTGGAGGTCTTCCGCCATCTGCACGGGCTGTCCCTGCGCTTCCACCTGGAACGCCAGACCGGCGGCGTCTCCCGGGACATCGAACGGGGCACCCGCTCCATTTCCAGCCTGATCAGCTATACCCTCTATTCCATCCTGCCGACCCTGGTGGAACTGGCCCTGGTACTGGGCATCCTCCTGGCCAAGTACGACGCCGTCTTCGCCCTGATCACGGCCGCCTCCCTGGTCGGCTATATCGCCTTTACCGTGACGGTGAGCAACTGGCGCATCGGCATCCGCCGGGCGGTCAATGAGAGCGACTCGGCCGCCAACGGCCGGGCCATCGACAGCCTGCTCAACTACGAGACGGTGAAGTATTTCAACAACGAGGAATACGAGGCCCGGCGCTACGATATCCAGATGACCCAGTGGGAGGATGCCGCCACCCGCAGCCAGATCACCCTGTCCTTCCTCAACCTGGGCCAGCAGGCAATCATCGCCACCGGCGTCACCCTGATGATGTGGCGCGCCACCGCCGGGGTGGTGGCGGGCACCATGACCATCGGCGACCTGGTGCTGGTCAATGCCTTCCTCATCCAGCTCTACATCCCCCTCAATTTCCTCGGGGTGGTGTATCGGGAAATCCGCCAGGCCCTGACCGACATCGAGCGCATGTTCGGCCTGCTCAATACCCATCGGGAAATCTCCGATGCCGCCGATGCAGAGGAACTCCGTCCCGGCCCGGCTGAAGTGCGCTTTGAGCATGTGGATTTCGCCTACGAGCCGGCCCGTTCCATTCTGCACGACATCTCCTTCACCATTCCCTCCGGCCATACCGTGGCGGTGGTAGGTCATTCCGGTGCCGGAAAATCCACCCTGTCGCGCCTTCTTTATCGCTTCTACGACGTCACCGGCGGCGCCATCCGCATCAACGGCCAGGATCTGCGGCAACTCACCCAACACAGCCTGCGGGCGGCCATCGGCATCGTCCCCCAGGATACGGTGCTGTTCAACGACACCCTGTTCTACAACATCCAATACGGCCGGCCCGAGGCCAGTCGGGAAGAAGTCATGGCTGCGGCCCGGGCCGCCCAGCTGACCCACTTCGTCGAGTCCCTGCCGGACAAATGGGAAACCCGGGTCGGGGAGCGGGGCCTCAAGCTCTCCGGCGGCGAAAAGCAACGGGTGGCCATCGCCAGGGCCCTGCTCAAGGACCCGCCCATCCTCATTTTCGACGAAGCCACTTCGGCCCTGGATTCCAAGACCGAGAAGGCCATCCAGGGGCAACTGGAAGTGGCCGCCCGAGGGCGTACCACCCTGATCATCGCCCACCGCCTGTCTACCGTCATGGATGCCGACGAGATCCTGGTGCTCGAAGGGGGCCGCATTATCGAGCGGGGTCGCCATGGCGCCCTGCTGGCGGCGGACGGCAGCTATGCCCAGATGTGGGCCCTGCAGCAACAGGAAGAACAGGACGCCTCGCTCCAGGCCGCCTAGGGCCGCGGTTTACCACACTCCCGGCTATACTGGCGGCTCTGCGGCCACGCCGATGGCCCGCCACCGCCTTCGCCCATGGACGCCGCCACCTCACCACCTTCTTCCAATTCTCCCTGGCGTCGCTGGCGGCGTGGGCAATTCCCGCCACGCATGACTGCCCTCGCCGTCCTGTCCATCACGCTGGGGGTCACCGTCGGCGCCTGGAACAGCCAGCGCCGCGGTGAATTGCTGGAAGCCAATATTGCCTTCTCCCGGGAGTCCTCCCAGGTTTCCAGCCTGATCCGCGAACGCCTGGACGACTACGACCAGGTGCTGCGGGGCGGCATGGGTTTCTTCGCCGCCCACCCGGAAACCCACCGAGTCGACTGGCAGCGTTATACCCGCCCCCTGGAGCTCTCCCAGCACTACCCGGGCCTGTCCATCCTGGCCTATGCCCCCCGGGTGTCCCGCGCCGAATTACCAGCCTTTATCCGGCGCATGCGGGAAAAGGAGGGGCTCCCTGACTTCAGCGTCTATCCCCTGGGCGAACGGCAGGATTTTTTCCCGACCGCCTATGTGGAACCGGACACCTCCAGCCGCGGCGCCTATGGTTTCGACCTGGGTTCGGAAGCAGCCCACCAGGCGGCCCTGATCCGGGCCCGGGAAACAGGAGAAGCGGCCCTCACCGTCCCGATCGCGCCGGTGACGGGCCAGGCCTCTGGAGGGCTGCCCAGCTTCCTCATGCTTAGCCCGATCTATCGGGGAGAGCAGGCCCGCAACTCAACAGCCGAGCGCAATGGAGCCCTCTCGGGTTACGTGTTTACCGTCTTCCACATGCAGGAGTTCATCAACAGCATCCCACACGCTGCCAATGACCAGCTGACCCTGGAAATCGTGGACCAGACGGGCCCCGATGGGCCGCCATTGCGCCTCTACGACTCCCACGACGGCACCGCCTCCGGTCCCGGGGGCTTCCTGGAGGAACGGGAAATCCGATTCGGTGGCCGGTCCTGGCTGCTGCGTTTCACGGACCGCCCCGCCTTCGCTCGGCAACTGGACACTTCCGGCTCCTGGGCCATTCTCGGCGGCGGCTTGAGCATCAGCCTGCTGCTCTCCCTGCTCACGCTGCACCTGGGCAGCCGCCGGCACCGGGCAGAAAGCATTGCACGCCGTCAGACCAGGGAACTGGCCATCGCCAATGCCAAGCTCACCAGCGTCCTGGATGCCATGCCCGACCTGCTGTTCGAGGTGGATCAGAACCTGCGCATCATTGGCTACCATGCCCAGGATGATGGGGAGGCGATGCTGCTGCCGACCGAACCCCTGGGGAAGACCGTAGCCGAGATCATGCCCCCGGCTCTGGGGCTGCGCCTGGGCGAGGCCTTTGTCGCCGCGCGTCAGCAGGGTACCCAGTTCCTCGAATACCAGTTGCCGCGCCAGAGCGGGCTGGTCGGGGACTATGAGGTGCGGATCACGCCCCTGGGGGTTTCCGGCTATCTGGTGGTGGTGCGCGACATTACCGAGCGCAAGGCCATGGAACAGGCGCTCAGGACGGCCAATCAACGCATGCAGGCGGTCTTCGACTCGGCCACCGAAGTGTCCATCATCGCCACCGACATCCACGGGATCATCACCATCTTCAACCGGGGCGCAGAAAGAATGCTGGGCTACAGCGCCGGGGAAGTCGTCGGTAAAAGCACTCCGGCGATGCTGCACCTACCCGAGGAAATGGAGCGGCGCAGCGCCGAACTCAGTGCCCAGTTCGGCTGGCCGATCAGCGGCTTTGACGTTTTTGTCACCAATGCCCGGTTGGCTGGCGTCGAGGAACGGGAATGGACCTATGTGCGCAAGGATGGCCGGCACTTGACCGTGGATCTGGTCATCACCGCCGTGCACGACGAGGCCGATAACGTCATCGGCTTCCTCGGCGTCGCCGTCAATATCAGCGCCCGCAAGGAGACCGAGGCCGAATTGCGACGCCACCGGGACCACCTGCAGGAGTTGGTCACCGAACATAGTGCCGACCTGCTGCTGGCCAAGGAGGCGGCAGAGCAGGCCAACACGGCCAAGTCCGAATTCCTCGCCAACATGTCCCACGAGTTGCGCACCCCGATGCACGCCATCCTCAGCTTTGCCAGTCTGGGCAATAGCCGGGCCCAGGGCCTGGCCGGGGCGGAAAAGCTGCAGCACTACTTCGTTCGTATCAAGGAGAGTGGTGAGCGCTTGCTGGCCCTGGTCAATGATCTGCTGGACCTTTCCCGCCTCGAAGCGGGCAAGATGCCCTTCGACCCCCGTCCCCAGGATCTCCAACTCCTGGTGCGCGAAGCCCTGGCGGAAATGGAGCCCCTGCTGGCCGACAAACACCTGCACGTGGACATCGGGGCGGACGGCCCCACAGTCGCCTTGTGCGATCCCCTGCGCCTGGGGCAGTTGATCCGCAACCTGATTTCCAATGCCATCAAGTTCTCCCCCGACAAGGGCACCATCCGCGTGCACTTCTGCCCGGCCTTGCTGCATGGCGGACGCCGGGCCGGCGACAGCGGTCACCGGGCGGCGCTACAGATGACCGTGCAGGACGAGGGCATCGGTATTCCGCCCCATGAGTTGGAGCAGGTATTCGACAAATTCGTCCAAAGTAGCAAGACCAAGACCGGGGCCGGCGGCACCGGCCTTGGCCTTGCCATCTGCCGGGAAATCGCCGAAGCGCACCGGGGCAGCATTCACGCTCGCGGCAATGACGGCCCGGGCGCCTGCCTAGTGGTCGTGCTCCCGGTCCCGCCTGCAGTATCCCCCGCCGTGCTCCCCACGCCGCCACGCGCCCCCTCCTAGGACCCGCCATGCCCGCCCGCCTCCTGATCGTCGACGACGAACCCCTGAATCTGGAAATCCTGAGTGAATATTTCGAGGGCCTGAACTACCAGCTGACCACGGCCAGCAGCGGAGAGGCGGCATGGACCATATTGCAGGACGGGCATGACTTCGACCTGATCCTGCTGGACCGGATGATGCCGGGTCTGGATGGCGTGGAGCTTCTCAAACGTATCAAGGCCACGCCCCGCCTGGCATCCATTCCGGTGATCATGCAGACGGCCGCTTCGGCTCCGGAGCAGGTACGGGAGGGCCTCATGGCCGGAGCCCTGTATTACCTCACCAAGCCCTACGAACAGGCATCCCTGATCGCCATCGTCCGGGCCGCCCTGGCCGACACCCGTAGCCGCCGCGATCTGCAGCAACGCTTGCAGGACCACGTTAGTGCCCTGCGCTTGATGCAGGATGCCCGCTTTTCCTTTGCCTCCCTAGAGGAGGGCAGCCGTCTGGCCCTCTTTCTCGCCCATGCGTGCCCCGCACCTGAGTCTGCCGTATTGGGACTATCGGAGTTACTGATCAACGCCGTTGAACATGGCAACCTGGGGATCAGCTATGGGGAAAAATCTCGCCTGAAGCGCAACGACCTGTGGGAGCAGGAGGTAGAACGGCGCCTGGCGCTGCCGGAAAATGGGCATAAGCGGGTTGAGGTTCACTTCACCCGTGAGCAGGCGAAAATTCAGATCTGCATCCGCGATCAAGGCCAGGGCTTTGACTGGCGTCCATACCTGGACTTCGACCCGCAACGGGTGTTCGACCCCAACGGCCGCGGGATCGCCATGGCCCGCCTGAGCAGTTTCGATGCCCTCGACTACCTGGACAACGGCAGCACGGTAATCGCCACGCTGCATACGCTCGGGATGGAAAGCTGATGGAGCACATCTGCCTGAAAATTCTCGCGGCCGACGACAACCGGACCAATCTCCTGCTCATCGCCACCCTGCTGGGCCGGATGGGGCATCAGGTCGTCACGGCCCGGGATGGAAACGAAGCCGTCCGCTGCTTCCGCACCGAGCAGCCCGACCTGGTATTGCTCGACGTCGTCATGCCAGGCATGGACGGCCTAGCGGTAGCACGCCAGATCAAGGGCCTGGCCGGAGACCGATGGGTCCCGATCATTTTCCTTTCCGCCCTGGATCGAAAAGAGGACCTAATGGCGGGACTCGATGCCGGCGGTGACGATTATCTCGCCAAGCCCATCGACGTCACCCTCCTGGAAGCGAAAATACGCTCCACCGGCAAGGCGCTTGAAATGCAACACCGGGCCCGGGATGCCTATGCCCAGCTCAAGGCCATCTCGGACAACCTTCTCGATGCCCTGGTGATCACCGACACCTCCGGCCGGATCGTCTCCTGCAACCGGGTCACCGGAAACCAGTTCGGCTGGCAGCCGGAGGAACTGCTCGGCAGCCACGTCAATAAGCTGATCCCCAACCCCGACCACGGCCGGTCGGACGGCTTCCTCCGGGACCATGTACAAGACAGCTCGCCCAGCGCCATGGGTTGTGGAACGGAAGTGTCGGTGCAACGCAAGGATGGCAGCGTGTTTCCTGCCGAGCTGGCGGTGACGGAAATGTGCAATGATGCTGGCGAACGACTGTTTGTTGGTCTGATTCGCAACATCACCGAGCGCAAGCAGGCCCAGACGAAGCTCTTGGAAAACGCAGCCGCCCTACAGCGCTACCATGACCAAGCCGAAGAGGAAAACCAGCTCGCAGTGCGCCTGCTGGACAAGCAAATGCTGCGTACCGGCTTGCAGGACCCGGCGATCAGCTATTGGCTGATGCCGGCCAAAGACTTCAGCGGCGACGTCGTAGCCGCAGTGCGAAGCGCCGACGGCAGTCTTTATGCCTTGTTGGGGGACGCAACTGGCCATGGACTTACGGCAGCCATTAGCACCCTGCCCCTGATCACCGTCTTTTACGGCGTCGCAGCCCGGGGCTTGCCCCTGGAGTTAATGACCCAGGAAATGAACCGCCACCTGCGAGATGCCCTGCCGACAGGGCATTTCGTTGCCGCCATGGTGGTTAACATCGCCGCCGACGGTGCCAGCGGAAAGCTGTGGTCTGGCGGCATGCCCCCGGCCTCCCTGCTAGACGCCAATGGAAAAGTCATCGAATCCTTCCACTCGGCCCATTTGCCCCTAGGCATCCTGGCATCGGCGGATTTCGAGACGACTACCGTTGCCTTCACCTGCCCTCGGGGTAGCCAGATACTGCTGCACTCCGACGGACTGAACGAGGCGGAAAACCCAGAAGGGCGCCAACTTGGCACTGCCCCACTGCTCCGGGCACTTGAAGAAACCGACCGCAACAACTGCCTGACTAACATCCAGGAGCAATATATTCGCCATTTGGCAGGGACAAGTCCCGCCGACGATGTTTCGGTGATGCTGATCGACTGCGACCGGGTAACGTCTCCCTAGTTGTCTTAACCCAAGGTGCTGCCCCAGAAAGACAAAAAGCCAGGCATAGCCTGGCTTTTTGTTTACCCAACGGACTAGGCTTAAGCGGCTTGTTCCGCTTCCACCGGTTCGCTGGCTTGATCCGCTTCCGGACGATCCAGGAGCTCGACCAGAGCCATCGGAGCGTTGTCGCCCTGACGGAAGCCGCACTTCAGGATGCGCAGGTAGCCGCCATTACGGTTGGCGTAACGGGGACCCAGCTCGTCGAACACCTTGACCACGATGTCGCGATCACGCAGGCGATCGAAGGCCAGACGGCGATTAGCCAGGCTAGGCTTCTTGCCCAGAGTGATCAGGGGCTCAACCACGCGGCGCAGTTCCTTGGCCTTGGGCAGAGTGGTCTTGATGACTTCGTGCCGCAGCAGGGACACGCTCATGTTGCGGAGCATGGCCAGACGGTGGGCACTGGTACGATTGAGTTTGCGAAGACCCAGACGGTGACGCATTTTCTATTCCTCTCTAGTTCCGGGCGGCGCGTTAAACTTTTTCCAGCCCGGCAGGCGGCCAGTTTTCCAGCTTCATGCCCAGGGTCAGGCCACGCGCGGCCAACACTTCCTTGATTTCGTTCAGCGACTTGCGACCGAGATTCGGAGTCTTCAGCAGCTCATTTTCCGTGCGCTGGATCAGATCACCGATGTAATAGATGTTCTCGGCCTTCAGGCAGTTGGCAGAACGCACCGTCAGTTCCAGATCATCCACCGGACGCAGAAGGATGGGATCCACCTGGACGGGCTTCTGAGCCTCGACCAGGGGAGCGGTACCTTCCAGGTCCGCAAACACGGACAGCTGCTCCATCAGGATACGAGCGGCGGTGCGAATCGCTTCTTCCGGCTCGATGACCCCGTTGGTTTCGATATCCATGACCAGCTTGTCCAGGTCGGTGCGCTGCTCGACGCGAGCACTCTCCACCTGGTAGCTGACACGACGCACCGGGCTGAAGGAAGCATCCAGAACCAATTGGCCGATGTTCTTGCTATCGCCCAGGTTACGGATGTTACCCGGGACATAGCCCCGGCCCTTTTCCACCTTCAATTCCATGGCGAGCTTGCCACCGGAAGAGATGTGGGCAATGACGTGATCCGGATTGATGATTTCCACGTCATGGCTGGTCTCGATATCGCTTGCGCGGACGATACCCTCGCCTTCCTTCTTCAACTGCAGAGTCACTTCGTCCCGGCCGTGAAGCTTGAAGACGATGCCCTTGAGGTTAAGAAGGATGTCTACGACGTCTTCTTGAACGCCGTCGATGGTGGAGTATTCGTGCAGAACGCCGTCGATAGAGACGTCGGTCGGCGCGTAGCCGGGCATCGAGGAAAGCAGAATACGCCGCAGGGCATTGCCCAGGGTGTGACCGTAACCGCGTTCAAACGGCTCCATCACCACCCGGGCTTGCACCGGCGACAGGCTCTGCACATCGATGATGCGCGGTTTCAGTAGTCCACTGCTTTGCATGTACTGTCCTTTGCCTGTTCAGTCAGCCAGCCTGGCATTACTTCGAATAAAGTTCGATGACCAGGCTTTCGTTGATGGTGGAGGGCAGTTCGGAACGCTGGGGACGAGCCTTGAACACGCCCTTGCCGGCCTTCACATCCACATCCAGCCACTCGGGGAAGCCGCGGGACGCAGCAGCCTCGAGGGCGGCCTTGACACGCAGGGTTCCACGGGTCTTTTCAGCCAGTTCCACCACATCACCGGGACGAACCTGGTAAGAGGGGATGTTCACCCGCTTGCCATTCACCAGCACGCCGTTGTGGCGAACCACTTGGCGGGACTCGGAGCGGGAAGCACCGAAGCCCATGCGATAGGCGACGGAATCCAAACGGGATTCCAGGATCTGCAGCAGGTTTTCGCCGGTCACGCCCTTACGACGGTCGGCTTCCTTGTAAGCAGCGCGGAACGGGCCTTCCAGGACACCGTAGATACGGCGAATCTTCTGCTTTTCACGCAGATGGACGCCATAGTCGGACAGACGCTGGCCAGACTTCTGACCATGCTGACCCGGGGCGTAGGAACGGCGCTCCACGGAGCACTTGTCGGTGAAACACTTTTCGCCCTTGAGGAACAGCTTTTCGCCCTCACGGCGACACTGACGGCATTTCGGATCGAGGTTACGAGCCACGTCTCAACTCCTTAAATGCGACGCTTCTTCGGCGGACGGCAGCCGTTATGCGGCACAGGCGTCACGTCAGAGATCGCAGTAATCTTCATACCCAGGGCGTTAAGAGCGCGCACGGCGGACTCGCGACCGGGGCCGGGGCCCTTGATGCGAACCTCGAGGTTCTTCACGCCACACTCCACAGCCACCTTGCCGGCGGCTTCAGCAGCCACCTGGGCAGCGAAGGGAGTGGACTTACGGGAGCCCTTGAAGCCAGCACCACCAGAGGTTGCCCAAGACAGGGCGTTACCCTGACGGTCAGTAATGGTGATGATGGTGTTGTTGAAAGAAGCGTGGATGTGGGCAATGCCCTCGGCCACATTCTTCTTTACCTTCTTACGGACTTTGGCAGCAGTCTTAGCCATTTACTATCCTTTTACTTGCCCTTTTGGACAGCCTTGCGCGGACCCTTGCGGGTACGGGCGTTGGTGCGGGTACGCTGACCGCGCACGGGCAGACCCTTGCGGTGACGCAGACCACGATAGCAACCAAGGTCCATGAGACGCTTGATATTCATGGTCACTTCACGACGCAGGTCACCTTCCACCGTGAACTTGCCTACTTCATCACGCAGGCGTTCCATTTCGGTGTCGGTCAGATCCTTCATCTTGCTCGAACGAGTTACACCCGCGGCGTCGCAAATCTTTTGCGCGCGGGAACGACCAATACCATAAATCGCGGTCAATGCGATCTCGGCATGTTGGTGGTTGGGAATGTTTACCCCAGCGATACGGGCCATTAAGTCACCCCGGAAATGCGAAACTTACAATTATACCGTTGAACCGTACTTCGATTCAACCCGAACGCCGACCCAAAGGCCGGCTGCCTTATCAGCCCTGGCGTTGCTTGTGCCGCGGATCAACACAGATCACGCGCACAACGCCGTTGCGGCGGATGATCTTGCAGTTGCGGCAGATCTTCTTTACAGATGCCAGCACTTTCATGTTTAGCTCCTTGATTCAGGGCGCTTGGCGCAGCCAGCCATTAACCCAATTGCCTTGCGTAGAGATTCTTTACTTAGCCCGGAAGACGATCCGTGCCCGGGACAAATCGTACGGCGTCAACTGAACCGTCACCTTGTCACCGGGAAGAATACGAATGTAGTGCATCCGCATCTTGCCGGAGATGAAACCGAGGACCATATGGCCATTTTCGAGCTTCACCCTGAACGTTGCATTCGGAAGGTTTTCTACCACCTCCCCCTGCATTTCGATCAAATCTTCCTTGGCCATCCTTATTTTGTCTTCTTAGACACCCCGATCATTTGATCGCGGGGAAGCCACCGCCCTTGAAATTAGCTTTCTTGAGCAGGCTTTCGTATTGGTGGGACATGATGTAGGCCTGAACCTGAGACATGAAGTCCATGGTCACAACCACGATAATCAAGAGGGACGTACCACCAAAATAGAAGGGCACATTCCACTTGAGAATCAAAAACTCGGGCAGAAGGCAAACCAGCGTGATGTAAGCTGCACCAGCCAACGTCAGGCGCATCAGAATCTTGTCAATGTAGCGGGCGGTTTGCTCACCGGGACGAATACCGGGAACAAAGGCACCACTTTTCTTCAGGTTATCCGCGGTTTCCTTGGAATTGAACACAAGGGCGGTATAGAAGAAGCAGAAAAACACGATTGCCGCGGCATACAACATTACGTAGATGGGCTGCCCAGGGGACAAGGTTGCCGCCACATCCTTGAGCCAACGCATGGACTCACCGGAACCAAACCAGCCTGCAGCGGTAGCTGGGAACAAAATAATGCTGGAGGCGAAGATCGGAGGAATAACGCCCGACATGTTCAACTTCAGCGGCAGATGAGAGCTCTGCCCGCCGTAAATCTTGTTACCGACCTGGCGCTTGGCGTAATTAACCAAGATCTTGCGCTGGCCGCGTTCGACAAAGACGACGAAAGCAGTGACCAGGAAAACCAGTGCGGTGATGAAAATCGCGGTGATCGGGTGCATGGCGCCGGTACGAACCAGCTCGAGCAAGCCACCGATGGCGTTGGGCAAGCCCGCGGCGATACCGGAGAAAATGATAATGGAAATACCGTTACCCAGACCGCGCTCGGTAATCTGTTCACCGAGCCACATCAGGAACATGGTACCAGTTACCAAGGTAGCCACAGTGGTAAGGCGGAACAGGAAACCCGGCTCCAACACCAGACCATGCTGAGACTCCAGCGCGATGGCGATACCCAGCCCCTGGAACAGCGCCAGACCGACGGTGCCATAGCGGGTGTATTGGGTGATTTTGCGACGGCCGGCCTCACCTTCCTTTTTCAGCGCCTCAAGCTGAGGGCTGGCTACGGTCATCAACTGCATGATGATCGAAGCAGAAATGTAAGGCATGATGCCCAGGGCAAAAATGGTAAAGCGAGACAGAGCGCCACCGGAGAACATGTTGAACATGCCCAGAATGCCGCCCTGCTGACTCTGGAAAAGTTCGGCCAGCGCATTGGCGTCAATTCCCGGCACGGGAATATGGGCGCCAATACGATAGACAACCAGTGCGCCAAGCAGGAACCACAGCCGACGCTTGAGGTCGCCGAACTTGCCGCCTTTGCTAATCACGTTGTTATTGGTTGCCAAGACCGAACTTCCCTATCGCTACGCCGATTACTCGGCGATGGAGCCGCCAGCCGCTTCGATAGCAGCTTTGGCACCCTTGGTTGCACCGACACCCTTGAGGCTGACCTTACGGCTGATCTCGCCGGACAGGATTACCTTGGCAGAGAGGGCATGCAGAGGCACGACACCGGCCTGCTTCAGCGTCAGCAGATCGATATCATCGACCGGCAGAGCCTGAATTTCGGACAGACGCACTTCCACATTACGAGCGTTGGTCAGGGAAACGAAACCCCGCTTGGGCAGGCGACGCGCCAGGGGCATTTGACCGCCCTCGAAGCCGACCTTGTGGAAGCCGCCGGAACGGGACTTCTGACCCTTGTGACCACGACCGGCCGTCTTGCCCAGACCGGAACCAATGCCACGACCAACGCGCTTCTTCGCGTGGGTCGCGCCTTCGGCGGGTTTGATGGTATTCAGCTGCATCTTAGCCCTCACACTTCAGGAGGTAAGAAACCTTGTTGATCATACCGCGCACGGCAGGGGTGTCCTGCAGCACGGAAGTGGAGTTCAGACGGCGCAGGCCCAGACCGCGCACGGTAGCGCGGTGGTCCTGCTTGGTGCCGATCAGGCTCTTGACGAGCGTGACCTTGATAGTCTTTTCAGCCATTTGCTTACCCCAGGATGTCCGCAACGGTCTTGCCGCGCTTGGCAGCAACTTCCGCCGGAGTATTCATCGCCTGCAGGCCGTTCAGCGTGGCGCGGACGATGTTGTAAGGATTGGTGGAGCCGTGGGCCTTGGCCACAACATTGGCAACACCCATCACTTCAAACACAGCGCGCATGGCGCCGCCAGCGATGATACCGGTACCGTCAGCGGCAGGCATCATCAGCACGGTGGAGGAACCGTGCTTACCGACGACGGCATGCTGCAGCGTGCCGTTCTTCAGGCTGATCTTCACCAGCTTGCGGCGAGCTTCGTCCATTGCCTTCTGCACAGCGACAGGCACTTCGCGGGACTTGCCCTTACCCATGCCGACACCACCATCGCCATCACCAACTACGGTCAGGGCAGCAAAGCCCAGAATCCGACCGCCCTTCACCACTTTGGTGACGCGGTTGATGGAGATCATCTTCTCGCGCAGACCATCATCGCGCTCTTCGGCCTGCTGGGGTTTCTTGGATTGCGGTTTAGCCATAACTTACCTCGAACTTTCCTTCAGGCCGATCAGAACTTCAGGCCGCCTTCGCGCGCCGCTTCCGCCAGGGCCTTGATACGGCCGTGGTACTGGAAACCGGAGCGGTCGAAAGCGACTTGCTCGATGCCGGCCTTCTTGGCCCGCTCGGCAATCAGCTTGCCGATGAGGGAGGCGGCACTTACGTTGCCGCCGTTGGCCAGGTCTTTGCGCACTTCCGGCTCCAGAGAGGAGACGGCGGCGAGCACCTTGGAACCGCAGGAGGAGATGACCTGGGCGTAGATGTGGCTGTTGGTGCGATGCACACACAAGCGCACGGCCTTCAGCTCGGCGATTTTGGCCCGGGTTTTGCGGGCTCTGCGCAGACGCGCCTGCTTCTTGTCGATCATTTGGGCACCTTACTTCTTCTTGGTTTCCTTGAGAACAACCACTTCGTCGGCGTAACGCACGCCCTTACCCTTATAGGGCTCCGGGCTGCGGTAGGCGCGGACTTCAGCCGCCACCTGACCAACGAGTTGCTTGTCCACACCCTTGATGAGAATCTCGGTCTGGGACGGGGTTTCCACTTTGATGCCAGCAGGCATCTTGTGCACCACCGGATGAGAGAAGCCCAGGGAGAGATTCAGAGCGTCGCCTTGAGCCTGGGCACGATAACCCACGCCAACCAGGGTGAGCTTGCGCTCAAATCCCTTGGAAACACCATTCACCATGTTATTCAGATTGGCGCGGATGGTACCCCAGAGAGCGGCAGCGTTAGCCACGCCATCCACCGGGGAGCACTGCACCTGACCACCCTCGACCACAACCTTGACCGCGGGATTGGCGCGAGCCTTCAGCACACCGAGAGGACCCTTGACGGTGATGTCATCACCCAGAGTCACTTCGACGCCCTGAGGCAGCGCGATCGGATTCTTACCTACTCGGGACATGTTCTCCCCTTACGCAACGATGCAGAGAACTTCGCCGCCCACGTTCTGGGAGCGAGCCTTGCGGTCGGTCATGACGCCCTGAGGGGTGGACACGATGGCCACACCAAGACCGTTCATAACACGCGGAATATCCTGGCTGCCTTTGTAGACGCGCAGACCGGGGCGAGAGACGCGTTCGATGCGCTCAATAACCGGACGGCCGGCGTAATACTTCAGACCGATTTCCAGGGCGGGCTTACCTTCAAGTTCGCGCACGGCGAAGTCGTCGATATAGCCTTCATCTTTCAGTACGTTTGCAATCGCCACCTTCAGCTTGGAGCAAGGCATCGAAACCGAGGCCTTCTCAGCTTGCTGGGCGTTGCGGATGCGGGTCAGCATGTCCGCGATCGGATCGCTCATAGCCATTCTTGTATCCTCCTGCTTACCAGCTGGCCTTGGTCATACCCGGAACTTCGCCACGGAAGGCGATTTCACGGAGCTTGTTCCGGCACAGACCGAACTTGCGGAACACGCCACGGGGGCGGCCGGTCAGTTGGCAACGATTGCGGGTCCGGGAAGGACTGGCATCGCGGGGCAACTGCTGCAACTTCAGACGTGCTTCGTAACGCTCGGCGTCCGACAGACTCTGGTTGTTAATCGTGGCCTGCAGTTCGGCACGCTTGGCGGCGTACTTCGCTACGAGCTTACGGCGCTTTTCTTCGCGATTGATGAGTGCAAGTTTCGCCATAATCGCCTCAATTCTTGAAGGGGAACTTGAAGGCAGCGAGGAGAGCACGGGCTTCCTCGTCGGTCTTCGCGGTGGTGGTGATGCTGATGTTCATCCCACGCAGAGCATCGATCTTGTCGTACTCGATTTCCGGGAAGATGATTTGCTCTTTGACACCCATGTTGTAGTTACCACGGCCGTCAAAACCCTTGCCCGCAATACCACGGAAGTCACGCACCCGGGGCAGCGCCACGGTTACCAGGCGATCCAGGAATTCAAACATCCGAGGACCACGCAGAGTCACCATGCAACCAATGGGATAACCGTCACGGATCTTAAAACCAGCGATGGACTTGCGAGACTTGGTAACCACAGGCTTCTGGCCTGCGATCTTGCTCATATCGCCCACGGCGTTCTCAAGAACCTTCTTGTCCTGCACCGCCTCACCGACACCCATGTTCAGGGTGATCTTCTTGATCTGCGGCACTTCCATGACCGACTTGTAGCCGAACTTTTGCGTCAGCTCGGGGACAACGGTCGCTTTATAGAAATCAAACAAACGCGCCATGACTATTCCTTAAGCGTCCACCGTTTCACCGTTCGACCGGAACACACGAACCTTCTTGCCGTCTTCAAGTTGCTTGAAGCCGACGCGGTCCGCCTTCTGGGTCGCGGCGTTGAAAAGGGCCACATTGGAGATGTGGATCGGCATATCCTTATCGACGATGCCGCCAACCACACCCTTCACGGGATTAGGCTTGACATGCTTCTTGGCGCGATTAACGCCCTCGACCACGACATGCTCAGCATCAAGGCGACGCAGCACGGTGCCACGCTTGCCCTTGTCCTTGCCGGCGATGACGATAACTTCGTCGCCTTTGCGAATCTTTTCCATCATCGCTCCTTACAGCACTTCCGGCGCCAGGGACACGATCTTCATAAAGCGCTCGGTACGCAGTTCGCGCGTCACCGGCCCAAAGATACGCGTGCCAATCGGCTCCAGCTTGTTGTTAAGGAGCACCGCCGCATTGTTGTCGAACTTAATCAGGGAGCCGTCGGGACGACGCACGCCCTTGGCGGTACGAACCACCACAGCGCTATAAACATCACCCTTCTTCACGCGACCGCGCGGAGCAGCATCCTTAATGGATACTTTGATGATGTCGCCGACACCGGCATAACGGCGCTTGGAGCCGCCCAGCACCTTGATACACATCACCGAACGCGCACCGGTATTATCGGCGACGTCCAGAATCGTCTGCATCTGAATCATTTTTCACTCCAACTTTTCCCGGAGTCACTATCGACCCGGTCAGTCTTGGACCCCGAAGGGGAAGGATCTAAAACACAGAGCCCGGCTGGCGCCGGGCACCTGAGAAGAAGCGAGATTGTACCTGCTTCAAGGAAATATGCAAGCCCCGCGAACGGGAAAATTAAATAACGCTCGCCTTTTCCAGCAGCTTGGAAACACGCCAAGCTTTGGTACGGGAGATCGGGCGGGTTTCCTCGATCTCGACCAGATCACCGGTCTTCGCTTCGTTGTTGTCGTTATGCGCGTGATACTTCTTGGATTGCGTAACGATCTTGCCGTACATCGGATGCTTGACCCGACGTTCGATAAGGACAGTGACGGTCTTCTCCATCTTGTCACTGACCACGCGCCCGACGAGCGTGCGCTTGTTGCTGGTGGTCTCGGTCATTGCTGCACCGCCTTTTCACGAAGAAGGGTACGGACGCGCGCAATGTCCTTGCGCACTTTGCCCAGCTGGCTGGTGTTGCTCAGCTGTTGGGTCGCCGCTTGCATACGCAGGCTGAACTGGGCCTTCAGAAGGTCCAGCAGCTCCTGGTTCAGCTCGTCGGCGCTTTTCGCTCTCAATTCATTGGTTTTCATGATTACCCCAACTGACGGGTCACGAAGGTGGTAGCGAGGGGCAGCTTGGCGGCGGCCAGCTTGAAGGCCTCGCGAGCCAGAGCCTCATCCACGCCGTCCATTTCATACAGCACCTTACCGGGCTGAATTTCGGCCACGTAGTATTCCGGGTTACCCTTACCGTTACCCATCCGGACTTCGGCGGGCTTTTTGGAAATGGGCTTGTCCGGGAAAATACGGATCCAAATCCGGCCACCGCGCTTGATGTGCCGGGTCATGGCACGACGGGCGGCTTCGATCTGACGGGCGGTCAGGCGACCACGGGCAATGGCCTTGAGGCCGAATTCACCGAAGCTCACCTTGGCACCGCGGGTAGCCAGACCGACGTTACGGCCCTTCTGCTCCTTGCGGTACTTTCTTCTAGCTGGCTGCAGCATCTTTGGTTCCTGCCTTTCTTACGCGTTTGGCGGAGGCGTCGTCGCCCTCCGCGGCCTTGGCTTCACCTTCAACCTTGGCCTTCACAGTACGGGTCGCCTTGGGCTTGTCAGCACCTTCACCAGCGGGCTTGGCCACGCGACGGGGCTTGCGAGCAGCGTCGTCAGCAGCGCCTTCCGGGGCCACAACACCCTGGTCGCCACGGCCGGTCACTTCACCCTTGAACACCCACACCTTGATGCCAATGATGCCATAGGTGGTCTTGGCTTCGGAGGTAGCGTAGTCGATGTCGGCACGCAGGGTGTGCAGGGGCACACGACCTTCGCGATACCATTCGGTACGGGCGATTTCAGCGCCGTTCAGACGACCGGAGCTCATGATCTTGATGCCCTGAGCACCGAGACGCATGGCGTTCTGCATGGCACGCTTCATGGCGCGGCGGAACATGATCCGCTTTTCCAGCTGCTGAGCGATGGAGTCAGCGATCAGCTGAGCGTCGATTTCCGGCTTGCGGATCTCTTCGATGCTGACATGCACCGGCACGCCCATGATCTTCTGCAGCTCGGCGCGCAGATTGTCGATCTCCTCGCCCTTCTTGCCGATAACCACACCAGGACGGGCGGAGAACACCGTAACGCGGGCATTCTTTGCCGGGCGCTCGATCAGCACACGGCCAACGGAAGCGTGAGCCAGCTTCTTCTTGAGGAAATCGCGAACCTTGATGTCCTCGTTGAGCATGGTGGCGAAGTTCTGGCTGTTGGCATACCAGCGGGAACCCCAGTTACGATTGACGGCGAGGCGGAAGCCGGTCGGATTAATCTTTTGTCCCATTGCTCTTCCTCAGTTCCCGACGGTCACAAAAATGTGGCAGGTCGGCTTGAGAATCCGGTTGCCACGGCCTTTCGCCCGCGCGGTGAAGCGCTTCAGAGAAGCACCCTGCTCAACGTGGATGAGCTTAACCTTCAGCTCGTCGATATCAGCACCGTCGTTATGCTCGGCGTTGGCAATAGCCGACTCCAGCACCTTCTTGACGATCTTTGCGCCCTTTTGGGGAGCAAACGCGAGAATGTTCAGCGCCTGGCCAACCGACTTGCCGCGTACCAGGTCAGCCACGAGGCGACCCTTCTGGGCGGAGAGGCGGACGCCGCGCAAAATAGCACGAGTTTCCATATGCACTCCTTTTACTTCTTCGCCTTCTTGCCGGCGGTATGACCCTTGAAAGTACGGGTCAGGGAGAATTCGCCGAGCTTGTGGCCGACCATATTCTCGGTGACATACACCGGAATGTGTTGCTTGCCGTTATGCACAGCAATAGTCAAACCGACGAAGTCGGGCAGCACCGTGGAACGGCGAGACCAGGTCTTGATCGGCCGCTTATCGTTGCTGGCGCGAGCGGCGTCAACTTTATCAATCAGATGGGCATCGACGAACGGGCCCTTTTTAATAGAACGTCCCATAGTTCTCTATCCCTTACCGTTTGTGACGACGCTGCACGATCATGGAACTCGTGCGCTTGTTGCGGCGGGTACGGTAACCCTTGGTCTTGGTACCCCAAGGACTGACCGGGTTCATACCTGCAGCGGTACGACCTTCACCACCACCGTGGGGGTGATCCACCGGGTTCATCGCCACGCCGCGAACGGTCGGGCGGATACCACGCCAGCGGTTGGCACCAGCCTTACCGATGGAGCGCAGGAAGTGTTCTTCGTTACCCACTTCACCGATGGTGGCTCGGCATTCCACGTGCACCCGGCGAATTTCACCGGAGCGCAGGCGCAGCTGGGCATAGGAGCCTTCGCGGGCCAGCAGTTGCACGGAAGTACCGGCGGCGCGAGCCAGCTGTGCTCCCTTGCCGGGCAGCATCTCGACGCAGTGAATGGTGGTACCCACCGGAATGTTGCGGATCGGCAGAGCATTGCCCGGCTTAATCGGAGCCTCGAAGCCCGACACCACTTGCTGGCCAACTACCATGCCCTTGGGGGCGATGATGTAGCGGCGCTCACCGTCCGCATAGCACAGCAGGGCGATGTTTGCAGAGCGGTTGGGGTCGTATTCGAGACGCTCGACCTTGGCGGGAATCCCATCCTTGGAGCGCTTGAAATCGACCAGACGGTAGTGCTGCTTGTGACCACCACCCTGGTGACGGGTGGTGATACGGCCGTTGTTGTTACGACCGGAGCCACGAGTCTGCTTTTCCACCAGACCGGCGAAGGGCTTACCCTTGTGCAGATCGGGGTTGACCACCTTCACCAGCGAGCGACGGCCGGCGGAAGTCGGTTTAACTTTAATCAGTGCCATGTTCTCACTCCCCAGCCGCGAAGTTGATTTCCTGGCCCGGCTTCAGGGAAACGTAAGCCTTTTTCCAGTTATTGCGGCGACCGAAGAAGCGACCAAAGCGCTTCTCCTTACCCTTGACGTTCGCGACCTGAACAGACTCGACCTGAACCTTGAACAGCAGCTCTACAGCAGCCTTGATCTCGGGCTTGGTAGCATCGGCAGCGACCTTGAAGATCACCTGCTCGTTCTTGTCTGCGACAAAGGTCGCCTTTTCGGAGATTTGCGGTGCCAGCAGCACCTGCAGAAGACGCTCTTGGTTCATCCCAGGATCTCCTCAAACTTGGCGACAGCACCCTTGGTCATCAGAACCTTGGGGAAGCGCACCAGGGACACAGGATCGGCCTCGCTCACTTCCAGCACCAGCACGTGAGGCAGGTTACGGGAAGCCAGGAAAACGTTCTCATCCAGGTTGTCGGTGATGACCAGCACGGACTCGTAGCCCATGCCCTTGATCTTCTGGGCAAACAGCTTGGTCTTGGGCGCATCGACAGCCAGGCCTTCAACTACCGCCAGGCGATCATCACGCACCAGCTGGGAGAGGATGGCGGCAACGCCGGCACGGTACATCTTCTTATTGACCTTCTGGCCAAAATTCTCTTCGGGGGAGTTCGGGAAAATCCGACCACCTCCGCGCCACAGCGGGCTGCCATTGCTACCGGCACGGGCACGACCCGTACCCTTCTGACGCCAGGGCTTGGTAGTGGTGTGCTTGACCTCGGAGCGATCCTTCTGCTTGCGGTTGGCGCTACGGGCATTGGCTTGATAAGCCACCACCACCTGATGCACCAGCGCTTCATTGTAATCGCGGCCAAACAGGACATCGGAAGCCTGCAGACGGCTGGCTTCCCGACCTTGTTCGTTGATAACTTTCAGTTCCATTATGCCCCCTTACGCCTTGACCGCCGGACGCACGATCACATCGGAGCCCTTGGAGCCCGGGACCGCACCCTTCACCAGCAACAGCTGGCGCTCGGCATCAACGCGAACGACTTCCAGGCTTTGCACGGTGCTCTTGACAGCACCCAGATGCCCAGCCATTCGCTTACCCGGAAACACACGACCCGGATCCTGGGCCATACCAATGGAACCAGGGGAGTTGTGGGAGACGGAGTTACCGTGGCTAGCACGGTTGGAGCTGAAGTTGTGGCGCTTGATCGCACCTGCAAAACCCTTACCCTGGGAAGTGCCGGTCACATCAACCTTCTGACCCACAGCAAAAATGGTGACGCTGATCTGATCACCAGCCTTCAGGCTAGCAAGCTGATCACCAGCCACAGAAAACTCTTTCAGCACATGCCCAGCTTCCACACCCGCCTTGGCCATCTGACCAGCGAGAGACTTGGAAACACGGGAGGCACGGCGATTGCCGAAAGTCACCTGAACGGCAGCATAGCCGTCAGATTCCGGCGTTTTGATCTGGGTCACGCGGTTGTTCGACACGTCGAGCACAGTCACCGGAACGGAAGCACCGTCATCGGTAAAAATGCGCGTCATGCCGACCTTGCGCCCAACAAGGCCTAGACTCATGGTTATTCTCCAATTGCCAGCTACGATTGGCCGGCAAGTAAGTCAAAATGGGCGACCCAAAATAGGCCGCCCGCGGAAAAGCTTTCGATTATATCTGCAATCGAAGGATTATTGCAACTTGATTTCCACATCCACGCCAGCGGGAAGATCCAGCTTCATCAGCGCATCAACCGTCTTGTCGGTGGGGTCGATGATGTCCATCAGGCGCAGGTGCGTCCGGATTTCGAACTGATCGCGAGAGGCCTTGTTGACGTGGGGGGAACGCAGCACGTCGTAGCGCTGAATGCGGGTCGGCAGCGGCACGGGACCGCGAACCACGGCGCCGGTACGCTTGGCGGTTTCAACAATTTCCTGAGCAGACTGATCGATCAGGCGATAGTCGAAGGCCTTGAGGCGGATGCGGATCTTTTGATTAGACATGATTTATTCCAAAGAGCGAGGGGGCAGGATTATACCCCACCCCCGGATGGTAGAAAAATTACTCGATGATCTTAGCCACGACGCCGGCGCCGACGGTACGACCGCCTTCACGGATGGCGAAGCGCAGACCTTCTTCCATGGCGATCGGGCAGATCAGCTTGACGGTGATCGACACGTTGTCGCCAGGCATGACCATCT
>DATEZY010000224.1:0-4502 GCA_035255085.1 Azospira sp. | reverse complement strand
CTGAAGCCGCCTTCGGGAAAGACCAGGGTGGCGGCGTCGCCAGGGGTGAAGGGGTTGGCGATGTCGATGCGGGCATAGCGGTGGGGCGGCAGGGGCACGTCCATGACCACCGCCTGGCTGTCCGAACAGCGGCCGGTCTGGCCGTGCCAGACCTTGGGCGTGGTGCGGCCGATGTCGTCCAGGGCGACGCCGGCGACGTAGCCCATCAGGGGCTTCTGGTACATGTCCTGGTAGCGCGGGGCCTCGTGGGCATAGGCGGCGTGGATGTCGCTCATGCCGGGCAGGATGATGATGCTGTAGCCGTTGGCCGGGGCGTTGGCGCACAGCTGGGGCAGGTTTTCCTGGTTGTAGAAGCGGATCAGGGGGGCTTCGTCATAGACCGGCAGTTCGGTGACGAACACCAGTTCCCGATCCATGCAGCCGCCGCAGGTGTCCATGAAATAGGGGATGGTGCCGCCGATCCAGTTGCCGGTGGGCAGCTGGCCCAGGGCGCCTTCGTCGCCGGCCAGGGCCAGGTAGCGCCCGGTGCGGATGATGGCGGTGGCCGCATCCACCGTCATCAGCTGGTGCAGGAGGGGAATGTGGATGCTCACTAGGCGGGGCTCCAGGCGTTGAGTTGGGCGAGCTCATGGGTCAGGGAATGGGGATGGCGATGGAAGTAGCGGTGCAACTCGCCGATGCGCAGCATGAGAACCTCCGGATCGTCCAGGGCCGTCGCCTGCTCCCGCAGGTGGGACAGCATCAGTTTGAGGGGCAAGGTCTTTATCTCCAGGGCCAGTTCGCCGCGCAGTACCCGTTCCCACACCGGATGTTCCGGGGGCGGCGGGACTACCTCGGTGGTCGCCGGGGCGGTCACCGCTGCCGCCTCCTTCTCCCGGGGCGCCGGGGTGGGGGCTGCCGGCTGCTGCTCCAGATTCTGCTTGATTTTCCACAGTTCTTCCACCGGCAGCACCAGCACGCTGCTCAGGGTGGTGAGACCCACGCCCTGGCCGAGGAAAGCCTCCACGCGGCGCACCATGGCGCGGCTGAGGCCGTGGCCGCGGCCAGTATCGCCGCAGCAGGCCAGGTGGTGGGTCGGGCTGGTGTCGCCGGCGGCCAGGTGCACGTAGCAGTGCTGGCTGCCCAGGTCCAGGTGGCGCCACACCCGCTCCGGCCGGGGAGCGGAGCGGTGTACGGATTGGGGCGGGCGGGCAAACCAGCCCCGCGCTTCCGGGCTGCATGAAATCCAGACATCGAGCCGCTGCCGGACCGGGTCCCGGACGATGCGGGTAACCCGCCAGGGGGCGGTGAGCTCAAGGGCCTGTTCCATCCAGTGCATGGGTTGCATGGTGCTTACTCCAAACTTTTCCAAAACCTTGTTCCTGGGATGACCGGCGGGTCGGGAACATCATCACCGGCGAGCCTCGCCCATCATTGAGCAGGTCCCGTGCCACGCCACGGAGATGCCCGTGCTTGGCCGGTTGGAGCGCAGGGAGGAGGAGAGGAAGCTGCTTGGCGGCCCGGAGTTGCTCCAAACTGGAGCAGCCTGGCGCAAATCGAAACAGGTGCAGTTGGATCAGTCAGCGATGCCGGCGGTTGTTCGGGCCGTGCCTCTGCCTCCAGGGGATTCAGGCCTTCCCCTTGCCGTTGTTTGATCGCCCCCCGGGCGCCTGGGCCCAGGCGCCCGGGGCAATTCCGAGGCTGGCCCTCAGTGTTCCAGGAAGGCGGTGGTGACGCTGGCCGCGGCCCGCTTGACCAGGGGCTTGTGGAAGCGCAGGGGCTGGGCAGCCCCTTGCACCGCCGCCTGTACCACGTGGTGCTGGGGCGAGCGGCTGCAGGCCGGGTCGGTGGCGGAGGCGTCGCCGGCCAGGAGTAGGGCCTGGCAGCGGCAGCCGCCGAAGTCCTTCTCCTTCTCGTCGCAGCTGCTGCACGGCTCGGGCAGCCAGTCCAGTCCCCGGTATTTGCGGAACAGGGGGGAGTCGTGCCACAGCCAGGCGAGGGGCTTGTCCCGCACCGATTCGAATTCCAGGCCGGGAATCACCCGGGCTTCCTGGCAGGGCATGGCCACGCCGTCCGGGGCGATGGTCAGATGGATGGCGCCCCAGCCGTTCATGCAGGCCTTGGGCCGGCCCTCGTAGTAGTCGGGAATGACGAAGTAGAGGGTGGTGGCCTGGCCCAGCTTGTCGCGCCAGTGCTGCACCACCTTTTCCGCTTCCCGCACCTGCTCCAGGGTGGGCATCAGCTCGTCCCGGTTGAGCAGGGCCCAGTTGTAGTACTGGATGTTGGCGAATTCCACGTATTCGATGCCCAGTTCCCCGGCGAACTCGGCCATGGCGCCGATCTCGTCGATGTTCTGGCGGAAGATGGGCATGTTGAGCACCATGGGGAAGCCGTGGGCCTTGACCCGCCGGGCCACGTCCAGCTTCATGGCGTGGGCCCGGGCCCCCACCAGGGCGTCGGTGAGGTCGGGCCGGGTGGCCTGGAGGGAGAGCTGGATCTGCCGCAGGCCGGCCTTCTTCAGGGCCACCAGGCGCTCCTCGGTGAGGCCGATGCCGGAAGTGATGAGGTTGGTGTAGAAGCCCAGCTCCACGGCGTAGGCCACCAGCTCTTCCAGGTCGTCCCGCAGCAGGGGCTCGCCGCCGGTGAAGCCGAGCTGCAGGGTGCCCAGGGCCCGGGCCTCCCGCAGCACCCGCTTCCATTCCTCGGTGCTGAGTTCCCGGGAGGTGTAGTCCTCGAAATCCAGGGGGTTGTTGCACCAGGAGCATTTCAGGGGGCAGCGGTAGGTGATTTCCAGAGACAGCCAGAGGGGCTTGCCCTGACCGTCCAGACTCATTCCGTGGTTTTCCGTGGGCATGGTGGGGTCCTTTCGCCGCTGCCGGACCGGGACAAAGAATTTCCGGTCATCGTCAGCCATTGTTGGCGAAGGGGGGCTGCCTGGCCATAGGCAGCGCTGGAGCGGAGCCTCCGGCTAATCCCGGGCCGGGCCTCGTGATTTTCACTAGGCGTGGGGCGGGAGCAAAAAAAGGCGGCGCCCGAAGGCGCCGCAACAAGAGGGACTGCGCATGAATCCCGATGCAAAAGGAGGTATTGCAGGTGCTGCCCGGGCTTAGAAGAACATGATGCCGCCCAGGGAAATGCTGCGGGTCTTGGTATCCACCAGGGAGTTGTTGTCGGTGATTTTCTCCTGGTTGATTTCGCCCACCAGGGTCACGTACTTGTTCAGGGCGTGATACACGCCGAAGGTGTAGGAGCGGTTCTTGATCTCCCCCGCCAGGCCGCCGTTGCGGTCGGTGTTCTGGCCGAAGTTCAGGCCCACCTTGGTGGCGCCGATCTTGTAGGTGCCCTGGAGGAAGTGGCCGCTGGAATCCACCCGGTCGCCATTGGTGCTGCCGTTGTTGTTGCCGCCGTTGAAGAACAGGGCGCCGGTGGTGGACAGGCCCAGGCCCTTGCCGGCGAAGGCGTAGCCTACCGCCTCGAAGTTGCCCATGCCGGCCTTGACGCCGATTTCCTGGCCGTCCGCATTGAAGGTCTTGGCGGCGCTGGAACAGGTGGTGGTGGAATCGTTGGAGCAGCTGGTGCTCTGGTGGATCAGGCCGCCCCACACCTTGCCCGAGGTGCTGCTGCCCTTCCAGTCGTACTGGGCCATGGCCTGGAGGCCGGGGGTCTTGGTCTCGTTGCCGGCGAACTTGCTCGGCTGGAAGACGCCGGCGGAGGCGGAGAAGCCGCCCATGGTCGGGGTGGTATAGGTGATCTGGGGCTGGAAGCCGGTGTACATGTAGCCGTGGCCGATCATGCCGAAGGTGGTGTTGTAGGGGATGCCGGCGTTGGAGGTGCCGCCCACGCCGATCAGGGTCATGTCGGAGAGGATGATGTTCTGGCCGAAGAGGCCGATGTCGCGGCCGAACTTCAGGGTGCCCCAGTCGTTGTTGCCGAACTGGAAGTAGACGTTGCGGGTGTCGATCTGGCTGTAGGGATTGACGTTGCCGGCGCCGCTGGCGTTGTTGCCGATGGGCAGGCCGATCACCTTGGAGTTGTTGTTGATGCCCGGGGCGAAGCTGATGTGGGCCTTCAGGTCCTGACCGCCGGCGGTGGTGGTGGCGACGAAATTGATCCAGCCGGGCAAGAGGCCGTTGGTCAGCTCGCTGTTGTTGCTGGTGAAGTTCTGGCCCGTGGCCCGGTCATTGGTCTTGACCTCCCGATTCACGTAGAAGCCGTTCACCGTACCGTTGATGTCCAGGGTCACGTCGTTCTGGGTGAAGCTCACGGCGTGGCTGGCGGTGGCGCCCAGGGCGAGCAGGGCGGCGGCGATGGGACGCAGGATCTGGGATTGCTTCATGGATAGTCTCCGACTGTTTTATGGGTTGTTGTGCCCGGCGGCCTGGGCCTGGGCGACTCCCCCGTTTGTCGCCGGGCAACGGTGCGCGGGCGACTGGGCGGGTTGCCACCCTTAGCGCGAGGCTTGTGCCAGCGTCGGTAAATGCACTGCGGCAGAGCGGTGATGTCAGCAGCAGCGCCGGATGGCT
>DATEZY010000223.1:0-14756 GCA_035255085.1 Azospira sp. | reverse complement strand
TCCGCCCCCTGTTCGCCCAGGGTGAGGAGGCTGCGCTGGATGGCGCCGATGGAGGCGGCGGAGATGTTGCCGTATTCGGTGGTGAAGTCCTTGGCGTGGTCCCCCACGTGCTGCACCATGGCGCGCAGGTCCTTCAGGTCCAGCAGCAGGAGGCCGCTGTCGTCGGCGATCTTGAACACCAACTGCAGCACCCCGGTCTGGGTGTCGTTGAGGTTGAGCAGCCGGGCCAGCAGCAGGGGCCCCATGTCGGAGACGGTGGCCCGCACCGGGTGGCCCTGGGCGCCGAAGACATCCCAGAACACGGTGGGGCAGCCGGCGGGCTGCCAGTCGGTGATGCCGAGGCTGGCCAGACGTTCCTGCAGTTTGGGGGAAGCGGCGCCAGGCGCGGCCAGTCCGGAGAGGTCGCCCTTCACGTCGGCCATGAATACCGGCACGCCGATGCTGGAGAAACGCTCGGCCAGCACCTGCAGGGTAATGGTCTTGCCGGTGCCGGTGGCGCCGGTGATGAGGCCGTGGCGGTTGGCCAGGGCGGGCAGGAGCGCGAGATCGGTGGTGCCGTGGCGGGCAATGACGAGAGGCTGGGCCATGAGAGGGTTCCGTTGGCTATGCTAGAATTCGTCGATTCTATCAACAGTTTTTCGCCACGAGGTTAGCCATGGCCGGACACAGTAAATGGGCCAATATTCAGCACCGCAAGGGTCGTCAGGATGCCAAGCGGGGCAAGGTCTTCACCAAGCTGATCAAAGAAGTGACCGTTGCCGCCAAGATGGGCGGCGGCGACCCCGCCATGAACCCGCGCCTGCGCCTGGCTATCGAGCGGGCCAAGGGCGAGTCCATGCCCAAGGACAACATCGATAACGCCATCAAGCGCGGCACCGGCCAGCTCGAAGGCGTGACCTATGAGGAAATCCGCTACGAAGGCTACGGCATCGGTGGTGCTGCGGTGATGGTGGATTGCCTCACCGACAACCGGGTCCGTACCGTGGCCGACGTGCGCCACGCCTTCGCCAAGCATGGCGGCAACATGGGCACCGAGGGCTGCGTCGCCTTCCAGTTCAAGCATTGCGGCCAAATGCTGTTCGCCCCGGGTACCGACGAGGCGGCCCTGATGGATGCCGCCATCGAAGCCGGCGCCGACGACGTGGTGACCAACGACGACGGTTCCATCGAAGTGGTCACCCCGCCTTTCGACTTCCTCAACGTCAAGGAAGCCCTGGAAAAGGCCGGCTTCAAGCCCGAGTTCGGCGAAGTGACCATGAAGGCCCAGAACGAGTCCGAGCTGACCGGCGACGACGCGGCCAAGATGCAGAAGCTGATCGACGCCCTGGAGTCCCTGGACGATGTGCAGGAGGTTTACACCTCCGCCGTCATGGACGAATAATCGGCGCCTGTTCCGCGTTATCAGTCCTGAAAAGCGGCGCCCGGCGCCGCTTTTCTTTTGAGGAAGATTGCCTCCCTTGCCGCGCCGCTTCCAGTCCTCCTTCCTGCCCCTGCTGTTCGTCCTGCTGTGGAGCACCGGCTTCGTCGGCGCCAAGTTCGGCCTGCCCTACGCCGAGCCCCTGACCTTTCTCCTCGCCCGCTACCTGCTGGTGCTGGTCCTAATGAGCTCCCTGGCCCTGGCCAGCCGCGCTCCCTGGCCCCAGAAGCCGAGCCACTGGCTGCATATCGGGGTTTCCGGCGTCTTCATGCATGCCCTTTATCTCGGCGGCGTCTTCATGGCCATACATCGTGGCCTGCCGGCGGGCATCACCGCCCTGGTGGTGGGCATGCAGCCCCTGCTTACCGCCCTCGGCGCCGGCTGGCTCCTGGGAGAACGGGTCTCCGGGCGCCAGTGGCTGGGCCTGGTCCTGGGCTTTGGCGGCGTGGCCCTGCTGGTGTCGGGGAAAATCGGCAACACCGGGTTCGGCCCATCCCTGGTGCCGGCCGTCGTGGCCCTGTTGGCGATCACTGCCGGCACCCTGTACCAGAAGCGCTTCTGTCCGGCCTTCGACCTGCGCACCGGTGCGGTGATCCAGTTCCTGCCCACGGCCCTGCTCACTGCCCTGGTCGCCGGCACTACCGAGAGCCTGCAGATCGAGTGGAGTGGCACCTTCGTCTTCGCCCTGCTGTGGCTGGTGCTGGTGTTGTCCATCGGCGCCATCAGCCTGCTCAACCTGCTCATCCGCAGCGGCAGTGCGGTCAATGTGGCCAGCCTGTTCTACCTCACCCCGCCCACCACCGCCCTCATCGCCTGGGCCGCCTTCGGCGAAACCCTCTCCGGCTTGGCCCTGGCCGGCATGGTGCTGGCGGTGTCCGGGGTCTATCTGGCGCGCCGGGCATGAGCGCCGTGGCTCCAGCTCCCAGCCTCCGTATCCTCGGTATCGACCCCGGGCTGCGCTGCACCGGCTTTGGCCTCATCGACAAGCAGGGCAGCAAGCTGCTCTACGTCAGCAGCGGCTGCATCCGCACCGATGACACCAAGACCCTGCCGGAGCGCCTGGAGGTGATCTACAAGGGCATCCGGGAAATCATCGCCACCCATGGCCCGGCCCAGGCCGCGGTGGAAAAGGTGTTCGTGAACGTCAATCCCCAGTCCACCCTGCTCCTCGGCCAGGCCCGGGGCGCGGCCATCACCGCCCTGGTGTCCACCGGCCTGCCGGTGGGGGAATACACCGCCCTGCAGGTGAAGCAGGCGGTGGTGGGCAACGGCAAGGCAGCCAAGGAACAGGTGCAGCACATGGTGAGGCGCCTCCTCAGCCTGCCCGGCGAGCCGTCGCCCGATGCCGCCGATGCCCTGGCCTGCGCCATCGCCCACGCCCACGGCGGCCAGGGGCTCGGAGTGATCGCTACCGCCGGCCTGCGGGTCAAGGGCGGCCGTCTCATGCAAGCTCCTCCTTCTAGGAAAAACCAATGATCGGAAGACTCACCGGCCTCCTGGCCGAAAAGAACCCGCCCCAGGTGGTGCTGGACGTGCACGGCGTCGGCTACGAGGTGGATGTGCCCATGAGCAGTTTCTACAACCTGCCCGGGGTGGGGGACAAGGTGACCCTGCTGACCCACTTCGTGGTGCGGGAGGACGGCCAGTTCCTCTTCGGCTTTCTCACCGAGCAGGAGCGGACCACCTTTCGCCAGCTGATCAAGATCTCCGGCGTCGGTCCCCGCATGGCGCTGTCCATCCTCTCCGGCCTGTCCGTGGCCGACCTGGCCGGCGCCGTGGCGCGCCAGGAAGCCGGTCGCCTGACCAAGGTGCCGGGCATCGGCAAGAAGACCGCCGAGCGCCTGCTCCTGGAGCTGAAGGACAAGCTGCCGACCACCGGCCCGGCCGCCGTGGTGCTGGTGCACGATGACCAGCAGGACATCCTCAATGCCCTCCTGGCCCTGGGCTACAACGACCGGGAGGCCGGGGCGGCCCTCAAGCAGCTGCCCGCCGGGGTGTCCGTGTCCGACGGCATTCGCCAGGCCCTGAAGCTCCTGGCCAAGTCCTGAGCGGCGGTGGCGGGGGTACAATGCCGCTTTTTCCACCCCTGCCGCGCTGCCCGGCGGCTCCTGCGAGTGTGACCGTGATGCCGTCCTTTTTGAATCGTCCTGACTGCTGCCGCGCTGCCGTGGCTGCCCTGCTGGCCGCCCTGGTGCTGGCCCCCCTGCCTTCCCTGGCCGCCGGTGCGAACAAGGCGGCAGCTGCCAAGGAATCCGCAGCGCCGACCGCGGCCCTGGTGAGCCTGGCTTCCGCCCGCCCCGCCGCCTACAAGGACGACCTGTTACCCCGGGTGACCCGGGCCAATGTGCGGGCCATGCTGCTGCGCGTCGGCGAACAGGCCAAGCTGGGCGACACCTGGACCCCGGCCCAGCCCCTCTGGCAGAAGGCGGAGGCCCAGCTCCTGGAGCGCCTGGCCGCCATGTTGCCGGCCGCGGATGTCGCCGGCCCCTATGAGCGTTATTACGCCCAGGCCGTGGAGAGCGCCAGCGCCGACGAGCGCGCAGCCGCCCTCAAGCACCTCCAGTCCCAGTCCCGGGAAGACCGGGACGCCGGTGTGGTGGCCGAGGCCTTCATCCTGCTCCAGCCCACCAACTTCCTCGGCGGCAAGGTGCCCGATGCCGATCCGGACGGCTTGGCCCTGAGCCAGGCCATGCAGGCTGCCGGCGAGCGGGCGGCCAAGGCCGATATGGCGACCCCGCCGCCGCCCCTGGTGGTGAAGCTGCGCAAGATCGCCAGCATGGACCTGTCGGATCGCCTCACTGCTCCCTCGGCCACCCTGCGCGCCTATTACGGCGCCCTGGCCAAGGATGTGGCCCCCCTGCTGGAACAATTCCGCAAGACTGCCGCTGCCGCCCACCCATGATCGAGACCGATGCCTTCAGCGACGCCCGCCTGGTCGCCGCCGATCCCCAGTCGCCCCAGGAGGACGTGATCGAGCGGGCCCTGCGGCCCAAGCGTCTGGCGGACTATGTGGGCCAGGCCAAGATCCGGGAGCAGCTGTCCATTTTCATCAATGCCGCCAAGCGGCGCGGCGACTCCCTCGACCACGTGCTGCTGTTCGGCCCGCCGGGCCTGGGCAAGACCACCCTGGCCCACATCGTTGCCGCCGAGATGGGGGTGAATCTGCGCCAGACATCCGGGCCGGTGCTGGAGCGGGCCGGCGACCTGGCCGCCATACTGACCAACCTGGAACCCCACGACGTCCTGTTCATCGACGAAATCCACCGTCTCTCGCCGGTGGTGGAGGAAATCCTCTACCCGGCCCTGGAGGATTTCCAGATCGACATCATGATCGGCGAAGGCCCGGCAGCCCGCTCGGTGAAGCTGGACCTGCCGCCCTTCACCCTGGTCGGGGCCACCACCCGGGCCGGCATGCTGACCAACCCGCTGCGCGATCGCTTCGGCATCGTCGCCCGGCTGGAGTTCTACAACGCCCAGGAGCTGACCCACATCGTTACCCGCTCGGCCCAGCTGCTCAACGTGGCCATCGAGCCGGAAGGCGCCCTGGAAATCGCCCGCCGTTCCCGGGGTACGCCGCGCATCGCCAACCGCCTGCTGCGCCGGGTGCGGGACTACGCGGAAGTGAAGGCTGGCGGCGTCATCACCCGGGAAGTGGCCGATGCCGCCCTGACCATGCTCGACGTGGACCATGGCGGCCTGGACATGATGGACCGCAAGCTGCTCCTGGCCATGATTGAGAAGTTCGCCGGCGGACCGGTGGGGGTGGATAACCTGGCGGCCGCCATCGGCGAGGCCCGGGACACCATCGAGGACGTGCTTGAGCCCTACCTGATCCAGCAGGGCTACCTGCAGCGCACGCCCCGGGGGCGGGTGGCGACTCCCGCCATCTACCGCCATCTGGGCCTGGAACACGGCGCTCCCGGTGGCCGGGACCTGCTTTCCGGGGAATGAGCAAGCTGTCTCTCACACACTGTTACAGGCCGTGCCCCGGCCCCTTTATTAAAATAGCGCCATGATCCAGCCCCAGAAGCCCAACGCCTTCGTCATTCCGGTGCGCGTTTATTACGAGGACACCGATGCCGGCGGGGTGGTCTATTACGCCAATTACCTGCGCTTTTTCGAGCGCTGCCGCACCGAGTGGCTGCGTTCCATCGGCCACGAACAGTGCGATCTGCAGCGTGATCCGGGCATCGCCTTCGTGGTGCGCTCGGTGCATGTCGATTACCGCAAGCCGGCCCGGCTCGACGACCAGCTGACGGTGGGCCTGGAAGTGGAAAAGCTCGGCCGCGCCCAGATCGTTTTCCGCCAGCACATCCGCCGTTGCGAGGAAGAACTCGTCACCGGCACCGTCCAGATTGCCTGCGTCAAGCTCGATGTCATGAAATCCACCCCCATCCCCGCATTCCTGCACGAAAAACTGGAAGCCCTGCAATGAACGTCACCCAAGACCTCTCCATCCTCTCCCTCATTACCCAGGCCAGCGCCGTCGTCCAGGTGGTGATGGCCCTGCTCGCCAGCGTCTCCTTCATGTCCTGGTACTACATCTTCCGCAAGGTCTATGCGGTGAAGAACGCGCGCAACCAGAGCGAGCAGTTCGAGCGCGATTTCTGGAGCGGCGGCGACCTGAACAACCTGTATCAGAGCGCGGTCAATGATCGCCACCATGCCGGCGCCCAGGAGCGCATCTTCGAGGCCGGCTTCCGGGAATTCACTAAGCTGCGGGGCCAGAAGAACCTGGAAGCCAAGGACGTGGTGGACGGCTCCCGCCGCGCCATGCGCGCCACCTACCAGCGCGAGATCGACGACCTGGAAGCCCACCTGGCCTTCCTCGCCTCCGTCGGTTCGGTGAGCCCCTATATCGGCCTGTTCGGCACCGTGTGGGGCATCATGCACGCCTTCCGCGGCCTCTCCAACGTCGGTCAGGCCACCCTGGCCTCGGTCGCGCCCGGTATCGCCGAAGCCCTGGTGGCCACCGCCATCGGCCTCTTCGCCGCCATCCCGGCGGTGCTCGCCTACAACCGCTTTGCCCACGACATCGACCGCCTGGCCACCCGCTTCGAGAGCTTCATGGAAGAGTTCTCCAACATCCTGCAACGGCAGATGCGTTAAGGACGAACCGCCATGCGTCCCCGTCGTCTCAAAAACGAAATCAACGTCGTTCCTTACATCGACGTCATGCTGGTGCTGCTGGTCATCTTCATGGTGGCCACGCCCATGATGCAGACCGGCTCGGTGGATCTGCCCAGCACCGCCAAGTCCTCTGAGGTGCCGAAGGATCCCTACCGGGTCATCGTCAAGGCTGACGGCTCCCTGGCGGTGCCGGACGGCAAGGGTAAGGACAAGCGCGTCGAGCGCAACGAACTGAACGGCCTCCTGGCCGATGAGCTGGCCCAGAATCCCGACCTGCCGGTGCTGGTGGTGGGCGACAAGGCCGCCCGCTACGACGCGGTGCTCGAAGTGCTGGACCAGATCAAGCAGCAGAACATCAAGCGGGTCGGCCTGGAGACCGTGCGCAAGTGATGCCCCAGATGAGAGCCGGCACAGATATGCCCTTCGAACGGCCGGAGGAGCCGGGCAAGCGCAAGGCCCTGATCCTGGCCATTCTGGTCCATGCCCTGCTGGCCGGTTTCCTGTTTTTCGGCGTGCATTGGCAGACCAAGCACGAAGCGGTGGAGGTGGAGCTGTGGAGCGATGTGCCCCAGAGCACCGGCCGGCCAGCCCCGCCGCCCCCCGTGGTGGAACCGCCGAAGCCGGAGCCAAAACCGGAGCCCAAGCCCGAACCCCGGCCTGAGCCAAAACCTGAGCCAAAACCCGAGCCAAAACCCGAGCCGAAGCCGGAGCTCAAGCCGGTGGTCAAACCCGACATCGCCTTGAAGGACGAGAAGAAGAAACCCGAGCCGAAGAAGGAAGAACCCAAGAAGCCCGAGCCTAAGGTCGAGCCCAAGAAGGAAGAACCGAAGAAGCCGGAGCCGAAGAAAGAAGAACCCAAGAAACCCGAGGTTCCCGATTTCGCCAAGGAACTGGAGCGCGAGCAGCAGCAGATCAAGCGCCAGCAGACCCTGGCCGCCCAGCGCGAACAGCTGAATCGGGAAATGGCCATGCAGCAGGCAGCGGGCCGTGAAGGTGCCGCTGCCGGTGCCCACAGCAAGGCCCTGGGTTCCTATGGTGACAAGATCCGGGCGAAGATCCGCGGCAACCTGGGCTTTGTCAGCGTGAACGGCAATCCCACCGCCAAGTTCATCGTCACCCAGCTGCCCAGTGGTGAAATCATCAGCGTCAAGATGGTCAAGTCCAGCGGCGTGCCCAGCTACGACAGCGCCGTGGAGCGGGCCATCAACCGTTCTTCGCCCTTGCCCCTGCCGGACGACCATTCGGCTTTCCAGCGGGAGCTCAACCTCACCTTCTGCCCCCAGGAGGAAGCCTCCGGCTGCCCCCGTTAATTGTCGCTGGCTTGTCGGCCAGCCGCCTTTTGCGCGGCAGGTCGGCAGGCTGAGACATAAAGTCGTTTTGTTACCATCGGTTACGTAGCGTGACAAAAGGGAGGCGGTATAATCGGCGCTTTTTCCGGCCCTGGGTCTGACGCATGCCTGCCATCGCTCCCGCCGTTGCCCGTCTGCTTGCCAGCGTTTCCCTCCTGTTCGCCCTGGGTTCGGCCCAGGCCCAACTGTCCATCGAAATCACCGGTGCCGGCGCTCGCCGCATTCCGGTGGCCATTGCCGACTTTGTCGGCGATTCCGGCTACACCCGGGCCCTGACCTCGGTCATCCGTGCCGACCTGGAGCGCAGCGGCCTGTTCAAGCTGGTGGAGCCCGGTCCCGCGCCGGTGAGCGAAACCGATAATGTGGATTTCGGCGGCCTGCGCTCCAAGGGTGCCGATGCCTTCGTCGGCGGTAGCCTGGTGGGCGATGGTTCCGGCCGCTACGAAACCCGCTTCCGCCTCTACGATGTGCCCAAGCAGGGCTCCCTGGGCGGCGTCGCCTTCGTTACCTCGGCCCCCATGCTGCGCGCCGCCGGCCACCGCATCGCAGATTACATTTATGAGAAGCTGATCGGCGAGCCCGGCTACTTCTCCACCCGCATCGCCTATGTGGTCAAGCATTCCGGCCGCTACGAGCTGCAGGTCGCCGATGCCGACGGCCAGAATGCCCAGGCCGCCCTGGTCTCCAAGGAACCGATTATTTCCCCCGCCTGGTCGCCGGACGGCGGGCGTCTGGCCTATGTCTCCTTCGAGAACAAGAAGCCGGTGATTTACGTGCACACCCTGGCTACCGGCCGGCGCACCGTGGTGGCCAACTTCAAGGGTTCCAACTCGGCTCCCGCCTGGTCCCCGGACGGCCGCCGCCTGGCCATCGTCCTGTCCAAGGATGGCGGCTCCCAGATTTTCAGCATCAACGCCGACGGCTCCGGGGTGCAGCGCCTGGTGTCTTCCTCCGGCATCGACACCGAACCCCAGTTTGCGCCCGACGGCCAGACCCTTTACTTCACTTCGGACCGGGGCGGCAGCCCCCAGATCTACCGGGTTTCCGTCGGTGGCGGCGATGTCCAGCGGGTGACTTTCGAAGGCTCCTACAACGTCACGCCCCGCCCGTCCCCCGACGGCCGCAGCCTGGCCTTCATCACCCGCAACTCCGGTCGTTTCCAGCTTGCCATCATGGATCTGGCGAGCCGGCAAACCCAGATTTTGAGCGACTCCCACAAGGATGAGTCTCCCAGTTTCGCCCCCAACGGCCGCATGATCGTGTTGGCTACCGATGTGGGCGGCCGCGGCCTGCTTTCTGCCATTTCTTCCGATGGCCGGGTCAAGCAGCGCCTTTCCGTCTCCGCCGGCGATGTTCGTGAGCCGGCGTGGGGCCCGTATCTCAAATAAAGCTCTTTCCCCCAGGAGTACAGCAATGCGCAAACTTGTAATGCCCGCCCTGATCGCCACCCTTGCTGCCGGTATGCTCACCGGTTGCGGCAGCCAGCCCGCCGCTCCCGAGCAGTCCGGTGCCGGTGTGGAATCCCGCAACGCCACCAGCGTTGGCGGTGTTGGTAGCGGTGACGTGTCCATGAAGCCCTACAACGATCCGAAGAACGTGCTCTACAAGCGCAGCGTGTATTTCGACTACGACAAGTACGACATCAAGGATGAGTACAAGGAACTGGTCGCCGCTCACGCCAAGTACCTAGCTGCCCACCGCGACGCCAAGATCCTGATCCAGGGCAACACCGACGAGCGCGGCTCCCGCGAGTACAACCTGTCCCTGGGCCAGAAGCGTTCCGACGCCGTGAAGAAGGCCATGGGCCTGCTGGGTGTGAAGGAAGACCAGCTGGAATCCGTCAGCCTGGGCGAAGAAAAGCCCAAGGCCGAAGGCCACGACGAATCCGCTTACGCGGAAAACCGTCGCGCCGACATCCTGTACAACGGCGAGTTCTAAATGAAGGCCCGCTGGCTAGCCACCACGGCGGCGCTCCTGGCGGCCCTCGGGGCGGCTGTGCCGGCACACGCCGGGCTCTTCGACGACGAAGAGGCCCGGCGTCAGATCGGCGACCTCAAGGCCACCACGGCCGAACGCCTGGACAAGCTGGAAGCCGCGACCCGCGGCCAGCTCGAACTCTCCAACCAGATCGAGGCCCTGCGCGCCGATCTGGCACGGATGGTCGGCCAGGTGGAGGTCCTGACCTACGAACTGGATGCGGCCCAGAAGCGCCAGAAGGATTTCTACATCGACCTGGATACCCGTCTGCGCAAGCTGGAAGGTCCGGCTGCGCCAGGGGCGGCCACACCGCCCGCCGGCGAGGAGCCTCGCCCGGGAAGCGGCACCCCTGCTGCTGCCGCAGCGCCCAAGTCCGATCCTGCGGCGGAAGCCAAGGAATACGAAGGGGCCCTGAATTATTTCAAGGCCGGCAAGTACAAGGAAGCGGCCAATAGCCTGGATGGCTTCGTCAAGAACCACCCGGACAGCAGCCTGGCGCCTTCGGCCCAGTACTGGCTGGGCAACAGCCACTTCGCCCTGCGCGACTGCAAGAAGGCCATCGACGCCCAGAATGTGGTCGTGGCCAAGTGGCCGGACAGCCCCAAGGCCCCGGATGCCCTGCTCAACATCGCCACCTGCCAGCAGGAGCTGGGCGATGCCAAGGCGGCAAAAAAGGCCCTGGAGACCCTGGTGGCCAAGTATCCGGCCGCGCCGGCGGCCGAATCCGCCCGCCAGCGGCTGAAAAAGAAGTAAGCGCCTGACGCGGGGAACGCCTGGCGTTCCCCGTGGTCTTTTCAGGCCACCCTCTGTTCGGCGTCCTTTGGGGCGCCTTTTTTGCTATCTGCAGCTCTAACCTGTCGCCCCCTGTCATGACCGAGCCGACGCTGAAAATCAGCGAAATATTTTTCTCCCTCCAGGGCGAGACCTCCCGGGTCGGCCTGCCGACGGTGTTTGTCCGCCTCACCGGCTGTCCCCTGCGTTGCGTCTGGTGCGATACGGCCTACGCCTTTTCCGGTGGCCAGCCCATGACCGTGGCCGCCATCCTGGCCGAGGTGGCGTGCCACCCTACCCGCACCGTCTGCGTCAGCGGTGGCGAGCCCCTGGCCCAAAAGGGCTGTCTCACCCTGCTCACCGCCCTGTGCGACGCGGGCTATGACGTTTCCCTGGAAACCAGCGGCGCCCTGGATGTCTCCGGCGTCGATCCCCGGGTATCGAAAATCGTCGATCTCAAGGCCCCGGGCTCCGGCGAAGAAGCTAAGAACCGCTGGGAAAACCTTGAATGCCTGACTCCCCGGGACGAGCTGAAGCTGGTCCTGGCGGATCGGGCCGATTACGACTGGGCCGTGGCCAAACTGCGGGAACACGACCTGGCCAGGCGCTGCCCGGTGCTCTTTTCCCCGGTCCAGGGCCAGCTCACCCCGGCTACCCTGGCGGAGTGGATCCTGGCGGACGGTCTGCCGGTGCGCCTGCAGGTGCAACTGCATAAGCTGCTTTGGGGTAACATGCGGGGCAAATAACCTGCCACCAAAACCTCTGCCCGGCGAGCTTCTCGCCTGGCAGAACCCCTCTCCGGGAGGCCGCCATGAGCCAAGAGCGACGCCACTTCACCCGCATCCTGTTCCACACCCATGCCACCCTGAGCACCGCCAGCGGTGGGCGCCACAGCGGCGAAATCCAGGATCTTTCCCTCAAGGGCGCCCTGCTGGCCATGGCCCCGGGCTGGAAAGCCAATTCGTATGAGGCTTGCCGCCTCGACATTCCCCTCAATCACGCCGATGCCGTGGTTTCCATGGAGGGCCGCCTGGCCCATGTGGAAGGCAATCTGGTCGGGGTGCGCTGCGAGAGCATCGATCTGGACAGCATCAGCCACCTGCGCCGTCTGGTGGAATTGAACCTGGGCGATGAAACGTTGCTCAACCGGGAATTGTCGGCCCTGGTGCACGGCGACTAAATTTCAGCCCTCAGCCGCCGAACTGCACCTCGTCCCCTCCGGTTGGCTATAAAGCACAAGGCCGCCAGCGGCAGCCCTCCCGGGTTGCCACTGGCGGCCTTGGCTTTTTTTGGAGAGGCCGGGCGCTACTTCAGGCGCAGGGGCAGGCCGGCGGCCACCAGGGTGACCTGGTCGCAGGCCGCGGCGGCGCGCTGGTTGAGGCGGCCCTGTTCGTCGCTGAACAGGCGGGAGATCGGGTGCATGGGGACGATGCCCCAGCCCACCTCGTTGGAAACCAGGATGATGTGGCCCGGCAGGCGGGGCAGGGTGTCCACCAGGGACTGGATTTCCCCGGCCAGCTGGGGGCAGTCCAGTTTTTCCCCGGCCTCGGCCTGGCGGGCGCCCTGGCCGGCAAACAGCAGGTTGGTCAGCCACAGGGTGAGGCAGTCCACCAGCAGGCAGCGCTCCGCCGCGGCGTGACGCACCAGGGTCTCGGCCAGGGCCAGGGGTTCTTCTACCAGGCCCCAGGTGGCGGGACGGCGCTCCCGGTGGTGGGCGATGCGGCGGGCCATTTCCGGATCGGCATCCGGCGTCAGGGGGCGGGCGGTGGCGATATAGACCACTTCCAGGCCGCTGGCCTGGGCCCGCTGTTCCGCCAGGGCGCTCTTGCCGGAGCGGGCGCCACCTAAAATCAGTTCTCGCATGGGGCGCAAGGGTAGCACAGGGGCAGGGGTATAATTCCGGCCTTCTTTCGCCACCCTGCCGCCACCGCCATGACCGCTCCCGCCTTTGCCATCGCCGCCCCCGACATGGGCCTGTTCCAGGCCCTGCAGCACAAGATCGACACCAAGACCAAGCCCCTGGGTGCCCTGGGTCTGCTGGAGGAAGTGGCCCTGCAGATCGGCATGGTGCAGCAGAGCCTGACGCCGCGCCTGAACAAGCCCCATCTGTTTGTCTTTGCCGGCGACCACGGCGCGGCCAAGGCCGGCGTCTCCGCCTATCCCCAGGACGTGACCTGGCAGATGGTGGAAAATTTCCTCGCCGGCGGTGCCGGCATCAACGTCTTTGCCCGCCAGAACGGCCTGGGCCTGTCCGTAGTGGATGCCGGCGTGGCCCATGACTTTGGCGATCGCCCCGGCCTAGTGAATGCCAAGATCGCTCCCGGCACCCGCAATTACCTGGAAGAGCCGGCCATGACCGCCGACGAGCGGGACCGGGCCATGGCCGCTGGCGCCGAGCTGGTGCGCCAGGCAGTGCGGGATGGCGCCAATGTGGTGGCTTTCGGCGAAATGGGCATCGGCAATACGGCTGCCGCTTCCCTCCTGACCCACTTCCTGGCCGATGTCGGCCTGCCCGCCTGCATCGGCCGCGGCACCGGCCTGGACGATGCCGGCCTGTCGCGCAAGCACGACCTGCTGGCCAAGGCCGCTACCCGCTACCTGTCTGCTGGTGGCGATTCCGCACCCCTGGCGGTGCTGGCCGAGTTCGGCGGCTTCGAGATCGCCCAGATGGTGGGGGCCTTCCTCGCCGCTGCCGAGGCCAAGGTGCTGGTGCTGGTGGACGGCTTCATCGTCACCTCGGCCCTGCTGGTGGCCGCCCGCCTCTATCCCGAAGTGCTGCACTACTGCATCTTCTGCCACGCCTCTGCCGAGCCCGGCCACCGGGCCCAGATGCAGGTGCTGGGCCGTTCCGCGCTGCTCGACCTGGGTCTGCGCCTGGGCGAGGGCACCGGCGCCGCCCTGGCCTGGCCCCTGGTCCAGGCGGCGGTGAATTTCCTCAACGAAATGGCCAGCTTCGAGTCGGCCGGGGTGAGCGACAAAGCGTGAGTCTGACGGCCGTCCGCCGGGAGCTGGAATACTTCTTCGGCGCCCTGGGATTCTTCACCCGCCTGCCGGTGCCGGCCTGGGTCGGCTACTCGGCGGAGGGGTTGCAGCGCTCGGCCCGCTATTTCCCGGCGGTGGGGCTGCTGGTGGGGGCCATCGCCGCCCTGGTCTACACCCTGGCCGGCCTCGTCTGGCCCAAGACCCTGGCGGTGCTGGCAGCCATGGGGGCCACCATCTATGCCACCGGCGCCTTCCACGAGGACGGCCTGTCGGACATGGCCGATGGCCTAGGCGGCGGCTGGACCCGTGAGCAGGCCCTGGCCATCATGAAGGACTCCCGGGTCGGCAGCTACGGCGTGGTGACCATGGTCCTGGTGCTCCTGGGCAAGTTCATGGCCCTCATCGAACTCAAGGAAGTGTGGATCCCCGCCGCCTTGGTGGCTGGTCATGCGGTTTCCCGCTTCTGCGCCACGCTGCTGCTGCGCACCCTGGACTACGTGCGCCCGGACGATACGCCGTCCAAGGCCAGGCCCCTGGCGAACCCCATCGGCAATGGCGAACTGGTCCTGGCCGGTGCTTTCGCCCTGGCTGGCCTGCTCCTCCTGCCTCCGGGCCCGGCCCTACGCGGCTGCCTCTTGGCCGGAGCGATGACCCTCTGGCTCGCGAGGCTGCTACAGCGCCGCCTGGGCGGCTACACCGGCGACTGTCTTGGCGCCACCCAGCAGGGTGCCGAACTGGCTTTCTACCTGGGGTTGCTGTGGACCTTCAGCTAGACATCTTTCTCATTCGTCATCCCCGCCCGGCGGCGTCTGCCGGCCTGTGCTACGGCAGCACCGACCTGGCCCTGGCGGCGGAAGAGGCGGAGGGTAGGGTGGCCGCGGGGCGTTTGCGCCCCCTCCTGCCGCCAGGTGTGCCGTTGTTTTCCAGCCCCTTGACCCGCTGCCGGCTTCTGGCCCAGGCCCTGAGCCCGGAGCCGGCCCTGGATGCCCGTCTCCAGGAGATGCACTTCGGCCGCTGGGAGGGCCGGGCCTGGGACGACATCTACCGTGACGAGCCCCAGACCCTGGACCTGTGGGCCCAGGATATAGCCCAAGGTAGGGCCAATACGGCGCCCCACGGCGGCGAGACGG
>DATEZY010000222.1:0-9260 GCA_035255085.1 Azospira sp. | reverse complement strand
AAAAAAAGCCCCGCGCTCGGGCGGGGCTTGGGGCTCAATTACACCGTAGGCTCAGGACCTGGGGATCATCCCAATGCTCTAGGAGTAGCCGCCGCACCCGATCCTGCCACAGCCCGGCAAAGGCCTGCAGGGCCTGGGGAGGCGCCTCGCCGGCGAGAATCTGCTGCAGCAGGGGCCCCATGGCGGGGTCGGCGGGAACTGGGCCTAAATTGAGACTAGCGTCCGCGCTGGCGCCGGTATCGATGCGGGTAAAACGGACCTCGCCCTGAACGCCTGCCGCCCCGAACTGTAGCAACTGGCGCCGGGAAAAATTTCCGGCCAGCCCCTTGAAGCCTCCTTCACCCGCAGCGCCGGTCAGCAGGGTAACAACGCTGGCGATCACGCCAGTGACGCCCTGGTCCGGGGACGCGAGGAATTCGACCCGGATATTGCCCCGCTCCGGCAAATCTCCCTCGTAGAGACTGGTCAGGGCATGGCAGGTGAGCAGATAGGCGCCAGCCACCGTCGGACAGGAATGACCTGCCAGGCGCACAGCATCGGCATAGCCATATTCGATCAGGCCGCCTTCCGCCGCCCCCAGGAACTCAGCCAGGGGGTCCCGCAGGGTGATACGGGGTACCTGGGCAAAAAAAGCGGGAAAGCTCATAAGCGCCTATTAACCTCCGATAAGATCCATGGCTTCGGCCACTGAGGCGGGGGAGAGTCTTCTTCGCGAACCGGGTGACAATCGCCCCCCTGCTGTGAATGGGCTTCTGGCCGAACAACGCCAGCAGACCGAGCCAGCTCACTCCGCATCGCCTTGAAACTGAAGTCTAGGCAACGCCCCCAGCTTCCACCTTGATCCACATCGCCTTCACTGCGGTTTGACGCAGGAGCACCGCTAAGGCATCAGACACGCCTGCTTCAGGTTTTTTGCTGAATCAGTTCGATCTTGTAGCCGTCGGGGTCTTCGACGAAGGCGATCACCGTGGTGCCGTGCTTCATGGGACCGGCCTCCCGCACCACCTTGCCGCCACGGCGCTTGATTTCGGCGCAGGCCGCGTAGGCATCGGGCACCTCCAGGGCAACGTGGCCAAAGCCATTGCCCAGTTCATAGGACGGGGTATCCCAGTTGTGGGTGAGCTCGATCACCGCCCCTTCGGCTTCCGGACCGTAGCCAACGAAGGCCAGGGTGAAGCGGCCCTCGGGATAGTCCTGGCGGCGCAGCTGCTGCATACCCAGCACTTCGGTGTAAAAGGCCAGGGAGCGGTCCAGGTCACCGACCCGGAGCATGGTGTGGAGGAGACGCATCGGAAGTCCTTTCGTGGCGTGGATAAGGTCACCAGTGGGGCAACTGGGGCCCCAGGCGCTTGAGTTCGGCCCGAGCCTGGGCGTGGTCGGGATAGAGCTGCTCCACCACGGACCAGAAACGGGGGGAGTGGTTCATATGCTTGAGGTGGGCCACCTCGTGGGCGACCACATAATCCAGAACCGGCAGGGGAAAGTGGATCAGCCGCCAGTTAAGCCGGATACCACTCTTCAGGCTGCAGCTGCCCCAGCGGGTGCGAGCAGAAGAAAGGGCCAGGGGCGGCTGGGGCACCCCCAGCGCATCGGTGTAATGGGTCAGGCGCTGGCCGAAGCACTCCCGGGCCCGCTCCCGCAGGGCGCGCTCGAGCAGGGGCCCCGGATCGCCCTCCCGGGGCAGGCAAAGGGTCAGGAAGGCACCATCCGCCGCCCACAGGGCACGGCTACGGCCGGCGCCCAGGGGCTCCAGACGCAGAGTCAGGGGGGCGCCGAGATAGGGGAGTTCCAGGCCGTCCCGGAGGATCAGGCGGGTATCGGCCGGTGCCGGGCGCTGGCGCCACTCGTCGAGTTTGGCCAGGACCCAGTTGCCGTGCTGGCGGATGACGCTCTCGATATCCCGCAGGCTGGCCCGGAGCGGCGCCCCGACGCGCAGGCCCCGGTGATCGATGGCCAGGCCGATGGTACGGCGCCGGCTGCGCCGAAGCTGGTACGGCACCAGGCGCTCGCCGAGCAACAGGGCGGCGCCCCGGGCATCGGCGTGGGGCCGGGAGCGGCCGTCTTCGGCGAAGAGGGCCAGATCAAGCTGAGACAGGGGCATCCTTGTAGCGATGGGGAGAGATCCGCCGCATCTCGCCCTCAATCCAGGCCTCGACCTGGGCATTGAGGGCCACTTCGGTCAGGCCGGTGGAGTCGATGGCAGGTCCGATGCTCACAGTGACGGTCCCCGGGCACTTGGGGAAAACCTGGCGCGGCCACACTTCGCCGGCGTTATGGGCTACCGGCACCACCTTGGCCCCGGCCTTCACCGCCAGATGGGCTCCGCCCGGTTTGTAGCGGCGTTTCTCACCCGGAGCGACGCGAGTCCCCTCGGGAAAGATCACCACCCAATAACCAGCCTTGAGGCGATCCTTGCCCTGCTCCACCACCTGGCCTAGGGCATCCTTGCCGGCCTTACGGTCAATGGAAATCATCTTCATGGCCGCCAGGCCCCAGCCGAAGAAAGGCATGCGCAGCAATTCCTTTTTCAGCACGAATACCAGGGGCGGAAAAATTTCCTGCAGGGCCACGGTCTCCCAGGCGGACTGGTGCTTGGCGAGGATCACCGAGGGCTCGGCGGGAATGTTCTCCCGGCCCAGGACCTGCATGCGGATACCCAGTACGCCAGCGGCCAGGCCCATGAAGCCCTTGCGCCACAGGGCGATGATGGCGTAGCGGAGCGACATGGGCAGCAGGATGCCGATGGTGACGAGGATACCGGCCACCATGGTGATGGCCGTCACGGCCACCATGAACAACAGGGAACGCAGCAGCATCATGATGTCTTGCCCCCATTGCCGTTGTCGCCAAGCAGGTGGGCCGTGGCAGCAGCCAGGTCCGGGAAGACCTGGGTACCTTCGGGCAGCCCGCCATCGGCCAGGGTTTTCTCGCCCTTGCCGGAGAGCACCAGGATCGGCAGGGCACCGGCCGCGGCAGCGGCCTGCAAGTCGCGCAGGGAATCGCCGATGGCCGGCACGTCCTTCAGGTCCGAGTTGTAGCAGGCAGCGATACGATTAAACATGCCGGGCTTGGGCTTGCGGCAATCGCACTGGGAATCGGCGGCGTGGGGGCAGTAGAAAATGGCGTCAATACGGCCGCCGGCAGCCTGTACCGTCTTGTGCATCTTCTCGTGGATGGCATTGAGCGTATCCATGTCGAACAACCCGCGCCCCACCCCCGACTGGTTAGTGGCCACCACCACTCGGTAGCCCGCCTGGTTCAGCTTGGCGATGGCTTCCGGGCTGCCGGGAATGGCCTTCCACTCCGCCGGCGACTTGATGAACTGGGCCGAGTCGAAATTGATGACCCCATCCCGGTCGAGGACGATCAGCTTCATCGCTTACTTCTCCACGGCCAGGCGGGAGATGTCGGCCACGGCGTTGAGCTGATCGGACAGGGCCTTGAGCAGGGCTAGGCGGTTGGCCCGCACCAGAGGCTCCTCGGCCATGACCATGACCTCGTCGAAGAAGCGATCCACTTCGGCGCGGACGCTGGCCAGGGCCTTCAGGGCATCGGCGTAGTCCTCGTTGGCGACGAAGGACTTGATCTGGGGCGCCTGCTGGACGACCCGTTCGAACAGGGCCTTTTCTGCTGGCTCCTGCAGCAGGGCCAGCTCCGGTTCGCCAGCCACAGCACCCTCGGCCTTCTTGAGGATATTGCCGATACGCTTGTTGGCCGCAGCCAGAGCCTGGGCCTCGGGCAATAGGACAAAGGCGCGCACCGCCTCCAGCTTGGGCACCACCCGGTCGATGCGGATCGGCTGCTGGGCCAGCACTGCCTCGATGGCATCCTGGCCGTGGCCCGCATCCTTGAGATAGCCGCGCAGGCGATCAAACATGAAGTCGAGCAACTGGGTCTCGAAGCCGGCTTGCAGCACGCCGGGGCCAAAGCCCTTGGCCGCATCGCCGATCATCTCGGCCAGATCCAGGGGCAGCGGGGTTTCCAGCAGGATGCGCAGCACGCCCAGGGCGGCACGACGCAGGCCGAAGGGATCCTTGTCGCCGGTGGGAATCTGGCCGATGCCGAAGAAGCCCACCAGGGCATCCAGCTTGTCCGCCAGGGCGGCGGCAGCGGCAATGTTGCCCTGGGGCAGGGCATCACCGGCGAAGCGGGGCTGATAGTGGGCCTGGATGGCATCGGCCACTTCGGCAGCTTCGCCGTCGTGGAGGGCATAGTAGCGGCCCATGATGCCCTGGAGCTCGGGGAATTCGCCGACCATGTCGGTGACCAGGTCGGCCTTGGTCAGACGGGCGGCCCGCTTGGCCTGATCCACGTGAGCATGGAGCTTGGCGGCAATGGCGCCAGCCAGGGCTTCCAGCCGGTCCACGCGCTGCAGCACGGAGCCCAGTTTGTTGTGATAGACGACGCTGCCGAGCTTCTCCAGGCGGCTAGCCAGGGGCTGCTTGCGGTCCTGGGTGTAGAAGAAGCGGGCGTCGGACAGGCGGGGACGCACCACCTTGGCGTTGCCGGTAACGATATTCACCGGGTCGGCCACGGCCATGTTGGAAACGATGAGGAACTTGTTCAGCAGCTTGCCCTTGGCATCGAGCAGGGGGAAGTACTTCTGGTTCTGCTGCATGGTCAGGATCAGGCACTCCTGGGGTACTTCCAGGAATTCGGCCTCGAATTCGCCGACATAGACCACGGGCCACTCCACCAGGGCGGAAACCTCATCCAGCAAGCCTTCGGCCGGGTTGATAGTGGCATTCAAGGCCTTGGCCTGGGCATCCAGCTGGGCCGCGATATTGGCCTTGCGCTGGGCGAAGGAGGCCATGACCTTGCCCTGGCTTTCCAGGGTGGCGGCGTAGGCTTCGGCATTGGCAACGGCGATGTCGCCCTTGGCCAGGAAACGGTGGCCCAGGGTGGTGTTGCCGCTGGAGAGGCCCAGTACTTCACCGGGAACGACACGATCGCCGTGGAGCATGATCAGGCCATGCACCGGGCGCACGAACTGCACGTCCTTGTTGCCCCAGCGCATCAGCTTGGGGATCGGCAGCTTCTTCAGGGCATCGGCAACGACGCCGGCCAGGACCTCGGCCAGGGCAGCCCCCTTGACCGTCGCCTGGTAGAAGAAGGTCTCGGACTTGCCGTCCATGCGTTTCTCGAAGCCGGCAATGGCTTCCAGGGGAATGCCCTTGGCTTCCATCTTCTTCAGCAGGGCCGGGCTGGGCTTGCCGTCGGCAGTCAGGGCCACGGAAACGGGCATCACCTTCTCATGCACGGTGGCATCCGGGGCCTGGGCCAGGACGTGGGGAATCTGCACGGCCAGGCGGCGGGGGGTGGCGAACCACTCGTAGGCGCCGCCGGCGGTGACCAGGTTGCGATCCGCCAGGCCGGCATGGACGCCGGCAGCGAAAACCTCGCCGAGACGGGCCAGGGCCTTGGGCGGCAGTTCCTCGGTACGCAGTTCGATGAGCAGGGTCTGGTTCATGTTCTTATGCCTTGCACATGGGGAAGCCCAGGGCTTCGCGGGAGTTGAAGTAGGCCTGGGCCACTTCCCGGGCCAGGGCGCGGACGCGGCCGATGTAGGCAGCACGCTCGGTGACGGAGATGGCGCCCCGGGCATCCAGCAGATTGAAGTTGTGGGAGCACTTCATCACTTGCTCGAAAGCCGGCAGGGGCAGCTCCAGGGCCATCAGCCGCTTGGCCTCCGCTTCGTGCTCGGAAAAGTGGCGGAACAGGATGTCCACGTTGGAGTGCTCGAAGTTGTACTTGGACTGCTCCACTTCGTTCTGCTTGAAGACGTCGCCATAGGTGATGGTGGTGTCGCCGTTCTTGGCCCACACCAGGTCATAGACGTTATCCACGCCTTGCAGGTACATGGCCAGGCGCTCCAGGCCATAGGTGATCTCGCCCAGCACCGGCTTGCAGTCCAGACCGCCGACCTGCTGGAAGTAGGTGAACTGGGTCACTTCCATGCCATCCAGCCACACTTCCCAGCCCAGGCCCCAGGCGCCCAGGGTGGGGGATTCCCAGTCGTCCTCGACGAAGCGCACATCGTGCTCCTGGAGGTTGATGCCCAGGGCTTCCAGGGATTGCAGGTAGAGCTCCTGGATGTTGTCGGGGCTGGGCTTGATCACCACCTGGTACTGGTAGTAGTGCTGCAGCCGGTTGGGGTTCTCGCCGTAGCGGCCATCCTTGGGCCGACGGGAGGGCTGCACGTAGGCGGCGGCCCAGGGCTCGGGGCCGATGGCGCGAAGGAAGGTGGCGGTGTGGAAGGTGCCGGCACCGACCTCGATGTCATAAGGTTGCAGCAACGCACAGCCCTGTTTGTCCCAGAAATTCTGGAGACGCAGGATCACTTCCTGGAAAGTTGGCATGGTAAGTGGGAGTAATGGCGGAAAAACAAGGATTTTACTTGCTTTCGCGACGCCGGAGCAAAGCGCCGATGACAAGCGCCAGGCCGATCAGGGCCAGGGCTCCAGCATTGCCGACGCGGACATAGGGAGTGATCCCCTGGTAACCCTGCACATCGGCCACCAGGGCGCCCCGGATGAAGGGAGGCAGGACGTCGCGCACCGTGCCATCCGGATCCACCACGGCGGTCATGCCGGTGTTGGTGGCGCGCAGCATGGGGCGCCCGGTTTCCAGGGCGCGCAGCTGGGAAATCTGCAGGTGCTGGGGCTGGGCCAGGGAATGGCCGAACCAGGCGGTGTTGGAGAGATTGACCAGCAGGGTGGCAGACGGCAGGGCATGGATGAGTTCCTCGCCGAAGACGTCCTCGTAGCAGATATTGGGCGCCACCTGTTGCCCGGCAATGGCCAGGGGAGGCTGGGTTGCCGGCCCGGAAGTGAAGTCGGACATGGGCATCTGCATCAGGGCCAGGAACCAGGCGAAGCCCGGCGGCACATATTCGCCGAAAGGCACGAGATGGCGCTTGCTGTAGAACTGGGCGGGCGAAGCACCAAAGGTGACGGCACTGTTGCGATAGGTGGCGTTGTCGCCCACCGCCACGCCCATGAGCACGTCGCCATGGCTGCGGCCGGCCAGATGGCGCAGATCCTCCAGGAATTCCGCCGGCACCTGGTCGTAAAGAGCGGGGATGGCCGTTTCCGGCAGCACCGTGAGCTGAGCCGGGTTGGCGGCGGCGAGGCGCACATAGGTTTCCAGGGAGTCGATGAAGCGCTCCGGGCGCCACTTCAGTTCCTGGGGGATGTTGCCCTGCAGCAGGGCGACTCGCACCGACTCGCCCACCGGGCTGGTCCAGGCCACCTGGCGCAGCAGGGCGCCGCCACCGAGCAGGCATAAGGCCAGGAGGGTAGCGGCGATACGCTGCGGCAACGCTCCCCTGCCCCGCTGGACCGAGACAACCGCGGCGATCAGGCTAGCCAGCAGGACTGTCAGGAAGGACAGGCCATAGACGCCCAGCAAGGGAGCGAAGCCTGCCAGGGGACTGGGCGGCGCCTGGGAATAGCCCAGGGCCAGCCAGGGGAAACCAGTGAGGAACCAGCCCCGCACCCATTCAGCCAAGCCCCAGGCGGCAGCGAAGATCAAGGCCTGGCGCAAGGGAGATGGGGCGGAACCGGCCAAACGCCGCGCCCCCCAGGCGGCCAGGGCCGGGTACAAGGCCAGGATGGCGCACAAGGCGAGAGTGGCGAAGGCCGCTACCGGCAGGGGCATGCCTCCCACGTCGTGGAGGCTCACATAGACCCAGGAAACCCCGGCGAGAAAATGCCCCAGGCCGAAGACGTAGGCGCGACGGGCACTCTCCCGGGGCGAGGGGGAGCCGAAGACCAGCAGGTGCAGGCCGGCCATGGACAGCCAGGCGACGGGGTACCAGCCCAGGGGGGCAAAGGCAGCGACGCCGGCGGCGCCGAGAAGGAGGGAGATCAGCAGGAGCATAGGCGCTCCCCCTGCGAACGGGGGGAGGTTTCCGGAAAGAGGCGGGGAAGCTTACTCGGCGTCACCGACGTGGCGCGGACTATCGACCAGGAGGGTGTAGAGGCGGCGACTGTCGGCCCGCAATACCTGGATGCGGGTACCGTCGATATCCACCACCTCATTGCGCTTGGGCACCCGGCCCAGGGTATGCAGCACCATGCCGCCGACGGTGTCGTAGTTCTCGTCGGCAAAATGGGTGCCGAAGGCAGCGTTGAAGGCTTCAATCTCGGTCAGGGCCTTGACCCGGTAACGACCGGAGTGGTCTAACAGGATGTTGTCCTCGGCCTCGTCAAAGTCGTATTCGTCCTCGATATCGCCGACGATCTGCTCCAGCACGTCCTCGATGCTCACCAGGCCGGCCACGCCACCATACTCGTCCACCACGATGGCCATGTGGTTGCGGCTGACCCGGAATTCCCGCAGCAGCACATTGAGGCGCTTGGATTCGGGAATGAACACGGCGGGACGCAGCCAGTCCCGCAGGTGGAAGTCCTTCTCGGTGATGGAGCGCAGCAGGTCCTTGGCAAGGAGGATGCCAATGACATCATCCTTGCTCTCGCCGACCACGGGGAAGCGCGAGTGGGCAGCTTCGATGACCGTCGGGATGAGCTTTTCCAGGGGGGCGTCCACATCGATGACGTCCATCTGGGCGCGGGGCACCATGACGTCGCGGACGGAGGTTTCGGAGGCGGCCATGGCCCCTTCGATGATGGTCAGGGCGTCGGCATCGAGCAGGTCGCGCTCGAAGGCGGAGTGCAGCAGGGCGAGGAGTTGCTCTCGGTCCTCCGGCTCGCGCAGGAGAAGGGTGGAGAGGCGTTCAAGCAGGGTCGGTTTGGGGGTACTTGGGGAACTGTCCATAAGGGGTCAGGGGGCAAGACATAATGCCGGGGCAGGCCCGGGCATCACGCCTCACTCACCGCTATAGGGGTCGGCATAACCGAGACCGGCGAGGAGCTGGCGCTCCTGATCTTCCATGCGTCGGGCATCGGCATCGTTTTCATGGTCATAACCCTGAAGGTGCAGCATACCATGCACCACCAGGTGGGCGTAGTGGGCCTCGGCCGTCTTGCCCTGTTCGGCAGCCTCCCGGGCCACGACTGCGGGGCAGATCACCAGGTCGCCGAAAACCACGGGCTCCACTTCGTAGGGAAAGGACAGGACGTTGGTGGCGTAATCCTTACCACGGTAATCCCGGTTCAGCGCCTGCCCCTCGTCCGTATCGACAAAGCGCAGGGTGATTTGCCCGCCACGCTTGCCATCCACATCCAGGGCGGCCCGCGCCCAGGCGCGAAGCTCCGGACGGGAGGGTAAGCCATCCGGGTTACAGGCATATTGCACGG
>DATEZY010000221.1:0-2265 GCA_035255085.1 Azospira sp. | reverse complement strand
GGCCGGCATTTCCCTGGCTGCCATCCGCGAATTCGCCGGCAAGATTCCGTTGCTCGGGGTCTGCCTCGGGCACCAGTCCATCGGCGAGGCCTTTGGCGGGCGCATCGTCCATGCCAAGCAACTGATGCACGGCAAGACCTCCCCGGTGCATCACACCGACAAGGGCGTCTTCAAGGGGCTGCCCAATCCGGTGATCTGCACCCGTTACCATTCCCTGGCCATCGAGCGGGAGAGCCTGCCGGACTGCCTGGAAATTACCGCCTGGACCGATGACGGCGAAATCATGGGGGTACGGCACAAGACCCTGGCAGTGGAGGGGGTGCAGTTCCACCCCGAGTCCATCCTGACCCAGCACGGCCACGACATGCTGAGAAATTTCCTGGAGGAATACGCCAAATGACGCCGCAAGAAGCTTTGGCCCGGATCATCGACCATCGGGAAATTTTTCACGACGAAATGCTGGACCTGATGCGTGCCATCATGTCCGGCGAAATGAGCCCGGTGATGATTTCCGCCCTCACCGTTGGTCTGCGGGTGAAAAAGGAGACCATCGGTGAAATTGCCGCTGCCGCCCAGGTGATGCGGGAATTTGCCACCAAGGTGCCGGTGAAGGACCCGTCGGCGGTGGTGGATATTGTCGGCACTGGCGGCGATGGCGCCCACACCTTCAATATTTCGACGACGGCCATGTTCGTCTGTGCTGCCGCCGGCGCCAAGGTGGCCAAGCACGGCGGTCGTTCCGTCTCCTCCAAGAGCGGCTCGGCGGACGTCATGGAAGCCCTGGGCGTCAATCTCAATCTGTCGCCGGAACGCATCGCCGAGTGCATCGATACGGTCGGCCTCGGTTTCATGTTTGCACCCAACCACCACGGCGCCATGAAATACGCCGCCCCGGTGCGGCGTGAACTCGGGGTACGTACCATCTTCAATATCCTTGGTCCCCTGACCAACCCGGCCGGGGCCGAGCGTCAGGTCCTGGGCGTCTTCCACGCCGACCTGGTGGGCATTCTCATCCGCGTCCTGCAGCGCCTGGGTGCCCAGCGGGCCTTCACCGTGTTTGGCGCGGAGGGCCTGGATGAAATCTCCAACTCCGGCAGTACCCTCATCGGCGAATTGAAGGATGGCCGTATCCACGAATACGAAGTTCATCCGGAAGACTTCAATCTGCCCGTGCATGATCCCCGGATGATCCGGGTGGGTAATGTGGAAGAGTCCAAAGTCATGCTGCTGGCCGCCCTGGAGGGCAAGCACGGCCCCGCCCGGGACATCGTGGCGCTGAACGCCGGTGCCAGCCTCTATGTCGCCGGCCTGGCCGAAACCATGGCCGAGGGGGTGGAAAAAGCCCTGGATACCATCGCCTGCGGTGCTGCCCTAGCCAAGCTGGATGAGTTCATTCGTTTCACCGGAGCTGCCGCATGAGCGACATCCTCAACAAGATTCTCGCCACCAAGCGCGAGGAGGTGAGTGCCGCCTCCAGTCTCAAGCCCCTGGCTGCCATCCGGGCTGAAGCCGAAGCGCGGGTGAAGTCCGATCCGGCCCGGGATTTCGTCGGCGCCATCCGCGCCAAGATTGCTACCGGGCAGTCAGCAGTCATTGCCGAAATCAAGAAGGCCAGTCCCTCGAAAGGCGTGATTCGGGAGGGCTTCGACCCCGCAGCCATCGCCGCCGACTACGCTGCTCACGGCGCCGCCTGTCTTTCCGTCCTGACCGATCGCCAGTACTTTCAGGGGGCTCCCGAATATCTCCAGGCGGCTCGCACCGCCTGCGCGCTTCCCGCGTTGCGCAAGGACTTTCTGGTGGACCCCTACCAGGTCTATGAGGCTCGGGCCATGGGGGCGGACGCCATCCTGCTCATCGTCGCTGCCCTGAGTCTGGTCCAGATGCAGGAAATGGAAGCGCTGGCCATGGACCTGGGGATGGGCGTACTGGTGGAGTCCCACGACGGCGATGAGCTGGAGCAGGCCCTGCAACTCAAGACCCCCCTCATTGGGATCAATAACCGCAATCTGCGCAGCTTTGAGGTCAGCCTGCAAACAACGCTGGGCCTTCTGCCGCGTATTCCTTCTGAGCGTATTGTCGTCACCGAGAGCGGCATCCTGGCCCCAGCCGACGTGGCGCTGATGGGGGAGAACAACGTTTCCGCCTTCCTGGTCGGCGAAGCCTTCATGCGTGCTCCAAGTCCCGGCGAGGCTCTGGCCCGCCTGTTTGCAGCCTGAATGCTAATCGGATGCGAGTGGGGCGCTGCGCCCAAGGCATGATGCCAAT
>DATEZY010000220.1:0-2164 GCA_035255085.1 Azospira sp. | reverse complement strand
CTCTTCTACCAGTTCTGGGGCGGCTTCACCGAGGCGGTGCAGGTGGGCATTCTGGTGGGCGCTTCCCTGGGGCTGTTCGCCCTGACCATGGTCATCCAGACCCGGGACGCCACCGGCTATTTCACCAAGATCGCGGCCCTGGTGGCCTTCGCCTGCTTCGTGCTCAACGTTTCCATGCTCGGCCAGATTTTCAACCTGGCCCAGTCGGACAAGGCCTTTCTCGCCTGGGCGGCCTATGCCTTGCTCCTGGCCTATGCCTGCGACCTGCGCCTGCTGCTGGCGGCGGGCATCCTCTGCCTGATCGCCTTCACCGCCGCCCGGGTCGGCACCTGGAGCGGCATGTACTGGATCCATTTCGGCCAGCGCCCGGAAAATTTCTTCCCGGTGGCCGTGGCCCTGTTCTGCTTGCCTCAATTCCTGAGGCACCGGCACTACGAGGATTTTCCGCCGATCTACCGCATCTTCGGCCTGCTGGCCCTGTTCCTGCCGGTGCTGGTGCTCTCCCACTGGGGGGCGGCAAGCTACCTGGACTGGGAGGTGGCGACCCTGGAAGGCCTGTACCAGGTTGCCGGCTTCGCCCTCACCGCCGGCGCCATCTGGCTGGGCTTGAAGCGGCAATGGCCGGAGACGGTGAATACGGCGGTCACCTTCTTCGTCATCTTCCTGTACACCAAGTTTTTCGACTGGTGGTGGAACCTCATGCCCAAGTACCTGTTCTTCCTGGTCCTGGGGCTCACGGCCGTGCTCGGTCTTATGGTGATCAAGCGCCTGCGCCGCATGGCCGGCAAGGCAGCAGGGGAGGCAGCATGAAGCCGTGGTCGAGAGTGCATACCTGGGTCGCCGGCATCGCCGTGATCCTGCTCACCAATGCGGTGGCCTTGGGCAATGTGGCGTGGAACCGCTCCGGCAGCCCCGACAGCGTGCTCAAGCTGAGCCAGCGCGAATTGCGCCAACCCTACTGGCGCGCCAATGCGGAGAACAGCGGCCTGGCCCTGGAGCTGCAATGGCGCATGCCGGTCGCTGGGGCCACCGGGGCCACTGGGAGTCGCCCGCTGGCCTGGCTGGATACCTCCAAGATGAAGAGCCTGGGCCTGGAGGTCGCCCCCGAGACTGACTCAAAGGGTAGCAAGGCGCCGGGCCGGCCCCTGTTGCGCCAACTGAGCCGGCCGGTGCTGCTGGTGCTGGAACTGGACGGCCCGGCCTACCGCCAGGCCCTGGAGCTCTCCCAGCGCCGGCTGGCCGAGGCCCAAGTCAAGCTCGCCGCCGATCCGGAGCAGGAAGCGCTGAAGCGCGCCGTCGCCAATGCCAGGACATCGGCCGACGAGGAGGAGAAGGGCAGCAGCCGCCTCTTCGCCATCGACGCCGGGCTGGAGCTGGCAGCCCTGCGGGCCCAATATCCGGACCGCAGCCGCTATGCCATCGTCGCCGCCCAGCTCCATCCCTACGGCAGCATCACCTCTGAGGTGAGCCTCCACGTGCCCTTTGCCTTTCGCGCCGCCTTCGAGCGAGAGCAGCCTCAGCCCGCCCGGTGGCCCATGCCCCAGGCCTTGCCCTTCACCGCCACGGTGGCCTTCGGCCAGCACCTGGAGCCCTGGATTCTCGACCTGGCCGCGATGCCGAAGTAGGGGGCTTGGGCCGTTGCCCCTGCACCGGGGGCGGCGGTGAAATTGAAAACGGCCCCATTCCGGGGCCGTTGGTTTTTCTGGGGCGGGAGGAGTCAGAGGGCCATCAGGGGGCCACGATCACGCCGCAGGCGATGCGCTTGCCGGAGTTGCCGGCGGGCTGGGTCTTGTAATCGTCCGGATCGGCGTGGATGACCAGGGCCCGGCCCAGGATGTTCTCGTCGCCGGCGCCGATGTGCAGGCCGTGCAGGTCCACCGTCACCCGGGCTTCGCCGTTGGCAGTGGCTAGCAGGTTGGGCATGTCGCCGGCGTGGTGTTCGGCGGCCGGGACGGTGGGATTGCCGTGGGCTTTGGCGTAGGGGTTGAAGTGGCCCTTGGCCGAGGTGGCGTCGGGGGCGGAGCAGTCGCCCACTTCATGCACGTGGAAGCCGTGGGCGCCGGCGGGCAGGCCGGTGGCGATGATTTCCATATGCACGCCGTCCGGGGTGTTGCGGAAGCTCACATTGCCCCGTACCTGGCTGCCCGAGGCGGGGCTCAGGGTG
>DATEZY010000219.1:0-17814 GCA_035255085.1 Azospira sp. | reverse complement strand
ACCGTTTTCGTATGCACCATCTGTTTCCAAATGAAGCACCGGCCGCGTACCAGCTTCACTAGTTCTCAGCTCGTTCGCCTGCTGGCCGACCTGGCCAACGAGAATGCCGCCGAGTCGAAGAAATCCTTCGCCGAAAGGCTGGGCCAGTGGCTGGACCTCAACGACGCCATTGCACTCTCCGGCGTGGTCAATGCCAGGGTGGGAAGTTCGGCGGAAGCTCAACCCCGAGCGCCATCGGAAGCCACCGAGGGCCTGCAGGAGGAAGTCGGGAGCGTACGTGCTGCCCTGGTCGATTCCATTACGACGGACGGTGTGTTCAAGGCGGGCAAGGTACGCATAAAATTGCCGACCCCGGCCCCCGGGGCGCCGATTGAAACCGCCGCCAGCTATTTGCCGTACCGCCGCTACTACCTCGCCCATCAGCGGGAAATGGATGCAAGCATTGGCCTGGTGCGGACCAAGGTGCAGAAAGCCCTGGCGAATCATTCCCCGGCGCTGCACCAGCTGGCCGCCCTCGATGCGGTCCTGGACAAGGCCATGGGGGAGCGCCAGCGGGACTTGCTGCTGACCATTCCCCTGCTCCTCGAGAAGCGTTTCGACCAACTGCGCCAGACCCATGAGCAGACGCTTGCCGCCCGGCAACAGGCTGACGACCCGGAGCTGTGGCTCCAACCCGGCGGCTGGCTGGCAGCCTTTTGCCGGGATATGCAAAGTGTGCTGCTCGCCGAACTGGAGGTTCGCCTGCAGCCGGTCATGGGGCTGATTGAAGCATTTAGCAAGAAGGTAACCCTGTCGCAATGAATAAAAATCTCTGCCTAGCCGCCTTTGTGGCGGGTCTGATCGCCGTCTGTTGGGTCGGCGCCGGCTATATCGCCTCCCATCCCCTGGCCCTGACCATGACGCTGATCATTGGCGCCGTCTATGTGATGGGGGCGCTCGAGATGCGGCGCTTCCACCAGGCCACCACCACCCTGGGACAGGCCCTGGCTGAGCTTCCCCAGGATCTGCCCCACCTCGGCGAGTGGCTGGAGAAGATTCATCCCTCCCTGCAGAACCCGGTGCGCCTGCGCATCGAAGGGGAACGCGCCGGCCTGCCCGGCCCCGCCGTGACCCCCTACCTGGTGGGTCTGTTGGTGATGCTGGGGATGCTGGGTTCCTTCCTCGGCATGGTGGTGACCCTCAACGGCGCAGTCCTCGCCCTGGAAAGTACCACCGATCTGCAGACCATCCGTGCCGCCCTGGCCGCCCCGGTCAAGGGCCTGGGGCTGGCCTTCGGCACCTCCGTTGCCGGCGTGGCGGCATCGGCCATGCTCGGACTCATCTCGGCCCTCTGCCGGCGGGAGCGGCTGGTCACCGGGCAGCGCCTGGACACCAAGATCGCTACCGTCTTGCGCAGCTTTTCCCTCACCCACCAGCGCCAGGAAACCTTCAAGGCCCTGCAGTCCCAGTCCCAGGCCCTGCCCGAGATGGTGGATAAGCTCCAGGCCATGATGGCCCAGATGGAGCGGCACAGCCTGCAGCTGAACGAGCGCCTGCTCGCCGGCCAGGAAAGCTTCCATCGGGACATCAAGGGCGTCTACGGCGACCTGGCCAGTAGCGTCGATCAGTCCCTCAAGGCCAGCCTCAGCGAAAGCGCCCGTCTTGCCGGCCAGACCATCCAGCCCGCCGTGGAAGCCACCATGGCCGGCATCGCCCGGGAAACCACGGCCCTGCACGAACGCATGGCGACGACGGTGGGCGCCCAGCTCGATGGACTGGCAAGCCGTTTCGATGCCACCGTCACCACCGTGGCGGATACCTGGAGCGCGGCCCTGGCCAAGCAGGAGCAGAGCAGCACCGCCCTGACCCAGAACATGGGCCAGTCCCTGCAAGGGTTCGCGACCACCTTCGAACAACGCTCGGCCGCCTTGCTGTCCAGCATCGACACGGCCCACGGGGCCTTGCAGACGGAACTGGTCTCCCGCGATCAGCAGCGGCTGGCAGCCATGGCCCAGGCCCTGGAAGCCCTGGCCGAATCGCTCCGGCAGGAATGGCAACAGGCGGGAACCCAAGCCGTCGCGCAACAGCAGCAAATTTGCCGGACCTTGGAGCAGACCGCCCTCGGCATCCAAGAAAACGCCCAGACCCAGGCCCGTCATACCATCGACGAAATGGCTCGCCTGATGCAGGCTGCTGCCGAAGCGCCGCGGGCAGCGGCGGAAGTGATCGGGGAACTGCGCCATCTACAGACAGAACTGGCCAGCCAGGATGAGCAGCGGCAGCTGGCCCTCTCCCGCTCCCTGGAAGCCATGGCGGCATCGCTCCAGCAGGAATGGCAACAAGCCGGGGCGCAAACGCTGGCGCAGCAGCAGCAGATCTGCCAGACCCTGGAGCAGAGTGCCCTCGGCATCCAGGAGAACGCCCAGGCCCATAGCCGCAGCACCATCGCTGAAATCGCCGGTCTGATGCAGGCGGCGGCGGAAGCGCCGCGGGCGGCCGCCGTGGTGATCGAGGAGCTGCGCCATCTGCAAACCGACCTCACCGCCCACGATCAGCAGCGCCAGGCCGCCCTGGCCCAGTCCCTTGAGGCCATGGCCGCGGCCCTGCGGCAGGAGTGGCAGCAGGCGGGGGCCCAGTCCCTGGCGCAGCAGCAGCACATCTGCCAGACCCTGGAGCAGACCGCCAAGGACATCACCGCCGAGGCCCAGGCCCAGGCCGGCAACACCATCAACGAAATTGCCCGTCTCATGCAGACCGCCGCGGAAGCGCCGCGGGTGGCGGCCGAGGTCATTGGCGAACTGCGTCAGCAACTCTCCAACAGCGTGGTGCGGGATAGCGAGCTGCTGGAAGAGCGCAGCCGCATCATGGAGACCCTGAAGGTGCTGCTCGAGACCATCAATCATGCTTCCGCCGAACAGCGGCAGGCCATCGATGCCCTGGTCGGTTCTTCTGCCGCCATGCTGGAACGGGTCGGTAGCCAGTTCACCGCCCAGGTCGCCGGCGAGTCGGCAAAGATGATCGACGTGGCCGCCCAGATGACCGGAAGCGCCGTGGAGGTCTCGAGCCTGGGTGAAGCCTTCGGCGTTGCCGTGCAACAGTTCAGCGAGGCCAACGAAAAACTGGTCGCCAACCTGCAGCGCATCGAGGGCTCCCTGGATAAGTCCATGCAGCGCAGCGACGAGCAGCTCGCCTACTACGTGGCCCAGGCCCGGGAAATCATCGATTTGAGCATCATGTCGCAGAAGCAGATCGTCGATGACCTGCAGCAACTTTCCGGCAATCCGGCCCAGCTGGCCAACGAGGCAGGTTGATGGAAGACATCGACGGCAGCATGGAGCAGACGGCCCCGGTCTGGGCCGTCTTCGGTGACCTCATGGCGGGCTTGCTGGGGGCTTTCGTACTGATCCTGGTGGGAGTGCTCGGGGTCCAGCTGGAGCTGGTGTCCAACCTGGAAGCCGAGGTGAAAAAACGCCAGATGGAAGAGCAGCGCCGCATGGCCCTGGAAAAGGCCCTGGCCATCCCCCTGGCCTCGGGCCGGGTGACCTTGAACAACGGGCGCATCGGCATCAGCGGCAGCGTGCTGTTCTCCCTGAACTCCGACCAGTTGCAGCCCGAGGGCCGGCAACTGCTGAAGAGCCTGGCCGCACCCCTCACCGCCTATCTCGGGGCACGGGAGGAAATGCTCATGGTCAGCGGCTTTACCGACGACATGCCGGTTAGGGGCAGTAACCGACAATTCGACGACAACTGGGAGCTATCGGCCCAGCGCGCCCTGACGGTGACCCGGGCCCTGATCGAGGATGGCATCCCGGCCTCGTCCATATTTGCCGCGGCTTTCGGCTCCTCTCAGCCGGTCGCCTCCAATGCCGATGCCAAGGGACGGTCGCAAAACCGGCGGGTGGAAATGGCACCGGTACCGAAATCCGCCAAATCCACCAGCACGGGCGCGGAGCCTCATGGCTGAGACCGGGCAAGCCGGCCCGCTGCCGGCAGGGGCCGATCACCGCGCTGATCCCTGGGATCGGCTCGCTGCCTTGCAGCAGCGCGGGGCCGACCGGATCGATCCGGTCCGCTTTCGCTTCATCGAGGCCCTGGCCCGCCGCGCCCGGGGAGTTCAAGGCCCGGCCCGGGCCATTCTGGATGGCAAGCTGGACCAGGCCTTGCAGGACTACAGCCAGCGCTTCGAACTAACCCTGATTGATGCCAGGGAGGCACTGGCCCGCACCGTGGATAAGCATCCCGATGCCGCCGACGAACTGGAGCGCCTCTTCAACGCCGGCGATTTCAGGGCGCTACGGCAATCTGTCGCCAAGCTGGAAAATGGCGGCGGCCAGACGCCCCTGGCCGATCTCACGGCCTACCTCGGGCAGCATTCGCTGGTCGATCTGGATGCTCCACCCGTGGCGCATGGGGAGCCCCAGGTCATATCTCCGATGGAGCTGAAGGCGGTGCGTCGTTTCAGAAACACCTGGTCCAAGCTCAGCGTCGAGCAGCAGCTGGCCCAGGCCCAGGCTCAAGTTCCGGAGAATGCGGGACCCCTCAATTCCCATCTGTTGATGCTGCGCTCATTCCAGCTGATGCGCGACATCTCCCCGGATTACCTGAACCACTTCATGTCCTATGTGGATACCCTGCTCTGGCTCGAGCAGGTGGATGGCGTCGGCATGCCGACGAAAACACTTAAGCGCTGAAAAACCGGCCACCCCCCAAGCTGCTTGAAGCCCATGCCTCGTACGCCTGGCGGTCGTCCAAAGCCGCCCTTTCCGGTATCTTGTTCAGCATCAGGCACTCGCTGTGCCGAGGCAAAATTCAAGGAATGATGATGCTGCAATTGATGGCGCTGACGATCAAGAAGACCATAACCCTGTTTGTGTTGGTGGGTCCGGTCACCATGATTCCTGTTTTTCTGGCTGCAGTCAGTGGCTTCGAGTTGAAGGAAAAACAGCGTTTCGCCCGGACCCTGGGCGTCAGCGTCACTATCGCTTTATTGGTGGCGGCATTCCTCGGAACGTCGTTGCTCGGCCTGATGGGCGTTTCCGTCGGCGCCATGCAGATTGGCGGCGGCATCATCGTGCTCCTGCTGGCCATCGCCATGGTGATGGGCAAGGAAACCTCCTTCAAGGGAGCAACCCCGCCCGTCAATGCGGAAGCCCGCCATGAAGCCTCGATCGTGCCCCTGGCCATTCCCCTCCTCGCCGGACCGGCGGCTTTCAGTTACGTGATGGGCGGCAGCGTGTTGAAACAGGAGTGGGACTTGGTCCACGTGGTGGTGCCGATTCTGATCGTCGGTTCCGCCTGCTGGCTGACCTTTCACCTGGCAGCCACGGCCCAGCGTGGTATTCGGAAATCATCCCTGGATGTGGTGGAAAAAGTCGGCGGCTTCCTGCTCTCGGCCATCGCCATCGAGATGATCGCCACCGGCCTGCGCGGCGTGTTCCCGGTACTGGTTGCCTGAACCGCCCCGCTCTCGCCAGCCCGGAGCATCCCCGAACCCTCCACATCCAGGATTCCAGGATAATTGCATATCCTGATCAGGAGCAGGGTTCCCCATGCCTATCCTCGGCCCCACCCCCACCTATATCCTGCAACACCCGGGCAATTTCGCCCTGCGCATAGTCAAGGACTTCAGCCGTAACCAGGGGTTGCTGCTGGCCGGTGCGGTGGCTTATTACGCGCTGCTGTCGATCATTCCCCTGCTGATCCTGATGCTCATGGCCCTGACGCAGGTGGTCGATCAGGCGGAGCTGCTACGCACCCTGGGGCGCTACCTGGAGTGGCTGGTGCCGAGCCAGTCCCAGGCCATTGTCACGGAGCTGGCCCACTTTCTCGACAGCCGGGGAAGCATCGGCTGGATGCTTCTAGCCACCATGCTGTTTTTCAGTTCCCTGGGTTTTTCGGTGCTGGACAAGGCCATGGCGGTCATTTTTCGCCACCACGAGACCGGGCGGAAACGCCATGCCCTGCTTTCCGCACTGCTTCCCTATTGCTACATCCTGGTGATCAGCTTCGGCCTGCTGCTGGTGACCCTGATATCCACCGGCCTACAGCTGATGGACCAGGAGAGCATCGAGTTCTTGGGCCACAGTCTTTCGTTGCGGGGGGTTTCCCGGGTACTGCTCTATCTCTTCGGCCTGGCCGGGGAGGTTCTGGTGCTGACTTCCGTCTATTGGGTCATGCCAGCGGGCAGCGTGCCCCTGCGCCGCGCCTTGATCGGCGGTGTCTCCGGCGCCCTGTTGTGGGAGCTCACGCGGCACCTGCTGGTCTGGTACTTCACCAATCTCTCCCAAGCCAGCGTGGTCTATGGTTCCCTCACCACTTCGATCGTCATTCTGCTGAGCCTGGAAATGGCCGCCACCCTGCTCCTCTTCGGTGCCCAGGTGATCGCCGAATACGAACGCGTAGGACGGCAGCTGGCGGCCGACGCCAGGGCCGCTTAGCGACCACCCCGGCAGCCCTCCCGGGGAAGCCGCTAGCAACGCTCCTACTTCAATGCCGCCAGGGCTGCCTCATAGTTGGGTTCCTGCTTGATCTCGCTCACCAGTTCGCTGTGCAGCACCTTGTTGTTGCCATCGAGCACCACCACGGCGCGGGCAGCCAGGCCTTTGAGGGGGCCGCTTGCGACGGCGACGCCGTAGCTCTGGAGAAACTCCGGGTTACGGAAGGTGGATAGGGTCTGCACCGCGTCCAGGCCTTCGGCGCCGCAGAAACGGGCTTGGGCAAAGGGCAGGTCGGCTGAAATGCACAGCACCACGGTGTTGGCCAGGCTACCGGCAGCCTGGTTGAAACGGCGCACGGAAGTAGCACAGGTCGGCGTGTCGATGCTGGGGAAGATGTTGAGTACCTTGCGTACCTGGCCCAGGCTTTCCAGGCTCACTTCACCCAGATCCTTGGCCACCAGGGTAAAGGCAGGGACGCTGCTGCCGGCGGCAGGCAACTGGCCGGCGACTTGGATGGGGTTGCCCCCGAGGGTGACGGTCTGACTCATGTTGCTTCCTCTTCTGCGTTTAATCGGCTCTGATGAGAGCCTTGGAACGGCCAGGGGTTCCCCTGGAAGGGAACTATGAGGGGGCTGTGCACAACTTGGGTATTAACGGTGGAACCGATTGTGTATAAGTCCACCGGCCCTGGGGAGGAGAAAAACGCTGCACATTTTCCCCACACCTTTACACAGGGGTTTCGCACAGGTGATTTTCAAATATAACCTAATGAAAAAACAGTTGTTTTTATAGTTATCCACAGACTTAGGCTTCAGTTAACTGGTTTACATCTTTGTATACCTATAAAAACAGTACACAGTCTCTCCGAATCTCGGACTGGAATTTGGTGAGAACAGCCAGCCAAATGAAAAAAGCCCCCTAAAATACGGGGGCTTGCTGGAAAACGCCTATTTTGCGGCTGGAGCAGGCGGGGGCGGCGGCATGTCACGATCCCTGCAGGGATGCTTGCCCTTGTGTTCTTCCCAGCGTTTTTTCATGGCTTCGCAGCGTTGCGGGTCGGTCTTGCAGCGTTCCTCGAAGCGCTCCCGGGCATTGGCGCGCATCTCCTGCCGCTGTTTTTCGCAGGCAGCAGGGTCCTGGGCGCACTTCTGGCGCATTTCCTCGCGCTTGGCCCTGAACTCGGCACAGCGCTCGGGGTTATCCTTGCAATAGCCTTCAAGGCGTCCCTGGAGGCGCTGGCAGGCTTCCGGGTCCTGAGTGCAATGCACGGCCTTCGGGGAGTCTTTAGGAGCGTTGGCGGGGCCTTCCTGGGCCTTGGCGCTCAGACCGAGGCCCAAGAGCAGGCAGAAGGCGAGCAAATGGCGCTGCAACATGATGGTTTCTCCTTGGCGGTAATGGGGACGGTTCAAGTATAGAAACCCTTCCTGCGGCCAGGTGTTACCCCTTGGCAAGGGGTTGTAAAAGTGTGTAAGCGGCCTTGGGCCGCGTTTGGAGAGCGTGTTTATGGAGTTGGAGCGTCTGCTGCACAGCCAGGGCTTTGGTACCCGCAAGGAATGCCGGGCCCTGGTGCGTAATGGTTGGCTGGAGATCAACGGCGTCGTTTGCGAGGACCCGTTCCTGCAGGTCGAGCCTGAAGGTTTTGAATTTACCGTCGACGACGAGCCCTGGCGTTACCGGGAGAAGGCCTATGTGCTGATGCACAAGCCCGCCGGTTACGAATGTTCCCAGGCCCCCAAGCATCATCCCAGCGTCTATTCCCTGCTGCCTGAACAGCTGCGTAATCGGGGCCTGCAAAGCGTCGGGCGTCTGGATGAGGATACGACCGGTTTGTTGCTGCTGACCGATGACGGCCAATTCATCCATGCTCTGAGTTCCCCCAAGCGCAAGGTTGCCAAGGTCTATGAGGCGACCCTGCGTCATCCTATGGCCCAGGAGCAACTGCAGACCCTGCTCAACGGGGTGCTGCTGCACGGGGATACGGCACCGGTGCGGACCACGGCCTGCGAGCTGCTCAGCCCCACCCTGCTGCGCCTGACCATCACCGAGGGTAAGTATCACCAGGTGAAGCGCATGGTGGCAGCGTGCAGCAACCGGGTGGAATCCCTGCGCCGTATTGCTGTAGGTGGGTTGAGCCTGCCTGAGAACCTGGCTCCTGGTAGTTGGATTTGGCTGGATGAGGATGACCTGGCTCGCCTTTGGCAGGGTTAAGTCCTTACTTTAGATTTTTATCTATAAAGATACGTTTACTAGTTAACCTAGCCCTAATTCTGTGGATAAGTCTAAATAAAGTTTTGTAATCATGTAATTGAATGAAAATAGTGGCTGTGAGAAACGTTGCCTGAAGCTTGTGGAGAAAATGTGCAGCGTTTTTTTTTCCACCTGCAAACCGCGGTTGTGCACAATTAGTTCCGGTATTCATACATAGGTTGTGCACAGCATGACTCTGACGGAAATGCGGTACATCGTTGCCCTCTCCCGGGAGCGTCATTTCGGCCGGGCGGCGGAGAAGTGTCACGTGAGCCAGCCGACGCTTTCCGTGGCCTTGAAAAAGGTTGAGGAGCGCCTGGGAGTGCTGCTGTTCGAACGCAGTGCTGCCGAGGTGCGCCTGACGCCGGTGGGAGAAGAGGTGGCGACCCAGGTGGAGCGGGTCCTGAACGAGGCCCAGCGGGTGGAAGAAATCGCTTCCCGGGGCAAGGACCCCTTTGCCGGCCCCCTGCGTCTGGGCGTCATCTACACCATCGGCCCCTATCTGCTGCCGCGGCTGGTGCCGGGCCTGCATCGGGCGGTGCCGCACATGCCTCTCTATCTGCAGGAGAACTTCACCCACCTGCTGGCAGAGTCCCTGAAGCGGGGGGAGCTGGACGTGATCGTGGTGGCCCAGCCCTTCGAGGAGCCGGGCATCGTTACTCAGGCGGTGTATGACGAGCCTTTTCGCGTACTGGTGCCGGCGGGACACCCCTGGGCGGACCGCAAGAGCATTGCGCCGGGAGAGTTGAAGGGGGAAGAGTTGCTGGTGCTGGGCCAGGGCAATTGTTTCCGTGACCAGGTGGTGGCCGCGTGCCCACGCCTGACGGAGCCTGGCGGCCTGGAACGGGCCTACGAGGGAGGATCCCTGGAGACCATCCGGCACATGGTGGCCAGCGGCACCGGGGTGGCCGTGCTGCCTGCTTCGGCCATCGAGGCCGCACCGCCGGACCCCCAACTAGCAGTGGCCCTACCCTTCTCATCGCCGGAACCGAGCCGGCGTATCGTCCTGGCCTGGCGGGTGACTTTTCCCCGGTCCCAGGCCATCGATGCTGTGCGGGCGGCGATCCTGGACTGCCCACCGCCGGGGGTGAAGGTGTTGTAAGACCTATAGGCTATAGGCCTCACCTATGAGGAATATTGTTGTAATTCATTGGGAATATCATCGGCGCAGCGACACAATGAACATATCAGGCAATTGAACCTTAGGAAAGGAGTCATCATGGCAAGCAAGATCGATATCGGCATCAGCGAAAAAGACCGCAAAAAAATTGCCGAGGGCCTGTCCCGCCTGCTGGCGGATAGCTATACCCTCTATCTGAAGACCCACAATTTCCACTGGAACGTCAGCGGCCCCATGTTCCAGACCTTGCACACCATGTTCATGACCCAATACACGGAGTTGTGGAACGCCCTGGATCTCATTGCCGAGCGCATTCGCGCCCTGGGTTACCCGGCTCCTGGTTCCTACAAGCGCTTTGTCGAGTTGTCCTCGATTCCCGAGGAAGATGGGGTGCCTAAGGCCAAGGACATGATCCGGCAGCTGGTGTCCGGCCAGGAAGCGGTAGCCCGTACGGCACGGCAGGTGTTCGAGGTGGTAGGCAAGGCCAACGACCAGCCTACGGCCGATCTGCTCACCCAGCGCATGGAAGTGCATGAAAAGAATGCCTGGATGCTGCGAGTGTTGCTCGAGGACTAAAAATTTCCGGAGATTTCCCGGCAGGCTGCAAGAAAAAGGGCGCGGTATCTACCGCGCCCTTTTTGCTTTGAAGCTACCCTAGACCCGTCTAAGCTCGTTTCGTTTCCCAAACCCTAGGTGGAGGTGTCAGGCTTCCTTCGTCTTGCGCTTGGCAGGGGCTTTGCGGGCCTTGGCGGGGGTCTCGGCAGTGGTTTCCTCGACCTTGGCCGCTTTGGTGGCAGGTTTCTTGGCTCCGGCCTTGGGCGCGCGGGGTTCGAATTCGAAACCGACCTTGCCGTCCTTGCCCCGGACCAGGAATGCGGAGAACTTGCGTCGGGTACGGGCGGAGACAAATTCTTTCAGCAGATCGGTACGTCCCGTGGCCAGGAGCTTTTGCATCTGCTCCCGCTCCACCGGTTGCTGCAGGATGATCTTGCCGGAGCGGAAGTCGCAGGTCTTGGTGGGTCCTACGGATTTTTCGCAGACGTAGGCCAGGCCGTGCTCATACACCGGGCTGTTGCACTTGGGGCAGGAACCCAGGGATTCCTGGCCGGAGAAATCTACTTCTTCGGCGCCACCATCTTCGGCGCTGCGCTCCTGGCCGAAATCAAATTCCGGCTCGTGCTTGTCGTTGAGCTTGATCAGGGCGTTGAAGGGACGGCCCATCTTGTTGCGGAAGCCGATCAAGGGGCCTACCTGGCGCTCGGTGAGCAGGGTATCGATTTCTGCCGGTTCAAACTGGCGGCCGGCAACGATTTTCCACAGGGAATAGTCGCAGTCACTGCACTGGAATTTCTTGTAGGTTTCCCGGATCAGGCCGCCGCACTTGGGACAAGGGGCCTTGAGTAGGCCGAAATCGCCGGGGATGGTGTCGCTGTCGTAGGTCTTGGCCCGGTCCACGATGTGTCGGGTCATTTCGGCGATTTCAGCCATGAAGGCATCACGCGTCAACTCGCCGCGCTCGATCTGGGCCAGCTTCCATTCCCACTCGCCGGTGAGTTCCGGGGCGGTGAGTTCGGTGACGCCCAGGCCGTTGAGCAGGGTGGACAGGGAAAATGCCTTGGCCGTGGGGATCAGTTCCCGGCCTTCCCGGTGCATGTACTGTTCGTTGATCAGGCCTTCGATGATCTGGGCACGGGTGGCCGGGGTGCCGAGGCCGCGGCCAGCCATGGCGGCCCGCAGTTCCTCGTCGTCCACCATCTTGCCGGCGCCTTCCATGGCGGAGAGCAGGGTGGCTTCCGAGTAGCGGGCGGGAGGCTTGGTTTCGTTGGCCAGCACCCGGACTTCCTCCGCGGTTACCTTTTCCCCGGGGGCCACCGGCACCAGGTTGCCCTCCTCACCCTCCTGGCCTTCCCTGCCGTAGACGGCCAGCCAGCCCGGATTCACCAGCACCTTGCCTTCAGTCTTGAAAGGCTCGCCGGCGACCCGGGTGATGCGGGTGGTGATCATGTATTCCGCCGCCGGGAAGAACACGGCGAGGAAACGCTTGACCACCATGTCGTAGAGCTTCTGCTCCGGTTCGGAGAGGCTCTTCGGTGCCTGGGTGGTGGGGATGATGGCGAAGTGGTCGGAAATCTTGGCGTTGTTGAAGATTCGCTTGTTCGGCACGACCCAGCCGGCCTTGAGAATCTTGGAGGCATAGATGCCATAACGGTCCACCACGCCGGGGTCGCTACCCTTGGCCAGGCCTTCGCCGTTGAGCATTTCCAGGGTCGAGCGTACGGTGCCCAGATAGTCCTCTGGCAGGGCGCGGGAATCGGTCCGGGGGTAGGTCAGGACCTTGTGTTTCTCGTACAGGGCCTGGGCCAGGCCCAGGGTGGCCTTGGCGGAGAAACCGAAACGGCTGTTGGCCTCGCGCTGCAGACTGGTCAGATCGTAGAGCAGGGGGGAAAGTTGGGTGGAGGGCTTGGCCTCCTCCTTCACTTCTCCTGGCTGGCCCTGGCACTTGGCCTGGAGGGCCCGGGCCCGGGCTTCGTCCCACAGGCGATCAGCCCGGGCGTGTTCATCGTCTTCCTTGCCCTTGTAGCCTTCGTCGAACCATTTGCCCTTGTATTCCCCGGCGGCAGCGCCGAAATTGGCTTCCACCTCCCAGTAGGAGCGGGGCTTAAAGGCGCGGATTTTCTTTTCCCGTTCCACTACCAGGGACAGGGTCGGGGTCTGCACCCGGCCGACGGTGGTGAGGTGGAAGCCGCCGGACTTGGAGTTGAAGGCGGTCATGGCGCGGGTGCCGTTGATGCCTACCAGCCAGTCCGATTCGGAGCGGCACATGGCAGCATCGGCCAGGCCCTGCATTTCAGAGCCCTGGCGCAGGCGGGCAAAACCGTCGCGGATGGCCTGGGGGGTCATGGATTGCAGCCACAGCCGCTCCACCGGCTTGCCGGTCTTGGCGTGCTGGGCGATGTAATTGAAGATGAGTTCACCCTCGCGGCCCGCGTCACAGGCGTTCACCAGACCATCGACTTCCTTGCGCTTCATCAGCCGGGTCAGCAGCTTGAGCCGCGATTCGGTCTTTTCGATGGGCTTCAGGGCAAAGTTGGGCGGGATGACGGGTAGGTTGGCAAAGGACCACTTGCCCCGCTTGACCTCGAATCCTTCCGGTGCCGTCAATTCCAGCAGATGGCCGATGGCCGAGGAGACAATATAGTTGTCACTCTCGAAGTAATCGTCGCTCTTGGTGAAGCCGCCCAGGGCGCGGGCGATGTCGGCGGCGACGGACGGTTTTTCGGCAATGATCAGCTTTTTGCCCATGAAGGGGGCCTCTGGGGGATTCCCGGACGGGAGGTGCCGGGGATGATAAGAGCGAGACACCGGCCTTGGCAAGCCGCCGGTCCCGGGAATCAGTGCAGCTGTGCGGGTTCCGCGTCGGACAGCAGTTCTTCGATGATCAGGGTGTCCAGGTCCTGATCCTGGCTCCACAACACCATCAGCACGATGACCTTGAAGCGGGAGAGGTAGAGCCGGTCATCCGGCAGGGCCATGGCCCGGTCTACCACCAGCTCCCGGAGTTCGGGGCTGAGCACGCCGCTACCTTCGAGGAAAAAGAGAAAGCCGAGGCATTCCTGGCCCAACTGGCGGCTTTCTTCATCCGTATACAGGCGCATCGCCCGGGGATCGGCCTGATGGCGCTGTTCCGGGCGTTCAGCCTTGAGGCCACCGAGCCATTCCAGGGCTTCGGTGATTTCCTCGTCGGCAAAGCCGGCGGCGGTCAGTTTACGGGTCAGGGCGTCGGCATCGGGACGAATGCCGAATTCGTTGAATTCGTAGAAGTTTTCGAAGAGATAAACGAGGATGTCGAACATTGGCAGGGCTTTAGGTGGCGGAAAGCCGCTGGTAGCGGCCACCGGGAAGGCAGGCGATTTTATCCGCCAGTTCCAGGGCGACGAGGATGGCGTATAGGGCCTCAGTCGTCAAGCCGGTGCGTGCGATGAGTTGGTCCAGGGTGCTCGGGGCATGGCCAAGGGCGGCAATGACCGTGGTTTCAGCGGTTTCAGCAGCTTCTTCACTCGCTTCAGGGGGCGAAGTCTGCGCCGCGGAACTGCCGCCGGACTGATTTTTCGGTACGACGCTGGGACACGGAATGCCCAATTCTTCCAGAATGTCCTGGGCCGTTTCGACCAGCTTGGCGCCCTGCTTGATCAGGCGATGGCAACCTTTGGCCAGGGGGGAATGGATGGAGCCGGGCATGGCGAATACTTCCCTCCCCTGCTCGGCCGCCAACCGGGCGGTAATGAGTGAACCGCTTTCCACGGCTGCCTCAACGACCAGGCAGCCGCAGCAGAGGCCGGCGATGAGGCGATTGCGGCGGGGAAAATTATGCGCCACAGGGGGCGTGCCGAGGGGGAATTCGGAAATGATGGCGCCTTGTTCGGCAATGGCCAGTGCCAGGTCCCGGTGCCGGGAAGGATAGATGCGGTCGGCGCCAGTGCCGATCACCGCCACCGTGTCGCCACCGGCGGAAAGGGCTCCCCGGTGGGCTGCGCCATCAACACCCAGGGCCAGTCCACTGGTGACGGTGAATCCCTGTGCGGCGAGGGCGGCGGCGAAGCGTTCCGCATCTTGCAGGCCTTGGGGCGTGGCATTGCGGCTGCCCACCACGGCCAGGGCCGGTCGGTTGAGCAACTCCGGACGGCCTTTGACGTACAGGAGGGAGGGTGGGTCGGGTATTTCCAGAAGCAGCCGGGGATAGTCCGGATCAGCCAGGGTAATGATGTGATTGCCCGGCTGGGCAGCCCAGGTTTGGGCTCCAGCGACGGCCTCGCTGTTGTCGGTATCGAGCAGCAGATCGGCCTTCTTGCCGATTACCTGGCGCAGGGCCAGGCGGTCGGCGTCAAATATCTGTTCCGGCAGGCCAAAGGCTGCCAGCAACAGACGCTGGGTTTCCGGACCGATGCCCGGAACCAGCGTCAGCCGCAGCCAGGCGGCTAGCCCGGCGTCAGCCATCAAGGGTTGTGGGCAGTGTCGGAGAGGGCGAGGGGGCGCGCCGCATCCATGACCAAGGCATAGGAAACGCGTTCAAAGACGCGGAAGACGAAGACCAGGCCGTAGCGCTCCTCGGGAACGGTGACGGTTTCCAAGTCGCCCTTTTCGTTGCGCTGTTCAACCTGCTTGGCGGTACGGAAGAGGCCCAGGACGTTGCCGACTTCCAGACCATCAAACTTGCCCCGGGACAGGGCCACCACCGAACTGCGGCCGCCGGTACCCACGCCGCCATAGACGGAAATGATTTTGGCATCGATGCGGGTGTCCGGCTTGTGCGGCACGTAATTCATCAGGGGCGGGCGGCCAGAGGGAATGAGGCGATCGAACTTGCCCACTTCCTGTTTGACCTGGACCATTTCCATCACGGCCGGATCACCCGGCTGCAGCAGGCGGGCGGTACCCAGGTAAAAAGCTTCGTAACCCAGGATGTCGCCGCTATCCGGATCCTTCATCGCCGGGCCGGGGCGGTAAATCTGCCACAGTTCGGAACCATCCCGCACATTGGCGACAATGGCCTTGTCGCCTTGTCCCAGATAGACCCGTTCTTCCTGGGTCGCGATGATACGGGCTTCGTTTTCCAAGCCATCTGCTTCGACGATCAAGGGCTGGGAGAGGAAGGGCTCGATGATCTTCTGGGGGATGGCGGAAATTTCCTGCTTTTGGGCCTGGACGTATTGCTTGGGCTCCAGCTTGAAGGGCTTGGCAATTTTGAGTTGAGGCTTTCCGTCCGCTCCCCGTTCGAGAACGATAATGTCCCCTGGGTAGATGCGATGGGGATTCTTGATCTCTTCTTTATTGAGGCGCCAGATTTCGGGCCAGCGCCAGGGGTCCTTGATGAACTTGCCGGCAATGCCCCACAGGGTGTCACCGGGGACCACGATGTGCCGGTCGGGGGCATCGTCAGCCAGTCGCAGGGGCGTTTCCTGGGCACCGACGCCAGCAGCGGCGACAGTCAGGACCAGGGTGGCTATAATGCAAGCGGTACGGCGGCCCCAGGGGGCGACCAAACGTCGAATCATCGTTGCGTCCTCGCGCTGTCGGAACATGGACCCCGATAGGGTGTCCATAGAATGTGCTTATCTGGGTCCCAATTCTCGGGATTTGGATTAAATTCTGCACGTAATTGCTTCTTCGGGCAAGATTTTTATGGCTTTATTACCCATTTTGCGTTACCCGGATCCGCGCCTGAAAAAAGTGGCGGCGCCGGTCAAGAAAGTTGACGACGGCATCCGTCGGCTGGTGCGGGACATGGCGGAAACCATGTACGAGGCGCCGGGTATCGGCCTAGCCGCAACCCAGGTGGATGTGCATCAACAGGTGATCGTCATCGACGTTTCGGAAGCCAAGGATGAATTGCTGGTCCTCATCAACCCCCAGATTCTGGTGCGGGATGGGGTGCAGGTTGGTGAGGAAGGTTGTCTTTCCGTTCCCGGCATCTACGACAAAGTGGAGCGCGCCGAGCACGTGGTAGTTCGTTATCTCGATGAAAACGGCGCCAGTCGTGACCTGGAAGCCCATGGCCTGCTAGCGGTCTGTGTCCAGCATGAAATGGATCATCTCCAAGGCAAGGTCTTTGTCGACCATCTGTCCCAACTCAAGCAGGGACGCATCAAGGCCAAGCTTGCCAAGCAAGCGCGTATCACCGCCTGAACACAGGCGCATCGATTGCTTCCGGGGAGAGTCCGGCTCTCCCCGCTTCCCCTGCAATCCGTAGCACCCCACCCTTCCATCACCAATTTCGCGGATTTTATTTCCCGATGAAAATCATTTTCGCCGGTACGCCGGAGTTCGCCGCCCAAGCCCTGGATGCCATCTATGCTGCTGGCCATGAGGTGTCTCTGGTCCTTTCCCAACCTGACCGTCCCGCCGGCCGGGGTATGAGCCTGCAGGCATCGCCCGTCAAGCAGCGGGCACTGGCTCGAGGAACGGAGGTGTTTCAGCCTTTAAGCCTGAAAGATTCGGACGCCCAGGAGAGATTACGGCAACTGGCTCCCGACGTGATGGTGGTGGCGGCCTACGGTTTGATCCTGCCCCAGGCGGTGCTCGACATTCCGCGCCTTGACTGCATCAATATCCATGCCTCCCTGTTGCCGCGCTGGCGCGGAGCCGCCCCCATCCAGCGGGCGATCCTGGCCGGTGATGCTGAGACCGGGGTGTGCATCATGCAGATGGAGGTCGGGCTTGATACTGGCCCCGTGCTGTTGCGGGAAGCCATGCCGATTACCGCCACGGATAATGCGCAGACCCTGCACGACAAGCTGGCGACCCTGGGTGCCCGGCTGACCGTGGAAGTCCTGGATCGGCTCGCTGCCGGTCCCCTGGTGGCGGAACCCCAGTCCAACATCGGCACGACCTATGCGACCAAATTGGACAAGGGGGAGGCTCCCTTGGATTGGCGGTGTAGCGCTGCGGATTTGGACCGTCAGGTACGGGCTTTCAATCCCTTTCCCACCGCTACCGCCAACCTGGAAGGGGTGGCGTTGAAAGTCTGGGGCGCCCGTCCCGAAGCCGGCAGCGGTGAGCCCGGACAGATCCTGAGTGCCGACAAGAACGGTATTCGGGTCGCTTGTGGCGAGGGGGTGTTGGTGCTGACGGAAGTCCAGAAAGCCGGTGGCAAGCGTTTGCCGGTAGGCCAATTCCTTGCCGGCCACTCCTTGTCCGCGGGCGCTCGTTTTGCCGTGAGCGCCTAAGTATTTTGGGACGTGCGTGCCATCTAAGCTGAGGCATGATGATTAGCATGAATCTGCTTTCCGGCGGTGGGTTAACCGGTCGGTTTTCCATCCTACCGGCCACTTCGGAACGCGGTGCGCTTGGGGCGTTCGATTCGGTAAGTACAGATTTTTGGCTAGAGGAAGAGCGCGGTATGGACCGCGCCTTTTTTATTGATGTTTCACGTGGAACATGGTTTCACGTGAAACATCAGTGCGCCAGACTGCGATGCAACAGTCTGGCGAGCCGCACACCAGCGGCGAAGAGGCGTTGAGCGGCGATAGAGTG
>DATEZY010000218.1:0-5182 GCA_035255085.1 Azospira sp. | reverse complement strand
CTGAAGGACATCGACGACCAGAAGCAGCGCATCGACGCCAACACCCGCCAGTTCCTCGCCGGCCAGCCGGCCAACAACGTCCTGCTCACCGGCGCCCGGGGCTGCGGTAAGTCCTCCTTGGTGAAGGCCCTGCTCAACGAGTACGCCAAGAAGGGCCTGCGCCTGATCGAGGTGGACAAGGCCGACCTGGTGGACCTGCAGGACATCGTGGACCTGGTCCAGGGCAGGCCGGAACGCTTCATCGTCTTCTGCGACGATCTATCCTTCGAAGCCAACGAGGTTGCCTACAAAGCCCTGAAATCGGTGCTCGATGGTTCCATTGCCAGCGTGCCGGACAACCTGCTGATCTACGCCACCTCCAACCGGCGCCACCTGATGCCCGAGTTCCATGCGGAAAACCTGGAGACGAGCCGGGTCGGTGACGAAATCCATCCGGGCGAGGCGGTAGAGGAAAAGATTTCCCTGTCCGAACGTTTCGGCCTGTGGATTTCCTTCTACCCCTTCAGCCAGGACGACTACCTCAACATCGCCGCCCACTGGCTCAAGAGCTTCGGCTGCAGCCCGGAACAGATCGCCGGGGCGGAACGGGAAGCCCTCAACTGGGCCTTGATGCGCGGCTCCCGCAGCGGCCGCGTAGCCTGGCAATTCGCCCGGGACTACGCCGGCGGCCTCGGGCTGCAAGCCTCCGGAGGCAAGGGCAAATGAGCAAGGTCGTGGAAGTCTCTGCCGCCGTCCTGCTGCGCAATGAGGGCCGGGAATATCTCCTGGCCCAACGCCCAGTCGGGAAGGTGTACGCCGGCTACTGGGAGTTTCCGGGAGGCAAGGTAGAACCCGGGGAAACCCACCGCCATGCCCTGGACCGGGAACTCCACGAGGAACTGGGTATCCGTGTCACCGCCGCCACCCCCTGGCTATCCCGTCGCTTCGTCTACCCCCACGCCTCGGTGCGCCTCAAATTTTTCCTGGTCACCGCCTGGGAGGGGGAGATCGCCCCGATCGAGCATTCCGGCTTTGCCTGGATCACCCTCGGGCAAACGCCGGAGGTGGCGCCCATCCTGCCGGCCAACGACCCCATCCTGCGCGCCTTGTCCTTGCCGGAGCGCTATGCCATTACCAACGCTGCCGACAGTGGTATCGAAGCGGAACTGGCCCGGCTGGAGCAGGGACTGGCGGGGGGCCTGAAGCTACTGCAAATCCGGGACAAGACCCTGCCTCCGGAACAGCGGGCCGATTTCGCCCGCCGCGCCACCCAGCTGGCCCATAGTCATGGAGCCCGGGTCCTGGTCAATGACGATGCCGACCTGGCCCGAGCCGTCGGCGCTGATGGCCTGCATCTCTCGGCCGGCCAACTCATGGCAGCAGACCAGCGACCGGACTTCCCCTGGGTTGCCGCATCCTGCCACGATGCCCAGGAACTGGCACGGGCCGCCGAACTAGGGATGGATTTCGCCGTTCTCGGCCCGGTCGCCCCCACCCCCACCCATCCTGGCCAAGCGGGCTTGGGCTGGGAAGGATTTGCCCAACTGGTGGACGACTGCCCGCTGCCGGTCTATGCCCTGGGCGGCATGGCACCGGAACATATGACCCAGGCACGGGAAAGCGGCGCCCACGGCCTGGCCTTGATGCGCAACTGGTAAGACGGTTATTTCGGGAAAGGGCTAGAACCCCATTTGCTGCGAGGAGGCGTTTAGCCTCAGGGCTTGGGGAACGGCCCATCAGGAGCAGCCCCATCCTCCCCGGGGCCCGGCTCTTCCTGGACCGGCACCCGGTAGGATTCGGAGGCCCAGGCCCCCAAATCGATGAGCTTGCAGCGCTTGGAGCAGAAGGGGCGGTAGGGATTGTCCGGGGACCAGAGGGATTCGCCGCCGCACTGGGGGCAGCGGACCTTGCGCGGCGCCGACATCACAGGTTGCAGAAGGTCATGTCGAAGGCCACATCACGCTCGCAGGAACGGGGCTTGAGGTCGCCATCGGGGCAGGTGAAGCGGATGTTCAACGCGTATTTGTTGGCACTGATTTCGGGAATCGCGAGTTCTGATTCCTTCATGATCACCCGTACCATCTGGGCATTGCTGCCCCCCAGCATGAGCTGAAAACTGCCCCGGGGTGCGGTCTGGGGTTTGGGCCGGCCGGAGGCGCGCAACAGGCGCAGCACGATGGTCAGGCCATCGCGGATGGGCAGCATGGGCTTGAGCCAGCCCATGAGAGCCTCGCGCCGGGTTTCCGCCGGGTGGTGCAGCCAAAAATGGTAGGACGGCAGATCGAATTCGCAGACACCACCGGGGATGGCTCCCCGGCTCTTGATACTCATCAGCCAGTCGTTTTCCCGCAGGTACTGGCCAAGCTTGCCGGTCATGGCGAGCAGCGCGGCGGAAGCCTGTTCGATTTCGTACAGTGCCCCGGAAAGGGCCTCTTCGGAAATGTCCGGATTATTGCGGAAGGCCAGCAGGGTCTGACGCTGGCGCTCCAGCTCCTGGATCAGATCCATTTTCAGGTCGGCCCGGGAGGCCACTTCCATGATTTCGAACAGGGTGCTCAGCACCACGTGATGTTCCAGGGCGCCGTCGGCCTGCAGAAAATGGGCCGCCTTGTCGAATAGATCCTCCAACCGCAGCAGGGTGCGGATACGCTCATTGAAAGGATATTCGTAGGTAATCACGCCGGAATCCGCGTCAGAAAATGACTGTGGGAAAAGTGCGAAGATTCTGAACGATTCCCGACAAAACCTCAACACATATAAGCCGTTGCACGCAAATTTGAATGATTCGCCTCAAGTTCTGGCTATTTTGGCTGCAGCCAGGCGCAGATATTGGCAATGCAGGGCGTCCACCCGGGGAGCCAACGCTGCGGCGGCTCCACCGTTATCGATCACATCATCGGCCGCCGCCAGCCGTTGCCGCCGGCTCGCCTGGGCCGCCATGATGCGCTCAACCTCGACCGCGCTCAGGCCGCTGCGGGCCATAACCCGGGCTATCTGCTCCGCCTCGGGGCAATCCACCACCAGCACCCGGTCCGCCCGCTCCCGGTAGCCCCCGCCTTCCACCAGCAGGGGGATGGCCAGGATCACGTAGGGCGCCGTGGCCGCCTGGCAGCGACGATCGCTTTCCAGGCGGATCAGGGGATGGAGAATGGCTTCGAGACGAGCCCGCACGCTGCCATCGGCAAAAGCCAGACGGCGCATGGCGGCCCGATCCAGGGCGCCTTCCGGGGTGACCACGGCGGGGCCAAAAGCCTGCTCCAGCAGGGGCATGGCGGCGCCGCCTGCACCGGTCAGCTCATGGGCGATGGCGTCGCTATCCACCAGGGCCGCCCCCCGGGCGGCAAACAGGTCAGCCACGGTACTTTTGCCGCTGCCAATGCCTCCGGTCAAAGCGACGACGAAACTCATCCCGGGCTGCCCGCCTTCGCACCAGCCTTGGCAGCCGGGCAGGTTTCGGGCCGAACCTGGCTCACGGCACCAGCGGCAGCCGCCTTGAACCCCTCCATCAGGGCTGCCTTGCCCCGCACCTCCAGACGCACCGGTGCGGAACGGGAGGGCCGGGGACCCACCTTGGCGGAGCGCACGCCTTGCTCCCTGAGGGCCTCCAGCTGATCCCGGGCCGCCTGCTCGGTGGAGAAGATACCGAGGGAAATGGCCCAGCGATTAGGTCCGGCTTCCTGCACCACAAAGAATTCGCTCACCCCCAGCTTCTTCAACTCGCCGGCCTTGCGGTCCGCATCCTGGCGGGAGGCCAGGGGCGGGATGAAGACCCAGAACTGGGTGGCATCCGTCGCACTCGCCCGGCTCACGGCCAGACCCGCATATTTGTTGGCGGCCAGGACGGACAGGCGGTCGGCATCGGCAGCCGCCAAGTCGTTCCAGGCCAGGCAGACCAGCCTGTTATCGGCCGCCTTAGCCTCTGCCGCCTTAGCCTCTGCCGCCTTAGCCTCTGCCGCCTTAGCCTCTGCCGCCTTAGCCTCTGCCGCCTTAGCCTCCGCTACCTTGGTCTCGGCTGCCTTAGTTTCCGTAGCCTTGGTTTCGACCGGCACCGGCGGCGGAGCAGCGGCTACCTCAGCTTTCGGCGCCGCGGCGCCCTCACTGCTAGTGGCAGGCTTGGCCTCCGGTGGGTCGCCCCGGCCCACCACGGTGATCTTCTCCGCCTGCACCTGCTGCTTCACCCGCTCGCCGTCCGGGTTACCCGGCGCACCGAAAAAGCCCTGGGCAAAGGCAAGGAAGAGCAGGTTGGCCAGCACCAACAGGAAAACCAGGGCGCGCATCGACAATCTCCTCCTGCCCTTAGCCCACCTTGGGCAGGTGTTCCAGGGAACGGGCCACCGCTTCGGCCGGGTAGTCGTAGTCCTCCAGCTTGCCGCTGAAGAAGCGCTCGTAGGAGGACATGTCGAAGTGGCCGTGGCCAGTGAGGTTGAAGAGGATCACCTTGGGCTCGCCCGTCAGCTTAGCCTTCAGGGCCTCGTCAATGGCGGCGCGGATGGCGTGGCAGGATTCGGGGGCGGGGATGATGCCCTCGGCCCGGGCAAACTGCACGCCGGCCTCGAAGGTGGCCAGCTGGGACACCGCCACCGGCTCCACCAAGCCCTCATGCACCACTTGGGAAACCAGGGGGGATGCGCCGTGGTAACGCAGGCCGCCGGCGTGGATGCCGGGAGGCATGAAGTCGTGGCCCAGGGTGTACATCTTCATCAGCGGGGTGAAGCCGGAAGCGTCGCCGAAGTCGTAGGCATAGGCACCCTTGGTCAGGGTCGGGCAAGAGGTGGGTTCCACCGCCAGGCAACGCAGGTTGTTGGCCCGCTTATCGCCAGCCGCCTTGTCCGCCAGGAAGGGGAAGGTAATGCCGCCGAAGGAAGAACCGCCGCCGCAGGGCCCGATGACCACGTCCGGGTATTCGCCGATCTTGTCGAACTGCTTCTTCGCTTCCAGGCCAACAATGGTCTGGTGCAGCAGCACGTGGTTGAGCACGGAGCCCAGGGTGTAGTTGGTATCAGCCCGGGAAGCAGCCTCTTCCACCGCCTCGGAAATGGCCAGACCGAGGGAGCCCTGGTTGTTAGGATCTTCCGCCAGGGCGGCGCGGCCGGTCTGGGTCAGTTCGGAGGGGCTAGCAAAGACCTCGGCGCCCCAGGTCTGCATCATCAGGCGGCGGTAGGGCTTCTGATCGTAGCTCACCTTGACCATGTACACCCGCACC
>DATEZY010000217.1:0-46604 GCA_035255085.1 Azospira sp. | reverse complement strand
TTTGGGGAGTCTCGGAAAGAGGGAGAAGATGGGATTTGGGCTATTATATCGCCTCGTTCGTTCCCCCAATGCCCATGCCGGCTGGCGGCCCTGGATTGTCTCCGGATAGTGCGCCCCTGAAGCTGGCCGGATGTCCCTGATTGCCCTGACGTCATGCGTTTTTTCCTGCGCCTCTTCCAGTTGGCCTGTTTTCTCGCGGTTCTAGCCGGTGGCTTGTTGTTCTGGGTTGCCGTCACCCCCGTGAGGCTCTCGTCTTCGCCCCTGGACTTCCAGGTACAGGCGGGGAGCAGTGCCCGGTCGGCTGCCAGGCAGATCGCCGAGTCCGGGGTCGGCCTCGATCCCCGCCTGTTCGAAGCCATCGCCCGGATTACGCGCAACGATGCCGCCATCAAGGCCGGCAGCTACGAAATCGAAGCCGGCATCACCCCTTGGGAACTGCTGCGCAAACTGACCCGGGGCGATGTCAGCCAGGCGGAAATCGCCTTCATCGAAGGCTGGAATTTCCGCCAGCTGCGGGAAAAGCTAAATGCCAGTCCGGATTTGCGCCATGACAGCCAGTTCCTCTCGGACCAGGAAATCTTGCAGCGTATCAGCGCTGCCGAATCCCACCCGGAAGGACTCTTTTTCCCGGATACCTATCTCTTCGGCAAGCAATCCAGCGATCTGGATCTGCTGGCCCGGGCCTACCGCGCCATGAAGAGCCGTCTGGCTCAGGAATGGGAACGGCGGGCTCCAGGGCTGCCCTACCAGCAGCCTTACCAGGCCCTGATCATGGCCTCCATCGTCGAGAAGGAGACCGGCAAGGCCCAGGACCGCCCCCTGATCGCTGCCGTTTTCGTTAATCGCCTCAAGCGCGGCATGCTGTTGCAGACCGACCCGACCGTTATTTACGGCATGGGCACCCGTTTCGACGGCAACCTGCGCCGCAACGACCTGCTTGCCGATACCCCCTACAACACCTATACCCGGACCGGCCTGCCGCCGAGCCCCATCGCCATGGCCGGCGTCGCCTCGCTCCAGGCGGCCCTGCATCCAGCGGCCAGCGACGCCCTGTACTTCGTTGCCCGGGGCGACGGCAGCAGCCATTTTTCCACCAGCCTGGACGAGCATAACCGGGCGGTTTCCCGCTACCAGCGCGGCGGGCATTGAAATTCACAATAATAGGCAGAGGCAAGGGGAGAACCATGGGCGGAAAATTCATCACCTTTGAAGGCATCGACGGTGCCGGTAAGAGCACCCACATCGCCTGGTTGGCTGACTGGCTGCGGGCCCGGGGCAAGACTGTCATCACCACCCGGGAGCCTGGCGGCACCCCCTTGGGGGAAAAGCTGCGGGAACTGCTGCTGTCCGAACCCATGCACCTGGAAACCGAGGCCCTGCTGATGTTTGCGGCCCGCCGGGAACACCTGGCCCAGGTCATCGAACCGGCCCTGGCTGCGGGGACCTGGGTGATTTCCGATCGCTTTACCGATGCCACCGTAGCCTACCAGGGCGGAGGCCGGGGGCTTTCACTGGAAAAACTGCAAACTCTGGAAAACTGGGTGCAGGGGTGCCTGCAGCCGGATCTCACCCTGCTCTTCGATCTGCCCTTGAGTGTGGCGCAAGCGCGTATCGGCAAGGAGCGGGTGCTGGACCGGTTCGAACAGGAAAAAGCTGATTTCCATGAGCGGGTGCGTCAGGCCTATCTGGATCGAGCGGCAGCCTCCGGCGGGCGGATTTGCACCATTGCCGCCGACCGGAGCCTGGACGAGATCAAGCAATCCATCGAAGCCTTGGTCGCCCGCATCAGTTTATGAATATCTTTGAACTCCAGCCCGAGCTCTGGGCCCGCCTCCAGGGGCGCCGGGCCCAGCTGCCTCACGCCCTGCTGATCAGCGGTCAGCGCGGCATCGGCAAGTTTGATCTGGCCTATGCCTTTGCGGCCGGCCTGTTGTGCGAGCAGCCGGACAGCCGGGGCCAGGCCTGCGGTCGCTGCTCTGCCTGCAACTGGCTGTCCCAGGGCAACCATCCGGATTTTCGCCTGGTGCAGCCGGAAGCCCTGAGCGGCGAATCGGCCGAGGCAGACGAAGATACCGGCAAGAAAAAGCCCAGCCAGCAGATCACCATCGAGCAGGTGCGGGGCCTGGATGACTTTCTTCACGTTGGCACCCACCGGCAGGGCCTGCGCATCGTCCTGCTGCATCCGGCGGAAGCGATGAACCGGAGTACCGCCAATTCTCTGCTCAAGAGCCTGGAAGAGCCCCTGCCGGGGACCCTGTTCCTGCTCGTCTCCAGCGAGCCCGAGCGCCTGCTGCCGACCATCCGCAGCCGTTGCCAATGCCTGGATGCACCCCTGCCGACGGCAGCGGTGGCTACCGCCTGGCTGGCAGGCCACAAGGTGCAGGATGCCGGTCGCTGGCTCGCCCTGGCCGGCGGGGCGCCGTTGCTGGCCGCGGAATTGGCGACCAGCGGGCAGCGCAGCCTGCTCGATGTCCTCCTTGGGCAGTTGCAGCGCGGAGCGGGGCTGGATCCCTTGGCCGCCGCCGCAGCGGTGGAAAAGACACTCAAGGCCGACAAGAGCGGTTCCCTTAATATGAAGCGGGTGGTGGATTGGTTGCAGAAGTGGGGAACGGACCTGACCCTGGCCGCCCAAGGGTTGCCGGTCCGCTATTTTGCTGGGGAAGGGGCTACAATAGGTCCGTTGGCAACCCCGCTTACGCCATCAAAGTTGTTTAATTTCAATAGGAAACTGTGCAAATATAAAGCACAGTCTGAGCATCCGCTGAATAGCCGCTTGTTTCTGGAAGAGATTTTTTTCGGCTATCGCGATCTTTTTGTGAGCCAAGGAGGGGCCAATGTCCGAACCGCTCGATAGCAAGCCTGCCGGCGCCGCCGCGCCGCGCCCCAGCGTGCTGTCCCTGAACATCAATTCCAAGTCGGCCCTGTATGCCGCCTATATGCCCCATCTCAAGAACGGGGGAATTTTTATTCCCACCAACCGTCAATATGGCATTGGGGATGAAGTGTTCATGCTCCTTTCCCTGATGGAAGATCCGACCAAGCTGCCCATCGCCGGCGCGGTGGTCTGGGTGACCCCGGCCGGTGCCCAGAACAGCAAGGCCCAGGGCATTGGCGTGCATTTCAACAACGACGAGAGCGGTGTCGAAGCCCGGCGCAAGATCGAAGGCCTGCTTGGCGGACTGCTCCAGTCCAGCCGCGCCACCCACACCATCTGACCCATCCCCTTATGCTGGTCGATTCCCACTGCCACCTGGATTTCCCGGATCTCGCCGCCCGTCTGCCCGAGCTGTTGCAACACATGGCCGCCAACGACGTGGGGGCCGCTGTCTGCATCGGCGTCAATCTGGAGGATTTTCCCCGGGTGCTTGCCATCGCCGAATCCGAGCCCCGCTTGCTGGCCAGCGTCGGCGTGCATCCGGAATACACCGATGCGGCCGAACCCAGCGTGGAGCAGCTGGTGGCCCTGGCCGACCACCCCAAGGTGATCGCCATCGGCGAGACCGGCCTGGATTACTACTGGCACAAGGATAAACCGGAGTGGCAACGGGCCCGCTTCCGTACCCACATCGCTGCTGCCAAGGCCTGTGGCAAGCCTCTAGTGATCCACACCCGGGATTCGGCGGTCGATACCCTGCGCCTCATGGCCGAGGAGCGGGCAGGGGAGGTGGGCGGCGTCATGCACTGCTTTACTGAGAGTTGGGAGGTGGCCCAGGCAGCATTGGACCTGGGCTTTTATATTTCCTTCTCCGGTATCGTCACTTTCAAGAACGCCAAGTCCGTGAAGGAAGTGGCGAGCCGTGTGCCCCTGGACCGGATTCTGGTGGAAACCGATTCCCCCTACCTGGCGCCGACTCCCTTCCGGGGCAAGACCAACGAGCCCGCCTATGTCCGCCATGTGGCGGAGGAGATCGCCACCCTCCGGGGGCTGACCGTGGACCAGGTGGCGAAGGCCACCACCGATAACTTTTTCCGTCTTTTCCCGACCGCCAGCGCGGCGTTGGCGGCTTGAAAGGAGCATTCATGCGCAAGTTTTTCCTGACCCTGGGCCTGTCCCTGTCCTTGCTCGCCCTGACGGCGCAGGCTGGCGTTTACGACGACACGCTCAAGGCCGTGATCGAGAACGATACGGCGGAACTCACCAACCTGCTGAACCGTGGCGTCGATCCGGATACGGCGGATGCCGACGGCAACACCCTGCTGATGATCTCGGCCCGCAGCGGCAACGCCGCCCAGGTGGATCTGCTGATCCTGCGCCGGGCCAAGGTCCAGGCGCGCAACCGCTTTGGCGACGATGCCCTGCTGCAGGCCGCTTTCAAGGGACATCTGCCGGTGGTCAAGTTGCTCCTGGCCGCCGGGGCTCCGGTAAACCGTAGCCATGGCTGGCAGCCCCTGACCTACGCGGCCTTCAATGGCCAGCTGGAAGTGATGCGTTATCTGCTGCAACAGGGGGCGGACGTGAATGGCGCCAGCGACAACGGCACGACGGCCCTGATGGTGGCGGCTCGCAATGGTCATCTGGAAGCAGTGAAGCTGTTGCTGGCGCACAAGGCAGAACCCGACAAGATCAACGATACGGCGGGAACCGCCCTGAAATGGGCCAAGGCCGCCGGAAATACGGATATTGTCGAATTGCTGCAGAAGGCCGGCGCTCTGCTCGAGTAAGCTGCAGGCCTGCAGCTTTTCCCTCATCCGTTCCGCCACTTAAAAGTCGACGGACGGATTTTTTACCCCAGCTTCAAGCATATCCACGATAACTGGCCGTGGAGCGGCAATCCGCAACCGGCCAGGCAGTCCTTCCGGCAGTAAAAATTTCATACATCCCCAGTAATAGCGAGTCTCCGAATGGACGCGACACTCAACGACCCCCTGGCCAGCCTGGCCCCCTACAACCTGCAACGGGAGGCTGCCCGCCTGGCCCAGGAGGCCTTTGCCCTGGCCTTTCAGCAGACCCTGCAGACTGAGGGCGAGGATCGGCCCCAGATCATTGCCCAGGTGGTGCAGCGCCTCATGGGTTGGGCCAGCGAAAGCAAGGCTGAAGGGGAGGCTCGTGAAGCTCGCAACCTGCGTCAGGCCATGCTGCTGAGCGGGCTGGATCAATGGGGGCTGGCCTATGCCCAGGTCTATGGTCCGCAATCCATGACCGGCCTTTCCGCCCTGGTGGCGGGACTTCGGGCCGGTCTCGATGGCGCCGGGGAAACGGCCGGCTATCAGGCCTATTTCGAGCGCCTGACCGGGGAAGAGGCGGCCGCTTTCAGTTTCAAGTCGGAAATTCGCCAGGCCATTCACCTGGCCCTGTGGCACACCATGATCGCCACCGAAAACCGGGGCGAGGCCCTGGAATTGCTGCAGAAGCTGGGCAGCATGATGCTCGCCCTGCCCACCGCCATGCCCGAATTCGGCTGGGTGATCGTCGCCAATACCCTGGCCGATATCCAGATTCGCTGCCTGGCCCACGCTCTGGCAACGGAAGGCCTGGGGCAGGAAATGACCCAGGAGCTGTTCGGCGCCTTGTCTCGGCAGCTACCCGAGGAGCAACGGCAACAGGTAATGTCCAACGCTGCCCGTACCGTGCTGGAGTGGCAACAGGCTTCCCGCTCCGGATCGGTGCACTGAGCCCATGGACGGGGCATCGGAATGGCTGGCCTGGTTTGACGGCGCCGCAGCGCCCAATCCCGGCAGGCTTGGTCTCGGTGCCCTACTAATGGGGCCAGGCGGCAAGCGCCTGGAACATTCCTCCCTGGCCGGCCACGGCTGCAATAACGAAGCGGAATTACTGGCCCTGTGCCAGGTGCTCGAAATGGCTCACCAAGCCGGTGTCCGCAGGCTGACGGTGCGTGGCGACAGCGATTTCGTGGTGCGCCACGTTCAGGGGCTGGCCCATACCGCCGTTCCCCGCCTGGTGGATTTGTTGCAACGGGTGGCCAGCAGCCTGCTGCGCTTTGACGCTGTGGACCTGCAGTGGGTGCCCCGGCACCGCAATGGTGATGCCGACCAACTGTCGCGGCAGGCGCTGGGGCTGGTGGCCAAACCGGCCCTAAGGCCGGTTTCCAGGCGTCGCCGCTAGCTGATCTGCCAGATAGCCGCCGGACATGATGGCGGGGGAGGGGAGTTGTGACGCCCCCGCTTCCCCTCGTCTGTCCTGGCCCTTTCTCAGGGCATCCAGAACTTGGTTTTTTCCGTCACGGTGATGGCGGCGTTTTCGCTGTCCTGCACTGTAAAGTGGATCGGGTGGGCGCCCTTGTCGGCGGCGCCGGCATCGACCCGCACCTGCAGCGTCAGGGTGCCGGTGGAGGCGGGGGCTACGGCTACTTCGGCCTTCTGGCTGAGCCGGATCCCATCGATGCCGCTGACCTGCACCGCATACTTCCGGGGTTGTTCGCTGGCGTTGATCAGCTGCAGCTGGTAGCTGTTTTCGATGCTGCCATCGTCCGCTTCCCGGGCCAAAGAACTGCGATCCCGCAGTACATCGACCTTGAGCGGTACCCGGGTGGCCAAGGACCAGGCCGTGGCGCTGGAAATGGCGAGGAAAACCAGAGCATAGACAATGGTGCGGGGGCGCAGCGCCCGGCGGATGATTTCTCCCCGAGAGAAGCGCTGTTTCACCGCATTTTCGGTGGAATAGCGGATTAGGCCCCGGGGGTACTCCATCTTGTCCATCACCTGGTCACAGGCATCGATACAGGCGGCACAGCCGATGCACTCGTTTTGCAGGCCATCCCGGATATCGATGCCGGTGGGGCAGACCTGGACACAGATGCCGCAGTCGACGCAGTCGCCCAGCCCCTTATTCTCCCGGGTTTCCTTCTTCGACCGGGAACCCCGGGGATCGCCCCGTTCGGCATCGTAGGTAATGATCAAGGTGTCCGGGTCAAACATGACGAACTGGAAGCGGGCGTAGGGGCATATGTATTTGCACATCTGTTCCCGGAGGAAACCCGCGTTTCCATAGGTGGCGAAGCCATAGAAGGCCACCCAGAAGGCTTCGCCCAGGCCGAGCTGGAAATGGCCGATGTCATGCACCAGATCCCGGATGGGAATGAAATAGCCGACGAAGCTGATGCCGGTCCAGAAGGAAAAAATCAGCCAGGCGCCATGCTTGGCAGTCTTGATGCCCAGCTTGTGACCGCTCCAGGGGGCGCCATCCAGCTTCATGCGCTTGGGGCGGTCACCCTCGATCATTTTCTCGATCCAGAGAAAAATTTCCGTATAAACCGTCTGGGGGCAGCTATAACCACACCACAGGCGGCCGGCGACGGTGGTGAACAGGAACAGGGCCAGGGCCGAGAGGACCAGCAACAGGGCGAGGTAAATGGTGTCCTGAGGCCACAGGACCAGGTCGAACAGGTAGAAACGCCGAGCTTCCAGGTCGAACTGAACAGCCGGGCGCCCATTCCAGGGGATCCAGCAAAGGCCGAAGAACACCAGTTGGGTCAGCCAGACAAAAAACCAGCGCCACTTGGCAAACCAGCCACTAACCGAGCGGGGGTAGACTTTGGCGTCGGATTCAAAAAGGGGTTGGATGGGGATAACCTTGGAAGCTTTGGGCGGCTGGGACATGGATCGCTACTTGAAAATGGCCGGAAAGAAAAACAGATCCCGGTCAAAAAGATGGAAAATTAATTCATCTTTATCGTAACAGCGCCCTAGGTGATAATCAATATCTGAAATATATCTTTAAGCCACAGTCCCTCATGAAGCTCAGCACCTTTTCCGACTACAGCCTGCGTGTCCTCATCTACCTCGGCGTTCGCCCAGGACGCCTGGCAACCATTGGCGAAATCAGTGATGTCTTTCAGGTTTCCCAGGGGCACCTGATGAAGGTGGTGCATCAATTGGGCCGCAATGGCTATATCGAGACAGTCCGGGGCAAGGGCGGTGGCATCCGCTTGGGGCGGCCGCCGGAAGACATCATCCTCGGCCAGGTGATCCGCCAAACGGAGGTGGATATGGACCTGGTGGAATGCTTCGGCAGCGAATCCCATTGCCGCATCCAGCCAGCCTGTCGGCTGCGCTTCATCCTGAATGAAGGATTGGAGGCCATGTTCCAGGTCCTGGATGGCTACACCCTGGCAGACTTGCTGCGCCAACCGGAGGATCTGACAACGCTGATCGGCCTCGCAGAAAGATAGCGCGAGTGGGGGAGATCAAGCTTGTCGCTCCGATCCAGAGGTTAGCGCGGCAAGCTATTTGCCAGCCTGGGTTACCAGGTGCTTCGGACCTCTCTAGCGTTGTACTAAATCGCTTGAGTTACAGCCTGGAATAGGCCAATAGGACTGGGCCTCCCCTGTGCTCATCGCTGAATCCAGCCGGGATAATTCCAGAAATCGCCCAATGCATCGCCAGCAGTCAGGAGGGCTTCCATGCAAAGCACTGCCACCCTGTGTCAGAACAAAATGCTGGCTGCCCTGCCGCCCCGTGACCTTGAGCGCCTTCATCCCGATCTGGAATTGACTTTTCTCCCCCTGGGTAAGGTTTTGCACGAGGCAGGAGATGTCTTGAATTACGCCTATTTCCCGACGACAGCCATCGTCTCCCTGCTTTACCTGATGGAGGATGGGGCTTCGGGCGAGGTGGCCGTGACCGGCAATGAGGGCATGATCGGGATCGCCCTCTTTACGGGGGGCGAAAGCATGCCTAACCGCGCCATGGTGCTGAGCGCCGGTCACGCTTACCGACTTCATCGCTCCGTCATCAGGGATGAATTGGCACGGAGCGGCGGTCGGCGTAGTGATGCCCTGAGACACCTGCTGCTGCTCCATATGCAGGCCTTGGTTACACAAATGGCGCAAACCGCCGTCTGCAACCGCCACCACTCGGTCTTCCAGCAGCTCTGCCGCTGGCTCCTGCTCAGTATGGACCGCTCGCCGTCCAACGAATTGAGGATGACCCAGGAACTAATTGCCAACATGCTCGGGGTGCGGCGGGAGGGTATTACCGAAGCGGCAGGGAAGCTGCAGGCGGAGGGTCTGATTCAATATAACCGGGGCCATATCACCATCCTGGATCGATATGGCCTGGAGGCCCGTGCCTGCGAGTGCTACCAGGTAGTCCGGCAGGAATACGCGCGCCTTCTGCCCCCGCCGATGGCTAAATCGCTCTAAAGACCCACGCCGGCGGATGCGGCAGGAGATTAGTGCTTTCAAGTCCTATCTGCACGCCGGTGCTGGCGAGGAGGGTAGGTCTAGGTGTTGGCTGGCAGGGCACGGGAAGGGGGGCAAATGCCGCTTAGTATTGCGGTCGCATCGGGGCCTCAGCTTTTTCCGGCCGCTGCAACTGAGCCCGGATTTCACCGCCCGGATGCGCTGCACTATGCACATTCACGTAGAGATTGCCGGCCATGTAGCTTTCGTACTGGGCATTGGTTAACTTGGCTCCCGGGGGGACGACAAAGGTATCGTTGCCACTTTGGGTCAGCGGAATGATCGGCGGGCCATTCTTCCCGGCGGCGGCCTCATGAATATGGGCCATGGTTGCGGTCAGTCCGGAGTATTTGATGCTACCTGTCACCGTATAGTCGCTCTTGATGGTAAGTTGGCCAGTTCCTGTGGCTGAAGTCGATACCGGCGGCACCTCCGAGGCTCCCGTCAGGGAAAGGGATAAAGGCTGTTGGGCATACACGGACGATGTAGCCAGGAGCAACATCGCTATTGGCGCTACGCATCTAAACAGCTTGCTGGGGGATTGGGACGTATTGATCATTTTTGTATCTCCTCGAAAAACACCAGGGATCGCATGCCGGCAATAGCGGCTCGAGGGGGCGCCACAGTCAGTAATGAATGCTTCCGCCTAGCCGTAAGAAGACAGCGAAGCACGAACACGCTAATCGCCAACACATACCATGCAGCAACGAGGGGAAACTCTCCGTTCGGTGGCACACAAAGGTGAATCTATTGTCGTTGAGCTTTCCAATAGTCGCACAATTTGTATTATGTAAAATTATGGGGGCGTATCAGAGCGGCAGCCGCATCTGTCGTTCGTATGCTTCAAAGCGTAGTTTCGCCGCTTGGTTTCGCGGGTTAGCCAACCACCGGCAAAACAACCTAACTTCCTCGTGATCAAGCCCGGTTTCATGGAGCCGGGCTTTTTCTTTTGCAATCCGTCTATACCAATACCGTTGCGGCGTCTGGCCCAGGTGGCGGTGCATTCTGAGTTGCCAATACAGGTTGGCGAGATTGGTAGCCCATTTCGGCATGATTGCCGAATTTTAGAAGCAAAACCGAGGTGACGAAAAGCGACATCTGTGTCGCGTTCGTGAGGTGTAACTGCAACCTCACGACGAGGAAAGCGGAGGTGACGCGGGGATAAGCCGGATCGGTGGGGCCTACGGCACCCCCCTCCCCGGCTTCACCCTCCACCCGAAAACCGGCGAGGAGGTCAGAGGCCAGAGCAGGCTACCGGACAAGGAGTTTTCCCTGTGCGTCCAAGTCAAAGGCGGGTCTTTAGGAGGGAGTCGTTCTAGAGGAGTGTGGCGGGTTGGCCCTGCCGGGCCGGAGACATCGCCAGTCTGGCGGGGAAAAACCGCCGGGGTTCGACCTGGTGGAACTCGTGGCCGCAGTTACCGCCCCAGGAGCGCAAGGCGAATCTGCTGCATCTCCCGAAACCAGCCCTCAATCTGCGTCTGCAAATGCGGCTTGAGCTCCCCAATCTCCATTACTTGGGCAACCATCTCATCCTGAACAGCTCGAATCCGAGCCGCCAGAGCATCGGCCTGGGTGCCCTCCAGCTGAGGCCGAGCGCGATGCTTCGCCCGGTATCGGGCTTGGCGCTCGGCATTGCTCATGGCCTTGCCAGTGCGAGGACGGCCCCGCAGGGATAGGCCTGGGAGTTCCGGAGTTGCGAGTGCTGCTGGGGTGGTTTCCTTCGCCATGGCTATTTTCCGTTACGCTTATGGAGTAACGGTAATTCTACCCTCCCCTGTTACTGTCCACAAGCTTTTTCGTTACGTATCGAAGCGTAACGAAAACTAACAACTAGCCAACTGCTGCGGATCCTCCTGTTTTTGAGGCTTGGACATACCGGGGTTTGTCTTTCTCTTATGAGACGGGAAAGCAAAAGAAGTCGGACGAAACGAAACGGAGAACCCTGGAAGATGCCGGAATTCCCCTGGTTGTTTTCTACCCTCAGGAGCTACCGGATATCGCAACCATCAGAAAGACTGTTGCACCGCACATTGTCGAAAGGCGCCAGTACGAGGAAGGGCGTGATGCGCGCTACAGACGCAAGAGCTAACACTGCCGGCACACCCTCCCTCGCTTATAGCGGCAGTGAATCAGAAGGCTAGCCGGCCTTGCCGCCAATAGGCTTCAACGCGTTGTTTAACCGCTTGGTTTCGTGGGTTAGGCAGCCAACGGCAAAAATAGCCTCGCCACCTCCCCGCACATCCTAAAGAGAAACGGATGAAAGGCCTCTGAAGGCCTCCAGCTAACTTGGTGCTATCTGAAGGCTCCGTTTTCCTTACCAGTGCTTTTCTTCAAGCAATTGCAAGCAGGTTCTAAGCGTTTTTCATAGGATTCCGCCTTCCCCCATTGCTCAGGAAGCAGGATAATTCGCCTCTTTGGCGAGAGCCCGATTTCTCCTAGTCCTGCCCGTCATGAGTCTGCGCTTATCCGCTCCCTGCTTTTTCGTCCCGATGCGGATCCCTCAAGCCTCGATCGTCGGCTGCCATGGCTCCCGTCACAATCCGGGGATGCTTCGATCGCCGAACGGGTGCAAAAGACAGCCGCCGAAATCCGCCTCCCTGGGCGCCAGACTATTCCAGAAAGATTTGAATTCATGAAGCCTTGGCGCTGGAGCCTACAGTCCTTAGGATTAATACTGCTGGCATGGTGCGTACTCCTGGCTCTTTCGTCTCTCCAGCTATTCCCACCCTTTGCCTCCTGGCTAAATCCCAGCGATACGTCGGATCGGGGCAGCGTGCTCGGTCTTGCCTTGGCCGCAGGTGGGGTGCTGACCTGTCAGAGTCCTCCCAGGGGATGGCGCAAGCTGTTCGCCCTGCTCCCCCTGGCCCTACTGCTTTCGCCCCTCGCCTATCTCTGGCAGTTGGCCCTTCCCGCCAACGCTGGCCATAGCCTGCTTGCCCTGCGGCCGACGACCGCCATTGCCCTGTTCCTCGGCGGGGGCATCCTGGTGGCCAATCACAGCGCCCACACTGTCGCCCGGCTGGTACTGGTGCAAGTGCTGTACCAACTGATGTGCCTGGTGGTGCTGTTGGGTAGCGCCGCCCAGGTGCTCAATGCAGTGATGGGTCTGGACTTGTTCCTGTTCCACGGGATGCACTACGCCCTCGACTGGGGGACGGCCATCGGCCTGTTACTGCTGTGTGCTGGCATCGGCATCGCCATTGCCCGTACCCCCTGGTTCCGGGACTATTACCGGGACCGTCAGGATCGCCAGGTCCTGGCCTTAGGCGCCGCACTGTTCCTGGCCATGGCTGTCGCAGCCTGGCTCATCGGCGCCAGTGCCTTTGCCGGGCAGACGATGACCCTCTTTCGGAGTTCCCTGCTCTCCTCCCTCTCCGCCCACACCCAACTTTTCAGGAATACGCTGCAACAGGCCCATCTGAGCGTGCACCAGAGTGTCCGCCTCTCCCTCCTGGAAGAACTGCTTGAGCAAGGCGTGCCGCGGTCGCTCCTCAAAGTTCAGCTGCAAAATATTCTCGACACCGGCAAGGCCTCCAACCTTGTCGCCCTGGCCCTGCTCGATGCCCAAGGCAAGGAAGTGGCTACCGTCGGTAACCGTGTCACCCAGCAGGAAAATCGCCTCCCCGTATCTGCCCAGACGTGGCTGTTCTGGAACCAGGGGTATTGGATTGAAACCCGCATTTCCCTTGGTCAGGGGACGGCCCTCCCTCTCGATCTGCTGGTCCAGAAACGCTTGCCCGAACTCGACCAGGCCCTGGAGGACCATCACTTCGACATGGGTGATTCCGAGGAAATCGTGCTGTGCGGCGCCGAAGGGGAGATCATGCATTGCTATCCCCGGCGCCTGGCCCCCCAGGGGAGTCACCGTTCCATTCATCAGGATGGAGAGCTGCTCCCCATGGGCCACGCCCTCATGGGCCGGCGGGGCATCGGGGTGTTTCAGGACTACCGGCAGCAGCCGGTGATTGCCGCCTACGAAGCCCTGCCCGAGCTGGGTCTGGGCATGGTGGAGAAGGTGGATATTGCCGAAATCCACGTCGCCCTATTCCACCAGCTAGGCTATTCCACCGCCGTTGTGGCCCTGTTGATGCTGGCGGGGGTGATGTTCCGTCAGCGCAGCATCCTGCCCATGGTACAGGCCATGACCCTGACCAACGAGCGCCTGCGCGAAGCCCAGGAGATCGGACGAATCTCCAATTGGGAACTGGACCTGGCGACCCACCGCATCACCTGGTCCGAGGAAATCCAAACCATATTCGCCCTGGAACCCGGGCAGACCACCCTTACTGTGGCCGAGGTCCTGGCCCGTATTCCACCAGAGCAGCAGGAGGCGGTACGGGCGGGCCTGACCGCCGCGGCAGAGCCAGGAGGTGGCACCTTCGACGTGGAGCATGACTACCTGTTGCCGGACGGCCAGAAGCGATCCGTCCATGTCCGCGGCCGTGCTATCCGGGATGAGGACGGCAAGGCGGTAATGATGCGGGGGGTGGTCCATGACATTACCGACCGGGTCCGGGCCGAACAGCGGGTCCTGCGCCGGGAAGCGGTCCTCGCCGAATCCCAGCGTATTGCCCACCTGGGCAGTTGGGAATGGAACATCGACGAACGGGAGCAAATCTGGTCCGGCGAAACCTATCGCCTGTTCGGCTATGCGCCCCGTTCGGTCACCGCCGGGGTGGAAGCCTTCGAGGCCCGGGTATTCCCGGAAGACCTGGCCCGGGTGTGGGAGAAGATTCATCAAGCCCTGGCCAGCCACGAGCCCGCTAGCTACCAGATCCGCATCCGGCGCACTGACGGCGAGGTCCGCTATCTGCACTGCCGTGCCGAGGTCATCTGCGATGCCCGCAACCAACCGGTGCGGATCATCGGCACCAACCTGGATGTCACCGAACGGGTGCTTGCCGAACAACAACTGGCCCACATGACCCGGCTGTATGCCGTGCTTAGCCAGGCCAACCGGGCCATTGGGCGAGCCACCGACACCGACACCCTGCTCCAGGCCATCTGCCGTATTGCGGTGGAACACGGTGGTTTCCGCCTGGCCTGGGCCTCCCCTGTCAAAGATGGACATTTTGGCCGGGTTCAGCAGTGGGGCGACGACCGGAACTATGTTTCTGAAGTGCTGGCCATCTACGACCAGCTGCCGGTCCGTGAAGGTCCGTCGGCACGGGTGGCCCGGGAGGGGGGCAAGGCGATCTGCGAGGACATGGCCACCGATCCCGCCCTCGCCCCCTGGCGGGAAGCCGCCCTGTCCCGGGGGTATCGTTCTTCTGCGTCGTTCGCCGTCCAGCAGGGGGATAAAGTGGCGGCGATTTTCAGCCTTTACGCACCGGAACCGCGCTTCTTTACTTCGGAAATCGTGGCCCTGCTCGAAGACCTGTGCCGTGACATCGCCTTTGCCCTGGAGGCCCAGAACCAGCGAGAACTGCGCCAGAAGGCAGAAGCGGAACTACGTCAGCTCAACGAAGAATTGGAGCGGCGGGTGACGGAACGCACCCGTGCCCTGGAGGACGCCAACCGGGAACTGGAGTCCTTCAGTTACTCGGTTTCCCACGACCTGCGGGCGCCGCTGCGCAGTATCGATGGCTTCAGTCAGGTGCTGGTCCGGCGTTACCACGATCAACTGGACGACACCGGCCGGGATTACCTGGACCGGGTACGCCGGGCCAGCCAGCGCATGGGGCAACTGATCGACGACCTGCTCGAGCTTTCCCGGGTCACCCGGGGCACCCTACGCCGCTTGCCGGTGGACCTTAGTGCCCTGGGGGAAAGCGTGGCCGAGGAATTGCAGCGCAGCGATTCCACGCGCCAGGTCGAATTCCGCATCGAACCCGGCCTTGCCGTTTTCGGCGACACCGGCCTGCTGCGCGCCCTGCTGGAAAATCTCCTGGGCAATGCCTGGAAATTCACCCGCCACACCCCCGCTCCCCAAATCACGCTGGGCTGCCAGGAGCAGGAGGGGAAGACGGTCTATTTCGTGCGCGACAACGGCGCCGGCTTCGACCCCACTTACGCTCATAAGCTGTTCAAGGCCTTCCAGCGCCTCCATGCCCAGGACGAGTATGAAGGCACCGGTATTGGCCTCGCCACGGTACAGCGCATTGTTCATCGGCACCAGGGAACCCTCTGGGCAGAAGGCGCAGTGGGCCAGGGGGCAACCATCTATTTCACCCTGCCGCGACGGGAAGAGGCTTCGAACGGTGAGGGCACCGAAACGGCTAATCCTGCCCAGGGCATCCCCATAGACAGACGAAAGGCATGAAAAGAAGCATGGAAAAATCCATTTTGCTGGTCGAGGACAATCCTGACGACATCGAACTCACCCGCCTGGCCTTCGAGGAAAGCCGTCTTGCCAACCGTCTGGTAGTCGCCCGGGACGGCCAGGAGGCCCTGGACTACCTGTTCGGCGAAGGAATCCATGCTGGTCGGGACCTGTCGGACATGCCCCAGATGATCCTGCTCGACCTCAACTTGCCTAAGCTCGATGGCCGGGAGGTGCTGCAGCGCATTCGTGCTAATGAGCGCACCCGCTACATCCCGGTGATCGTCATGACGACCAGCCGGGAAGAATCAGATCTCTTCGCCACCTACGACCTGGGGGCCAACAGCTTCGTGCAAAAGCCGGTGGATTTCGCCAGTTTCGTCGAGGCGGTCCGCCAGGTGGGGCTCTACTGGCTCGTGCTCAACGTGAACGCGCCGATCCGCTAATGCACCCCGCCACCTCCCCTACCCCATTGCAGGTGCTGCTGGTCGAGGACTCCCCCGACGACGCGGATCTGGTGCTGCTGGAGCTGGCCGAGGCCTACCCCGCCATCACCAGCCAGCGGGTGGAAAGCGCTGCCGCGATGGAACAGGCCCTGGCCAGCCAGGCCTGGGATCTGGTGATCTCCGATTACCACCTGCCCCGCTTCAGCGCCGATGCAGCGCTACGTCTGCTGCAGGACCGGGATATTCCCTGCATCGTGGTTTCCGGCTTCGTCGGCGAGGAATCGGCGGCGGCCATCATCAAGGCCGGGGCCGACGATTTCGTCATGAAAGGCAACCTGTCCCGCCTCCCCCCGGTGGTCGAACGGGCCTTGCGCGACGCCGCCACCCGCCGGGAAAACCGGAAGGCCCAGGAAGAACTGCGGCGCAATGAAAAGCGCCTGCGGGCCATTACCGCCGCCATGGGGGAAGCGGTGTTCGTGGTCGATGCTGCCGGGCTGCTGCGCTGGATGAATCCGGAGGCAGAGCACCTGCTGGGCTGGGGCGAGGCGGAACTGATTGGCAAATCTATCCATGAGGCGATCCATCGCACCTCCCCCGATGGCCCGGCCTTGCCCCTGGAGCAGTGCTGCAGCCACCAGGCATTGCAGGACGGCAAGCCCCACCGCAATGATGACGACCTGTTCCTGTGCAAGGACGGCACCGTTGTCCCCGTTTCCTACGTCGGCACCCCCCTGATCGAGGACGGCAAGATTGTTGGGGCGGTGGCGGCCATCCAGGACATGACCGCCCAGAAGCTGGCACGCCAGGAACTGCAGGAGGCACGGCAACGCTCGCAGACCCTGTCGGCCCACCTGCAATCGGTACGGGAAGATGAGCGCACCCATATCGCCCGGGAACTGCATGACCAGCTCGGCCAGATGCTCACTGCCCTCAAGATCGACGTTACCTGGCTGCAGGAACGGGTCAGCAAGGCGGAAACCGCCTGCCAGGATAAGATCGCCGGCATGCGCCGGCTGATCGACGACACCCTGCAATGGGTACGTCGCATGTCGGCAGAACTTCGCCCGATCATGCTCGACGACCTGGGGCTCACGGCTGCCCTGGAATGGTTGCTGGAAGAATTTTCCCGGCGCCACGGCGTCCCCGCCCGGCTCGAAGCCAGCGGCCAGGACGACGGCCTCTCCAAGGAATGCAGCACGGCCGCCTTCCGCATCGTGCAGGAGTGCCTCACCAACATTGCCCGCCACGCCCGAGCCCAGCAGGTCAGTGTCAATCTCGACATTGCCGGCGAACGCCTGACCATACTGGTGGAAGACGACGGGGTGGGATTCGACCCGGAGGCCAGGCGTCAGTACAAGCACTTTGGCCTGATCGGCATCCGGGAGCGGGCCGAAATGCTGGGCGGGAAATGCCAATTGGTCAGCGCCCCCGATGCCGGAACCTCGGTAAGAGTGGACCTGCCCCTCACGCCGCCCCCCAATCCGCTTTTGGAGATCCAGCCATGATCCGCGTCATGCTCGCCGACGACCATAGCATCGTCCGTACCGGTCTCAAGCAGGTGCTGAGCGAGGCCTCCGAATTCACGGTCTGCGCCGAAGCCGCCACTGGCGACGAGGTTCTGGCAGCGGTACGCCAGAGTCCGCCGGACGTGCTGGTGCTCGACATGTCCATGCCCGGACGCAGCGGCATTGAGCTGATCCGCCTGCTCAAGGGCGAGTTTCCCCGCCTGGGGATTCTGGTGCTGAGCATGCACAACGAGGAGCAGTACGCGATTCGCGCCATCAAGGCGGGGGCTGCCGGCTATCTGACCAAGGACAACGCCTCCGAGCAGTTGATCGGCGCCCTGCGCAAGGTGGCCTCCGGCGGCGTGTTCATCAGCCCCGCGGTGGCCGAGCGCCTGGCCCTGGAGTTTGGCTCCCGCCACGAGCAGCTGCCCCACACCAAGCTCTCCGACCGGGAGTTCCAGATTTTCCAGATGATCGTGGCCGGGGATACCATCACCGCCATTTCGGAGCGGCTGAGCCTGAGCGTCAAGACTGTCAGCACCCACAAGTCCCGCATCCTGCAGAAAATGGACCTGGGGAGCACCGCCGAGCTGATCCGCTACGCCGTGGACCATCAGCTGCTGCTGCCTCGCTAAGCCCCGGGCCGCCAGCCCCGCCCTCTTCCCCTTGGTTCTCCTCCTAGGCCGCCCTGTGCGGCCTTTTTCATGGTCGTGTAGGAATCGTCTGACACGGCCTCATCCCCTTCCCACAAGAACTTTAATCCTCCGCCGATAGTGGGGCCGGCCTGCCCTCGGCATCATGACGCCGAGTTAGGGAGCGCCTATGGTCATCACCATTTTTATTGCAGAGAACTCCCGGCTCCTGCGGGAACGACTGGTTCATTTGATTGAAGAAAGCGGAGAAATGCAGGTCATCGGACAAACAGGATGCGTGACACAGGTACAGCCGCAACTGGAGGCCCTGGCGCCGGACGTGGCACTACTGGACATCCATCTGGATGGAGGTTCGGCCTTCGGGATTCTCGGCGACCTGCGGCGGGCCATGCCGGATCTCGGCATCGCGCTGATGACGGCCAGCGGCTACCCGGGCTATCAGAAGAAGGCCCTGGGCCTCGGGGCCGATAGCCTGATCGACAAGAGCAGCGGTATCGAAACCATCATCCCGACTTTGATGCACCTGGGGCGGCGTCGGAGGGCCGCACAATGACGACTAGCCGCTCCGCTTTTCCCCTGGTCGTGGCGGCGGGCCTACCCGGCGGTATCGCCGTCTTGCTGGCCGCTCCCGCAGCTCCCCTGACCTGGCTCGCCGCTGGCGGGGCCCTGGTACTGGGCGGCGCCATTGCCTGGCAAGGCCATCGCCAGGCCGAAAAACGCTTGGAACAGGCCGGCGCCGCCTGCCGCCGGCAGACTGAGACCCATCTGGCCGAGCGCTTCAATGCCTATCTCGCCAGCCTGGAACAACTTTCCCAGCAGCTGCTGCCGGTGTGGAGTCGCCAGATTGAAAGCGGCCGTTCCCAGATGGAACAGGCCATCGTCGGCCTCACCGGCGCCTTCTCCGGCATCGTCGAACGTCTCGAGGTGTCGGTGCGCACTGCCGACGCCGCTGTCGGCAACGCTGACGGTGAGGCCGGCGAAGATGGCCTGGTGGCCGTATTCACTCGTAGCGAGGAACGCCTCCATTCCCTGATCGAATCCCTGCGTGCCGCCATGGCGCACAAGGAAGCGATGGTCGGCGAGGTCAAGCAACTGCAGCAGTTCGTGGTCGAGCTGCAACAGATGGCGGTGGATGTGGCCGGTATCGCCGACCAGACCAACCTGCTTGCCTTGAATGCCGCCATCGAGGCCGCCCGGGCGGGCGACGCGGGCCGTGGCTTCGCCGTGGTGGCCGACGAGGTGCGCAAGCTCTCCGGCCAGTCCAAGACCACCGGCCTGACCATGGGCGAAACGGTGCAGACCATCAGCCAGGCCATCGAGCGGGCCGTCGCCAGTGCCGAGAGCACGGCCTCCAGCGACACCCAGTCCCTGCAGGCTTCCGAGCAGGTGGTGAGCGAAGTGCTGAACGACTTCCGCCGCATCACCGATGGCCTGGTGGAATCCGGCCACATTTTGCGCAACGAAAGTGCCGGCATCCAGCATGAGGTGGCCGACGCCCTGGTGCAGCTCCAGTTCCAGGACCGGGTCAGCCAGATCCTCTGCCACGTGCGCGACAGCGTGGAGCAGTTGCCCCTAGCGCTGCAGGCTGCTCCCGCCGACCCGGCCCGGGACCAATGGCCCGCCCCCATCGCGGTGGATGCCCTGCTCGCCAGCCTTTCCGGTAGCTACGCCACGGCCGAGGAGCGAGCGCTGCATCTTGGCGAATCCCAGAGCGACGCCGAATCCGAATCCGATATCACCTTCTTCTAGGAGACCCTCATGGCAAAAACGATTCTTGTGGTGGATGACTCCGCCTCCCTGCGCCAGGTCGTCAGCATTTCCCTCAAGGGCGCCGGCTATGACGTGATCGAAGCAGGCGACGGCAAGCAGGCCCTGGGCAAGCTCGACGGCCAGAAGATCCACCTGGTGATCAGCGACGTGAACATGCCCAACATGGATGGCATCACCTTCGTCAAGGAGATGAAGAAGCTGCCGGCCTACAAATTCACCCCGGTGGTGATGCTGACCACGGAAAGCCAGGAAGCCAAGAAGGCGGAAGGCCAGGCGGCCGGCGCCAAGGCTTGGATGGTCAAGCCCTTCGCCCCGGCCCAGATGCTCAACGCGGTCTCCAAGCTGATCCTGCCGTAAGCCGGCCGCCCTCCATCACCGACCGCCCCAGGACCCCTATGGCTATCGACATTCACCAGGACCTTGATGCCGGACTGATCCGGATCCGCATCAGCGAGGAAATGAACATCTACACCGCGGCCACCCTGAAGGACGCTTTGCTGGCCCATGGCGCCACGTCCCTGCCGCGCCATTTCGACCTTGCCCAGGTGAGCGAAATGGATACCGCCGGTCTGCAATTACTGCTCGCCGCCCTGCGGCCCGCCCAGTCCGGCGGGGCCGCAGGGGCCATCGTCGCCGTCAGCCCGGTGGTGAGCGACCTGCTGACCCTGTGCGGGCTGCCCCACCTTTTACCGGGCGCTGCGCCCACCTCCTGCGGAGAGCAATGAACATGGAACACGATGAGGTGATCCCCGTTTTCCTGGTGGAATGCCGGGAACTCCTGGAGCAGATGGAACAGGGCCTGCTCGAGATCGAAAACGGCGGCGGCAGCGCGGACACGGTCCACGCCCTCTTCCGTTCGGCCCACACCATCAAGGGCTCTGCCGGCCTGTTCGGCTTCGACGACATCGTCCATTTCACCCACGGTGTGGAAAGCGTGCTCGACCGGGTACGGGAAGGCCTGCTGGCCATCGATCTGCCCCTGGCGGAGCTGTTGCTGGCTTCGGCCGACCATATCGCTGCCCTGGTGAAGCGGGTGGAAGAGCGTCTCAGCGGCAGCGACCCCGCCCTGACCGCCCAGGGCCATGACCTGCTCGGGCAGCTGGCCCGCTTCATGACGGCCCCTGAGCAAACGGCTGGGGCTGCAGGCTCGGCACTCCCGGTTACCTCCTCTGCCACTACCTCCGCGGATAGCATCACCGAGCCGTCCGCCACCGACCAGTGGCACCTGTCCCTGCGCTTTGGCCTCGACGTGCTGCGCTGCGGCATGGATCCCATCGCCCTGGCCCGCTACCTCGGCACCCTCGGGGAAATCACCGCCATGCGGGTGTTGGACCAGCAGTTGCCGGCCCTGGATGCCCTGGACCCGGAAGCCTGCTACCTGGGTTTTGAACTTGCCTTCCGCAGCCAGGCGAGCCGGCAGGACATCGAGGGAGCCTTCGATTTCGTCCGCGACGATGCCCACATCCAGGTGCTGGAGCCCCACAGCTCCCTCGCCGCCTACGCCGCCATGGTGGGGCAGCAGGGCAGCGAACTCGCCGTCCACGGCCGAGCCCTGGTCGAGTGCGGCAGCCTCACCGCTGAAGAATGGGAACAGGTGGTTGCCCTGATCAAGGGCACCGCCGCCCCCGTCCCGGATTGTGCCGGCCAGCCTGCAGCCAGCGTGGCCAGCCAGCCCCAGGGCAGCCCGACCCGTTTCGGCAATGACGCCCCCCGCCAGAAGATGCTGCGGGTAGATGCGGAAAAGCTGGATCAGCTGATCAATCTGGTGGGCGAACTGGTTATTGCCAGCGCCGGTGCCAACATCATCGCCGCCGAACTTGGGGTGGCCCGCATGCTGGAGTCCACCTCCACCATGGCGCGCCTGATCGAGGAGGTGCGTGACAACACCCTTAACCTGCGCATGGTCCAGATCGGTGAGACCTTCAACCGCTTCCAGCGGGTGGTACGGGACGTGGCCAAGGAACTGGGCAAGGACATCCGCCTGGAAATCAGCGGCGCCGACACCGAGCTGGACAAGACCATGGTGGAGAAGATCGGTGACCCGCTGATGCACCTGGTGCGCAACGCCATGGACCACGGCATCGAAGCCACCGAAGTGCGCCTGTCCCGGGGCAAGCCGGCGGAGGGCAAGATCCGCCTCAACGCCTACCACGATTCCGGCGGCATCGTGATCGAGGTGGGGGACGACGGCGGCGGCCTGAACCGGGAGCGCATCCTGCAAAAGGCCGTGGAAAAAGGCCTGGTGGGTCCCCAGCAACACCTGGCCGACCATGAAATCTACGACTTGATCTTCGCCCCCGGCTTCTCCACCGCCGAGAAGCTGAGCAACATCTCCGGCCGCGGGGTGGGCATGGACGTGGTCAAGAAAAACATCGAATCCCTCCACGGCACCATCGAAATCGATAGCACCCCGGGGATGGGCAGCACCATGCGCATCCGCCTGCCTCTGACCCTGGCCATCATTGACGGCTTCCTGGTGGGCGTGGGCAATGCCGCCTTCGTCATTCCCCTCGATCAGGTGGTGGAATGCCTGGAGCTGCCGCGCCATCACGATAGCAAGGACCAGCGCCGGGAATACGTCAATCAGCGTGGCCAGGTGCTGCCCTATACCCAGCTCAGGGAAGCCCTGGAGCTGCCCCCCGACGGCATCCCCCAGGAAGGCCCCCAGAACCTGGTGGTGGTCCAGTACGGCGGCAAGCGTGCCGGCCTGGCGGTGGACAGCCTGCAGGGCGAAATTCAGACCGTTATCAAGCCCCTTGGCCAGATTTTCAGCCAGGTCCAGGGCATCAGCGGCTCCACCATCCTCGGCAGTGGAGCTGTGGCGCTGATCCTCGACATCCCACGTCTGATGCAGCAAGTGACCGACCGTGCCGCGGCAACCCCCATCAATTCCTAAGGGATATCAGGAGATTTCTCATGTTTAGCCAAATGAAAATCGGCAAGCGTCTTGCCCTGGGCTTCGGCATCGTGCTGGTGCTGTTGATCGCCACCATTTACGTCGGTGCCACCCGCATCCGCTTGCTCAACGACAGCGTGGTGGAAATCACCGCGGTGAATAACGAAAAGACCCGCAACGCCAACACCATGATCGCCAGCATGCGCGATCTTTCCATCGCCCTGCGTAACATGCTGCTCAACGCCGAGGAATCGGTGGTCAAGGCTGAAACCACCCGGGTTGAAGCCCGCCTCAAGGACTACGCAGAGGCCGAAGCTAAACTGGAAAAGCTGATTGCCGAAAGCGCCAACACCTCCGAAGAAGAGCGCACCCTGGCCGCCAAGATCAAGGAAGCCAAGGACGCCACTACCCGCCCCCAGAACCAGGCCATTGAACTGGCCCGCACCGGTCGCAGCGCCGAAGGTGCCACCTTGCTGTTTCGCGAGGTCCGCCCGGCCCAGCGCGCCTGGTTGGATGGCCTGATCAAGCTGATCGAGGTGGAAAACAAGGCTAATGAAGCCGCTGCCCAGAAGGCCCAGGACGCCTACAAGCAGGCCCTCTACACCATGCTCGGCCTGGGGGTGGTGGCCATTCTCGTGGCTGCCGGGTTGGCCTACGCCGTGACCCGCTCCATCACCGGCCCCCTGGAAGAGGCCGTGCAGATTGCCCGCACCCTGGCTCAGGGCGATCTCACCGCCCGCATCGAAGTTACCCGGGGTGACGAAGCTGGCCAACTGATGCAGGCCCTGCAGGAGATGGTCGCCAAGCTTGCCGACGTCATTGGCCAGGTGCGCACCACGGCCGACAGCCTGGGGAGCGCCTCCGAAGAGGTCAGCGCCACTGCCCAGAGCCTGTCCCAGGCCACCAGCGAACAGGCCGCCAGCGTCGAGGAAATCTCCGCTACCGTGGAGCAGGCCTCCGCCTCCATCAACCACAACACCGACAACGCCAAGCTGACCGACAGCATGGCCTCCCAGGCCGCCAACGAAGCTGCCTCCGGCGGCGAAGCGGTGGGCAAGACCGTCGCCGCCATGAAGGTGATCGCCGAGAAGATCAGCATCATCGACGACATCGCCTACCAGACTAACCTGCTCGCCCTTAATGCCGCCATCGAGGCCGCCCGTGCCGGTCGCCACGGCAAGGGCTTTGCTGTGGTTGCCGCCGAGGTGCGCAAGCTGGCCGAGCGCTCCCAGGTGGCCGCCCAGGAAATCGGTGAAGTCGCCGGTACCTCGGTGCGCATGGCCGACCAGGCCGGCCGCCTGCTGGAGGCCATCGTCCCCTCCATCCGCAAAACCTCCGAGCTGGTCCAGGAAATTGCCTCTGCCTCCGAAGAGCAGTCCGGCGGGGTGAACCAGATCAGCACCGCCATGACCCAGCTCAACCAGATCACCCAGCAGAACGCCTCTGCCTCCGAGGAACTGGCCGCCACCTCCGAGCACATGAGTTCCCAGGCCGAGCAACTGCAGCAGCTGATTCAGTTCTTCAACACTGGCAGCAGCGCTTCCGATGTTCCCCGCTCCCGGAGCAAGGCCGTGGCCGCAGCGGCCATGGCCCCTGCCCTGCCCCGGGCCTCGATCGCCGGTTTGCTGCCTGAAACGATGCCCGTCCCTGAACACGACTTCGTGCGCTTCTAATCGACTAACAAGGATCCGGCCATGTACCCGACCAATCGCCAAGACAATGAAATCGACTTCGACGATGACTACGTCGCCGAGGAAAGGGAGCAGTACCTCACCTTCAACCTGGGGGGCGAGGTGTTCGCCATCAGCATCCTTTCCATCCGGGAAATCATCGAATACACCCAACTTACCGTGGTGCCAATGATGCCCTCCTACATCCGGGGGGTAATCAACCTGCGGGGCTCGGTGGTGCCGGTGGTGGATCTGCTCGCCCGTTTCGGCCAGGGCAGCACCGAACCCAAGCATCGCACCTGCGTGGTGATCGTCGAGGTTTCCGGAGAGCACGGCGTCCAGGAGCTGGGGGTGTTGGTGGACGCGGTCAATGAGGTCCTGGAAATCCCGGCCGCCGACGTGGAGCCGCCCCCCTCCTTCGGCGTCCGCATCAGGAACGAATTCATCAGCGGCATGGGCAAGATCGGCGACCGCTTCGTGATCCTGCTCGACGTCGGTCACACCCTGGCCGTCGCCGATCTGGCCGGGCTCACGGGCCAAGCCAGCCATGCCAGCCAAGACCTGGCCCTGGCCGCCTGACCCCGGCAGACGACAACAAGGAAGCCTTCATGCGACTCAGATCCTGGAAAGACATGACCATCGGCAGCCGGCTGATCCTGCTGCAAAGCGCCATCTCCCTGGTGATGGTGATGGTGCTGGCCGGCGTGATCGGCCACTTTGCCGAGCGCTACCTGCTCCAGCGCGGCATTGCCGAACTGGAACGGACCACCCAGCGCCTGGTGGATATGGTCGGTGCTTATGATGAGAGCCTGCGCTTGGGGCTCGAAAAGACCCTGGCCCTGTACAGCGCCCGCTATGCCGCCCCCATCAGCCTGGATGCCGCCCATCCGGTGCAGGTGGGCGACAAGAGCCTGGCCCAGCTGAAGAGCGGCAGCCTGGTAATCAATAACGATAATGAACCGGCCGACCGGCTGACCGCCCTCAGCGGCGTCATCGCCACCATCTCGGTCCGTCAGGGGGACGAGTTTTATGTGGTCGCCACCTCCTCCAAGGATGATCGTGGCCAGCGTAACCTGGGCGCTCCCCTGAGCCACAAGCACCCGGCCTACGCCAAGCTGCTCCAGGGGCAGAGCTATTCCGGCCCCTCCCGCCGCGACGGCATGTTCAACTACGCCTACTACGTGCCGATCAAGGACGAGCACGGCAACATCGTCGGTGCCTACGGCATCGGCATGAAGATGGATGTGAGCATCAAGAGCCTGCGTGACAAGCTGCTCGGCTTCAAGGTGGGGGAGACCGGCTACGTGGCGGTGCTGGATGCCGAAGTGGAGCCTGGCCTGCTGTACATCCACCCGGTGGCCGAAGGCAAGAACATCATCGGCGCCAAGGATCCCAACGGCCGGGAATTCATCCGGGACATCGTCACCAAGAAGAAGGGGACAACCTTCTATCCCTGGCTCAATAAGGAAAGCGGCGAGACTGAGCCCCGCGAGAAGGTGGCGGTGCACGATATCTACGCCCCTTGGGGCTGGAAAATCATGGTCACCACCTACCTGGAGGAATTCACCCGGGAGGCCCGCAGTCTGGCTGCCGTGGTCCTGGCCGGTACGGTGCTGGTGATCCTGGTGCTCAACCTGGTGCTGTACTTCATGATCCAGCGCCTGGTCCGCCGTCCCCTCAATCAGGCGGTGACCACCGCCCAGACCATCGCCTCCGGCGACCTGACCCCGGCTATCGCGGTCCACGGCCAGGATGAGGCCGGGCTGCTGATGGGGGCCCTGCGCGACATGGTGGAGCGGCTTTCCGAGGTGATCAGCCAGGTGCGCACCACCGCCGACGTCTTGGGTAGTTCCTCCGAGCAGGTCAGCGCCACTGCCCAGAGCCTGTCTCAGGCCACCAGTGAACAGGCCGCCAGCGTCGAGGAAATCTCCGCTACGGTGGAACAGACCTCCAGCTCGGTGAAACAGAATGCGGAAAATGCCAAGCTGACCGACAGCATGGCCGCCAAGGCCGCCGAAGAAACGGTCTCCGGCGGCGAGGCGGTGGGCAAGACCGTTGCCGCCATGAAGGTGATCGCCGAGAAGATCAGCATCATCGACGACATCGCCTACCAGACCAACCTGCTCGCCCTTAATGCCGCCATCGAGGCCGCCCGTGCCGGCCGCCATGGCAAGGGCTTTGCCGTGGTCGCCGCCGAGGTGCGCAAGCTGGCCGAGCGCTCCCAGGTGGCCGCCCAGGAAATCGGCGAAGTCGCCGGTACGTCGGTGCGCCTGGCCGACCAGGCCGGCCGCCTGCTGGAGGCCATCGTTCCGTCCATCCGCAAGACCTCCCAGCTGGTTCAGGAAATTGCCTCTGCCTCCGAAGAGCAGTCCGGTGGGGTGAACCAGATCAGCACCGCCATGACCCAGCTCAATCAGGTCACCCAGCAGAATGCTGCTGCTTCCGAAGAGCTCGCCGCCACCTCGGAGCACATGAGCTCCCAGGCCGAGCAATTGCAGGACCTGGTGGCCTACTTCCGCACCCGGCAGACGGAGAACCAACATGACTGAGGGAGTCGCTTCCCTGGAGCTGGGCCTGGCGTCGAGCGGTATGGTGGCCCAGCCCCTGCAACTGGTGGTGAAGGTCAATGAAGGTATTCGCAAGGTGGTAGGCATTTCCCGTCAGGTGAACCTGGTGGCCCTCAACGCCATGCTCGCCGCCAAGCAGTCGGGTATTGATGCTTGCGGCTTTGGCGTGGTCTCCGGCGAACTGCGCCAGTTCAGCACCCAGCTGGATCTGCAGATGAAGGAACTGAACCAGACCATCCACACCCTGGTTCATAGTGAGGGCGAGTCGGCACGGCTGCGCCATCACCGCGCCCATTTCGACGCAGTGCAGACGGACCCCGAGGCCCGGCCCCACGTGGCCGCTGCCTCCCGCCGGCTGAATACCCGCCAGCGGGAGATGGACGAGCACAGTAGTGACCGCTGGTATGGCCTGCAGGACCGCCTGGACCGGGCCCTGCGCCTGTGTGGCACCGGCATCGCCCTGTCCCGGGCGGCCAAGATCGAGGCGGTCCATGGCAATTCCCGCTCCCGGGGCTTGAGTCAGGTGGCGGAGGAAATCGAAACCGCCATCCTGTCCATCTTCGGCACCCTGAAGCAGCTGCGCCGCGAAGTGACCCAATAAGCCGGCTTACTTGGCTTCCAGCTTACTTTCCAGCTCCACCTTCCCCTTTTCCACCACCAACAATAAGACCCAAAGGAACCAGGAAATGAAAAAGACAACAGCAATCTATCAAGACGGTGACCACCAATGGCTGGTGGTTTCCCGTGATCCGGAGCGCCCCAATTATCTGATCGACACCAACGAGTACCTGGTGTGCGATGGCGAGCATGCCCTGCTCACCGATCCGGGCGGCACCGAAATTTTCGCTTCCGTCTTTTCCGCCCTGACCTCGGCCACGGATCCCAACCGCATTGAGGCTATCTTCGCCTCCCACCAGGATCCGGACATCATTTCCTCCCTGGCCCTGTGGCTGGAATTCAAGCCGGAGCTGAAATGCCATCTGAGCTGGCTGTGGTCGGAATTCGTTCCCCATTTCGGCGGCAACGAACAGACCTTTGTCCAGATTCCTGACGAGGGTTCCGTGATCCATGTGGGCCGGCTCTCCCTGGAGTCCATCCCCGCCCACTACCTGCATTCCTCGGGCAATTTCCACCTCTACGACCGCAAGGCCAGGATCCTGTTCACCGGCGACGTGGGGGCTGCCCTGCTGCCGCCGGAGACCTCCCTGTTCGTCGAGGATTTCTCCCGCCACATCAAGCATGCGGAAGGCTTCCACCGCCGCTGGATGGGCTCCAACGAGGCCAAGCGGGTATGGTGCGAGCAGGTCAGCCAGCTGCCCATCGACATGCTCTGTCCCCAGCATGGCGCCATCTACCAGGGAGAAGACGTGATGCGCTTCATTAACTGGTTTGACGAGCTGGAGGTCGGCGCTATCCGCCGGCCCTCCACCGAGCGTCTGGCCGCCTGAGCCTCGGTAGGACAGGGGATAAAGCCGGCCAATCCATCCACTCCAAAGGAGAGGCAAGATGCGGATTCTGTTGGTTGAGGACTCGGTGGACGACGCCGAATTGCTGATGTTGGCCCTCGAAGAAGGGCAATTCGCTGCCCGGGTGCACCGGGTGGAAACCCGTACCCAGTTGGTGTCTGCCCTGGCGGACGGTGTCTGGGACCTGATGATCTGCGACAACAACCTGCCCGACCTGGATGCTACCCGGGCCATCGAGCTGGCCCGGGCCGCCACCCAGTCCGATCCCCTGCCCCTGCCGATTATCGTCATGTCCGGCGATATGGAACTGGGCAAAATGGTGGAAGTCATGCGCCTGGGCGCCCGGGACTGCCTGGATAAGGCAGCCCTGCCCAAGCTGATCCCGGTGCTGGAACGGGAGTTGGCCCATGCCCGTATCGCCCGGGAACTGCTCCAGGCCCGCACCACCCTGGCCCACCAGGAGCAGTATCGTCTCACTTCCCCCCTGCCAGGCAGCGAAGGGCTGCTGGCCCACCTGCAGGGTCGCCTGGAAAACCGTATCGGACAAGCTGCGGCCCTCCTGTTGCTGCAGCCCGAACGGACCTCCGGCGACAGCTTGCGCCGCCGGGGCCCCGAGGCCTGGCGGGCCTGGCAGATGGTGACGGCCCAGCGGCTGGCGGGAATCTGCGGCCCTAGCGATTTCCTGGCCTACCTGGATGACGGCAGCTTCGCCCTGGTCCTTGCCGACGGCGGGGATGCCAGCCACCTGGCGCACCGGGCCGCTGGCCTGGGGGTCGTATTCGAAGCGCCATTCCTGCATGATGGCCAACCCCTGGCTGTGGCCTGCTGCATCGGCGCCTGCCTGCTGCACGGTCTGGATAGCCCCATGGTGGCACTGCACGCCGCCACCACCGCCCTGTGCACCGTCCTGGCCCGCCACCAGGGGGGCTACTGCCTGCATACCCCGGAACTGCACCGGGACGAGCAACGGCGCCGAGCCCTGGCCGATACCCTGTCCCAGGCCTTGGAGCGCAACGAGTTCCTACTCCACTACCAACCCCAGGTGGATGCCCGTAGCCGTGTCGTCGCTGCCGAGGCCCTGCTGCGCTGGCACCACCCAACCCTGGGCCCAGTCTCCCCCCTGGAATTCATTCCCCTGCTGGAAGAAAGCGGTGGCATCCTGGAAGTCACGCGCTGGGTGCTGGAAGAGGCCTGCCGCCAGGTCTGCCAATGGGAACGGGACGGTCTGCCGGCGATCGACATCGCCGTGAACATCCCGGCCCGCTTGTTTGGCCACGGGGAACTGATCCCCATGGTCCGCTTCGCACTCGCGGCGTCCAGCCTGCTGCCCCAGCGGCTCGAACTGGAGATCACCGAAGGTACGGCCATCAAGGACAAGGCTGCCACCCTGGAGACCATGGCCAAAATCCGGTCACTGGGGGTGCGCATCGCCATGGACGACTTCGGGGTCGGCTATTCCTGCCTGGGCTACCTCAAGCAACTCCCCCTCGATACCCTCAAGATCGACCGGGTATTCGTTGCCGATGTGGTGGATAGCGAGACCGACCGCAATATCGTCCGTGCCATTATCGCCATGGGCCACAGCCTGGGCCTTCAGGTCATTGCAGAAGGGATCGAAACGCCGGCCCAGCGCGACTTTCTCGCCAATGCCGGATGCGACCTGATCCAGGGCTACCTGGTCAGCAAGCCTCTGCCCGCTGGAGCATTTGGGGAGATGCTGCTTCACGCCTTCGCGTCCCCTCTTTCCCTCTGATGCGCCGTCCCGTCTTCCGTCTCTATTTTGAAATATGGCGGTGCTTAGCCCTTGATGCAGATTAGGGGTTCAAGTCGGGCGATCTTGGTTGCCAGCCCCGCCTGGTCTGCAGCATTGACCACCGCATCCACATCCTTGTATGCCTGGGGGGCCTCCTCGGCGACGCCGCGCCAGCTCGGGCTGCGCACCAGAATGCCCCGGGCCGCCAGATCGCCCACCACATCCCTCCCTTGCCAGCGGCGCGTCGCTTCGTTACGGCTCATGGCCCGGCCTGCGCCATGACAGGCCGAGCCAAAGGCCCGTTCTCTGCTAGCATCGGCGGCTCCAGCGAGGATGTACGACGCGGTGCCCATGCTGCCGCCGATCAGTACCGGCTGCCCGGTGCTGGCGTACTCAGGGGGCAATTCGGCATGTTGGGGCCCGAAAGCCCGGGTCGCCCCCTTGCGGTGCACGAACAGCCGGCGCGACTGCCCTGCTACCTGGTGCGTTTCCTCCTTACAGGTGTTGTGGGAAACGTCATAGAGCAGCGGCAGCGTGCTGCCGGGAAACACTTCGGCGAAGACCTGGCGCGCCAGGTGGGTAAGAATCTGCCGGTTAGCCTGGGCACAATTGATGGCAGCGCGCATGGCGCCAAGATAGCGCTGGCCAAGGGGGGAATTAAGCGGGGCGCAGGCCAGCTCCCGATCAGGGAGGAAGATGCCCAGGGCCGGTGCCGCCACTACCATCTCCCGCAGATAGTCGGTACCGATCTGGTGTCCCAGGCCCCGGGAGCCACAATGAATGCTCACCACCACATCGCCAAGGGCTAGGCCGTAGGCCCGGGCCCTAGGGGCATCGAACAATTCGGCCACCACCTGTACTTCCAGATAGTGGTTGCCCGATCCCAGGGTACCCATCTCGTCCTGCTGGCGCTTTTTGGCCTGCTCCGAAACAGCCCCCGGATCCGCCCCGGTAACACGCCCCAAGGCTTCGATACGGCTGAGGTCGGCCGTACTCCCGTAACCCTCCTTTACAGCCCAGGCGGCTCCGCCGCGCAGCATGGCCTCCATGCTCGTTGCTGAGAGATGGAGCCCGCCGGTGCTGCCGATACCGGCGGGAATGCGGGTGTAGAGCAGGTCCGCCAGGTGCTTTCTGGCATTTTTTTCCAGCTGCTCCCGCTTGAGGCCGGTGTGCAGGGTGCGTACACCGCAGGAAATATCAAAACCGACGCCACCGGCGGAGATGACACCGCCCTCCTCGGCAGCGAACGCGGCGACACCGCCGATGGGGAAGCCGTAGCCCCAATGGGCGTCGGGCATGGCGTAGGCCGCTTCGACGATGCCCGGCAGGCTGGCGACGTTGATTAACTGCTCGCGCACTTTTTCGTCCATCGCCCGAATCAGCTCGGCGGTGGCGAAGAGTATGGCGGGAACGCGCATGGCCCCGGCTTTGGGTAGCTCCCACTCCCATTCGCTGCACTGATGCAGTTTTACCGTATCCATCGCCTTCCCCTGTCACCGATTACCCATTACACATCGACAACGCACTGGGCTCGCCAGGATCCGTCAGTTTCCTGGACGACCGCCAGTTCACAGAAAGTGGCCCCCTTGATTTCGGCCGCTGGCTGGTGCCGGGCCACGTCTACCGCTTCGCCCCAGGCGGTGGCGCGCAGCGATAATCCATCCTGACCGGGTTCGATGCTGAGGTCGAAGCGGGAAAACAGCAGGTGGCACGTTGCCATTTCATAGATCAGGGCATTGAGCCAGTCAAGCAGCAGCAACTCCCTGTCCGGAGCCGTGCATCGGATGGCGACCGGCTGATGAGCCGCCACCTGGGCCGGATCGCAGATCACGGCCGTGAGTGCCATGGCTGCCCCGGCAAAGGCTTCGGTGAGGCTGGCGCCGGTTCCGCGGACGCCGATGTCGGCTGCGTGGGAAAAGGTTTGCCAGGCCATCATTTCCTCCCGGCAGCGATTCCCCAGGCAACCATCGATACGGAATATCTCCGGTCCAGGAGGTGCTTGAGGCGGTGGGGGAAATTGGAGAGTGGGGGGGCTCTGACGTTCCATGACTTGCCTCCTGCTCCCGATGACCAGCTACTACATTTAGCTCATCGTCACCAGAATTGCCAAAACAAGTGTTTGGCTGCGGATCACCGATTCTGATCGGCACCCGGAGTCCCAACACCAGGCGCTGGTCTCAGTTCAGTACTTCCTTGGCGGGGAGGGGCAGCCGAAACACGTCGATGCCTTCATCCTGCAGGGCATCGAAATCATCCTGGCTGGCCTGACCGCGGATCGGCCGGGCCGGGGCCTCATCGTAGTGAATGCGCCGGGCTTCAGCGGCAAATTCGCTGCCCACGTCATCGGTATGGGTAACCAGGGCATCCACCAGGTTGCGGTATAGGGTCTGGAGCCCAGCGGGTGGCACCGGAGGCTCGCCGCTGGACTCCGGCTTTTTCTCCTTGAGCGGTTCTAGCGTGCTGCCATGCTGGGCAACATGCAGGCCGGAAGGGATGCGGCTGACTTGGCCGCTGCCGCAATGGGGGCAAGAAACACGGCCCTGGGCGGCTTGTTGTTCGTAGTCCTGAGCGGAACGAAACCAGCCTTCAAAGCGGTGCTCCAGGGGGCAGGCAAGTTCGTAGATGATCACGGAGGGGCAGGCGGACTGGGGAGGTGTTCGGTGGTGCCCGGGACGGGACTTGAACCCGTAAGCCTTGCGGCGGCGGATTTTAAGTCCGCTGTGTATACCAATTTCACCACCCGGGCGGTGGGTGGGTAAGGCGAAGGGGGCGATTATAGCGGGTTTGCCGCCAGTCTGAGGCGGTGAGCCAATGACGCCACCATGAAAAATGGGAAGTGCTTGCGCACTTCCCATTTTATTTGGAGCGGGAGAAGAGTCTCGAACTCTCGACCTATACCTTGGCAAGGTATCGCTCTACCAACTGAGCTACTCCCGCAAAACCTTTTGCTGCCCGCCTCAAACTGCTGGATTACAAATCCGAGGCGCTTTCAAACTTCTGTAACTTGGAGCGGGAGAAGAGTCTCGAACTCTCGACCTATACCTTGGCAAGGTATCGCTCTACCAACTGAGCTACTCCCGCAAAACCTTTTACTGCTCGCCTCAAGTTAGTGGAGGCGCGGGCCGGAATCGAACCGACGTAGACGGATTTGCAATCCGCTGCATAACCACTTTGCTACCGCGCCCTTGCGCTACTGACTTCGGGCAAAGCTTTAACTGCCAGAAAAGCGCCTTGGCTTTTCCTTATGAAATCTGGAGCGGGAGAAGAGTCTCGAACTCTCGACCTATACCTTGGCAAGGTATCGCTCTACCAACTGAGCTACTCCCGCATCGCGTTGATCAGCGTCAATCAACGAGGTGCGCATTATAAAGCCTTAGCGATGAGTGTCAATACAATCGCTAAAAATGATGAAAACTCATGCCCCGCCGTGCTGGGCGATCTGGGGCCAGGCCATACGCATGTAGTAGCCCATGGACCAGAGGGTCAGGACCGCGGCGATATAAATAAGCCAGGTGCCGGCGCTCTGCACGTTGAAACCGGCGATGGGCTGGTGATAGAGCAGCAGGGGAATAGCCGTCATCTGGGCGGTGGTCTTGATCTTGCCAATCATGGAGACAGCCACGCTCTTGGCTGCGCCAATCTTGGCCATCCATTCCCTTAGGGCGGAGATGGTGATTTCCCGGCCGATGATGATGGAGGCGATGACGGCATTGGTACGATCAAGCTGTACCAGCATGATCAGGGCGGCGGCCACCATCAGCTTGTCGGCGACGGGGTCGAGGAAGGCACCGAAGGCCGAGGTCTGGTTGAGGGCCCGCGCCAGGTAGCCGTCCAACCAGTCGGTAATTGCCGCGACAGCGAAGATCAGGGTGGCGGCCAAGTTCTTTTCCTGCCCGGCGAGAAGGCCATCGGGCAGGTAATAGACGGTGATCAGCAGCGGGATCAGGACGATGCGCAGCCAGGTCAGGAGGATGGGTATATTGAAAGGCATTCAGTGCAGTGCCGCATAAATTCGTTCCGCCAGGTCCAGGCTGATGCCGGGAACCGAAGCCAATTGATCCACGCTGGCGCCAGTGATGCCCTGCAGGCCGCCAAAATGGGTGATGAGCGCCTTACGCCGGGTGGGCCCCACGCCGGGAATTTCTTCCAGACGGGAGGTGCGCCGGGCTTTTCCGCGCTGCGCCCGATGTCCGGAAATGGCGAAGCGGTGTGCTTCGTCCCGTATTTCCTGGATCAGGTGCAAGGCAGGGTGCGCCGGAGCCAATTGTAGCGGCTTTCGTTCGTCGGCATATACCAGTTGCTCCAGGCCTGGCTTGCGCTCTACCCCTTTGGCGACGCCGATCATGGGCAGATGGGCGAGCCCGAGTTCCTCCAGGGCGGCCAGCGCGGCGCCGACCTGGCCCTTGCCGCCATCGATGAGAATCAGGTCGGGACACACCCCCTCCCCGCTCGCCACCTTGTCGTAGCGCCGGAAAACCGCCTGACGCATGGCCGCATAGTCATCCCCGGGTTGAATGTCGTGGATGTTGAAGCGCCGGTATTCGGACTTGCGCATGCCGTTGCCCTGGTACACCACGCAGGAAGCCACAGTGGCCTCGCCCTGGGTGTGGCTGATGTCGAAGCACTCGATGCGCTGGGGGATGTCGGGCAGGTCCAGAGCGTCCCGCAGGGCCTCCAGGCGCTGCCCCTGGAGGGAAATGGTGGTGCGACGGGCCGTCACGGCCAGCCGTGCATTCTGTACCGCCATTTCGACCCAGATGCGGGGCGCGCCTTGCCGGGGTTCCACCACCGGCACCGGCCGGCCGGCCCGTTCCATCAGGGTTTCCAGGACCTCGTCGTCTGCCGGCGGTAGATTCACCAGGATGCGTGCCGGAATGGGGTGCTCCAGATAGTGCTGCTCGAGGAAGGCGGCCAGAGCTTCTCCCGGGGTGCTGTCGGCGGCGTTCTGGGGAAACTGGGGCTTGTCCCCCAGGTGACGTCCGCCCCGTACCATGGCGAGATTGACGCAGAGCGTGCCGCCCTCTTCCACTGCCGCCACCACATCCACGTCCTCGTCGCGCACGTTTTCCACGTACTGCTTTTCCTGAATGCGGCGCAGGGCCTGGATCTGGTCCCGGAACACCGCCGCCTGCTCGAAGGCCAGGTTGGTGGATGCGGCTTCCATGGACTCGGACAGGCGCTGGATGACTTCCTGCTGCTTGCCCAGGAGGAACATGGCAGCCAGCTGCACGTCCCGGGTGTAATCCTCCTGGCTGACAAGGCCGACACAAGGGCCGCTGCAGCGCTTGATCTGGTAAAGCAGGCAGGGCCGGGAGCGGTTGGCGAAGACCGAGTCCTCGCAGGTGCGCAGGCGGAACATCTTCTGCAGCAGGTGCATCGATTCCCGCACCGCAGAAGCGGCAGGAAAGGGGCCGAAGTAGTCGGCCTTCTTGTCCGGACTGCCGCGGAAATAGCCCAGACGCGGGAAGCGGTCCCGGCTCAGGAGTATGTAGGGATAGGATTTGTCATCCCGGAACAGGATGTTGAACCGGGGGTGCAGGGCCTTGATGAGGTTGTTTTCCAGCAGCAGGGCTTCAGCCTCGCTGCGGGTCACGGTGGTGTCGATGCCGGCGATCTGGCTCACCATGAGGGCGATGCGGGGGCTGGAAAGGGTTTTCTGGAAGTATGACGAGACCCGTTTTTTCAGGCTCTTGGCCTTGCCTACGTAGAGCACCTGCCCGGTCCCGTCGAGCATGCGGTAGACCCCGGGCAACTCCGGCAGGGTGGCCAGGAAGGTCTTGCTGTCGAAGACGGGGCTGGCGCTCATAGGCTGTCGCGGATACTGGCGATGACACCCTCGAAGCTTTCCTGGCTGAGGCGCCCGGTGCGGGTGTTATATCCGCTGCAGTGATAGCTGGTGAACAGTTCGATTCCCGCTGGCAGGGTATAGCGCAGGGCGTGGCCAAAGGGGTAGTCCTTCACCTTGAGACCCCAGGTGCGCAGCACGGCCTGGTGGGCGACGCTGCCCAGGGCCAGGATGGCCTTGAGTCTGGGCATGGCGGCGATTTCCTGGCCCAGGTAGGTATTGCACTGGCGAATCTCCACCGGCAAGGGCTTGTTTTGCGGCGGCAGGCAGCGCACGGCGTTGGTGATGCGGCAGTCCTGCAGTTCCATGGCGGCATTGGCCCAACCATTGGCATTCAAGGGTTCGGCGACACTGGCAAACCCGAACTTGTGCAGCGCCGGGTAGAGCAATTCACCGGCGATATCCCCGGTGAACGGCCGGCCGGTACGATTGGCCCCTCGTTCCCCGGGCCCCAGGCCTACGACCAGGAAACGGGCCTCCAGGCTGCCGAAGGAAGGCACCGGACGGGCATGCCAGTGGGGGTCCCGATGGCGGATGGCAGCCAGATGCTCGGCGAGGCGGGGGCAGTCCTGGCAGTCGGGGCTGACGTTAAAGGTTGTGGACATCGATATTCAGCAGGCGGGTAAGAAAGAATCAAGGGAAGGCGGGGCTGGCCTGGGCAATAGCGGGCGAAAGTGCAAGTAAGCGCGCGCTGCAAACGCTGCCTGAAGGGGCTTCGATGTTACCATGCCGGCCCATGAACACCTCCCCCACTCGCCTCTCCTGGGATATCTTCTGCACCGTTGTAGACAACTTCGGGGACATCGGTGTCTGCTGGCGCCTCGCTCGCCAGTTGGTGCGGGATCAGGGCCAGGCGGTGCGGCTGTGGGTGGATAACCTGGCGAGTTTTCGCCGCATCTGCCCGGAGGTGGATCCCACGCTGTCGGAGCAGGAGGTCGGCGGTGTGCGTATCGGCCTCTGGGCCGATCCCTTTCCCGAAGTCCCTCCAGCCCAGGTGGTAATCGAGGCCTTTGCCTGCCGTCTCCCCGCCAACTACCTGGCTACCATGGCCACCCAGGAAGTGCGGCCGGTCTGGATCAACCTAGAATACCTGAGTGCCGAGCCCTGGGTTGCCGGTTGCCACGGCATGGCCTCGCCCCACCCTACTTTGCCGCTGGTACAGTACTTTTACTTCCCCGGCTTTACCGTCGACACGGGGGGCTTGCTGCGGGAAGCCGATCTCATCTCCCGGCGCCGGGAATTCTTGACCCACCCGGAAAGGCGACTCGCCTTTCTCTCCGACCTGGGCGTACGCCCTGCCCCGGCGGAGGTCCTGGTTTCCCTCTTCTGCTACGACCACCAACCCATCTCGGGCCTCCTGGACGCCTGGGCCGAGGGATCGGAGTCCATGTTCTGCCTAGTGCCGGAAGGGCCGGCGCTGGCGGAAATATCCACCTGGTCCAAGGGCATCCTTAACCGGGTGGGGGACTCCTACTCCCGGGGGCAACTGCGCCTCCAAGTGATCCCCTTCCTGCGCCAGGAAAATTACGATCCGCTGCTGTGGTGCTGCGACCTCAATTTCGTCCGGGGCGAGGACTCTTTTGTCCGGGCTCAATGGGCAGCCCATCCCCTGGTCTGGCAGATCTATCCCCAGGAAGATGAGGCCCATCAAATAAAACTCGAGGCCTTTCTTGCCCTATATGCAGCAACCTTGCCCTCTGCGGTGCAGAGCCATATCAGCGCCTTCTGGAAGGCCTGGAATACCGGTGGTACCAGTCAAGCGTTCCAGCAGGCGTGGTTGGCCTACTGGCAGCATCGCCAACTTTTTGCTGACCATGCCAGATATTGGGCTGAACACTTGGAATCGCAGACGGATTTGGCGGCAGGGCTGGTGCAATTTTGCTTGAATAAGCTATAATTTTGCGTTTATTTTCAACCTGATTTCGCTTCGAACTTGGTCTTTGAGTTGATTCGAATTCTCTTATTTATTCCCAGGATTCACGATGAAAACCGCACAGGAACTCCGCTCCGGTAACGTCTTTATGGTCGGCAACGATCCGCTGGTCGTGCAGAAGGCCGAATACAACAAGTCCGGCCGCAACGCCGCTGTGGTCAAGATGAAGATGAAAAATCTGCTGACCGGCGCCCCCAGCGAAACCGTCTATCGCGCCGACGACAAGTTCGAAGTGGTCCAGCTGGACCGCAAGGAAGTGACCTACTCCTACTTCGCCGACCCCATGTACGTCTTCATGGATGCCGAGTACAACCAGTACGACATCGAAGCCGAAAACATGACCGATGCTCTGAAGTACCTGGAAGACGGCCTGCAGTGCGAAGTGGTGTTCTACAACGAGAAGGCCATTTCCGTCGAACTGCCCAACTCCGTGGTGCGTGAAGTGACCTACACCGAACCCGCCGTCAAGGGCGATACCTCCGGTAAGGTCTTGAAGCCCGCCAAGATCGGTAGCGGCTTCGAGCTGATGGTTCCCGCCTTCGTGGAAATCGGCGACAAGATCGAAATCGACACCCGCACCGACGAATACAAGAACCGGGTGAAGTAATCGTTTGAATTCTGGCGCCCCGGTGCCAGATGCAAAAAGGGCTGCCATGGCAGCCCTTTTCTTTGTCAGAACGCCTCCCGTATCCGCCAGTAGCTGGCGAAGCGGGGCAAGCCCTTGCTGGTCAATTCCCGGTAGCGGTAGGTGATCCGGGTGCCCAGGGGCAGCGGTTGGCGCCGCAAGGCATCGCTAAAGCCGGTACCCAGGATGAAACGCCTTCCGTCCGGGGTTACGAGCTGTAAACCGCCCATCATCCCGGCATACTTGCCCCGCCCGGGGCGGTAGCCGACCACCGTGGCCTCCGCATCCAACCAGGGCTTGAGCTTGAGGAGCACGTCTCTACGCCCGGTAAGGTACGGCGCATCGGCCCGATGCAACATCAGCCCCTCTCCTCCAGCCTGTAATACGGTGTGAAGGCGTTGTAGCAGGGCGGTCCGGTCCTGCACCCGAAACTGGGCGACCGCCTCCAGCCAGGGAGTCCTGATGGCGCGAACAATCGCACCCATGCGCTCGATACGTTCGGAAAAAGTCCCAGGGGCCCCAGGCAATTCGAAGATCATGTAGCGGACCCGACGCCATTCGGCCTCATCCGGTTGCTCCCGCCGGACTATGGCCGAGAGTGCATCGAACTGGCCTCGGCCCAACCACAGTTCCCCATCCAGCGCCTCCTGAGGAAGCCCTGCCAGGAACCAGGCCGGGGCCGGAACTATCCGGCCGCTGCGAAAACGCAATATCCGGCCATCCCAGATAGCTCTCACGCCATCATATTTTTCGCTAATCCAGTAGGCGCTGACATCCACCGAATTCCGGTAGATTTCCGCCAGCAAAATGGAGGGAGCCGCCTCGGCAGGGCTGTTGCCTGAGACTGCCGCCGAACCGTCGGCCCAGGCTGTGGCTGGTGGGAGTAAACAGAGCCCGGCGCATAACAGGGGCAGCAATTGCGTGGCTGGCGACCTTCTCATGGAGCAGTCCTTAAGGGCCAGCGACGCTGAATCGTTCAGGTCGTGGCGGTTAGGCGGGCCACCGTGGCGATGCTCCGGCGATAGTCCGGGTTCTCCTGCAACGCTGCCCACGGAAGGGCTGGCGTTTTGGGCAGCAGTCGCTCTACCCGGGCGGCCCGCTTGGCATCAGGCTCGGGGTGCCAGCGCTGGAGGAGCTGGCCGACGGCCTGCGGCGCGTTGCATACCAAAAGCATATCACAGCCAGCACTCCAGGCCGCCTCGGCCCGGGCCTCTATATCCCCGGCGACAGCCGCCCCTTCCATGGACAGGTCGTCGCTGAATACCACTCCGTCAAACTTAATGTTACTTCTTAAGTAATGTATCCAATAATTTGAAAAACCAGCAGATTTTTCATCAACAACTGGATATATCACATGGGCGGGCATGACCGCCCCCAAGGGGAGTTGGCGATAGGGCTGCATATCTTCAGCTAGCCGGTCCCAGTCCCGCTCGTCCACCGGAATCGCAACGTGAGAGTCGGCTTCAGCCCAACCGTGCCCGGGAAAGTGTTTGCCGCAACATCCCATGCCGGCTTGGCGCAATCCATCGATCAGCGCGCCGGCCAGCGCGGTAACAGCTGCCGGCTGACGGTGGAATGAACGGTTGCCGATAACGGCGCTGCGCCCGTAATTGAGGTCCAGCACCGGAGTAAAGGAAAGGTCCACCCCCCGGGCCCTGAGTTCTGCTGCCAGAATGTAACCAACGTCCTGGGCATCCTGGCGGGCTCCTGCCGGATTGCGATCCCATTCTTCGCCTAGACGGGCCATGGCGGGCAGGACGGTGAAGCCGTCGCGGCAGCGCTGCACCCGGCCGCCCTCGTGGTCTATGGCGATGAGCAACTGGGGCTGGCGGAGGGTTTTGATCTCGGTGGTCAGGGCCGACAGTTGTTCCGGACTGGCATAGTTGCGGGCGAACAGGATGATGCCGCCCACCAGGGGGTGGCTCAGGCGTTCCCGGTCCAGATCAGACAGGGCCAGGCCCTGGATGTCGATCATTACCGGCCCCAGGGGCAGATTTTTGACAGGGGTCATCGTTGCTTGTGTTCCAGAATGACAAAGGCGATGGCGTATTCCCGCTCGTCGCTGATCGAGAGATGGGCGCTCAGCCCCTTTTCGTCCAGGAGTCGGGCTAACTCCGGCGTCAGATCGAACCGGGGCTTACCCAGTCCATCGTGGCCGACACCGATGGCCGGCAGCACCACCGGGGCCCGGATGCCGGTGCCCAGGGCCTTGCCGAAGGCTTCCTTGGCGGCAAAACGCTTGGCCAGGAAGCGGGCTCCGCTATCGCAGCCTTTCAAGGCGGAGAATTCCCCAAGCTCCGCGGTGGTCAGGAGCTTTTCCAGGGCCCGGGTGCCGTGCCGGCGGTAAAACTCCTCCAGCCGGGCCACGGCGACGATATCGGTGCCGATGCCGTGGATCATGCGGCGGTGGCCTCGCGCATGAGCAGCTTCATTTCCTGGACGGCCTGGCGCAGGCCGACGAATACGGCACGGCTCACGATAGAGTGGCCAATATGGAGTTCCCGAATTCCCGGCAGGCGGGCGATGGGTTGGACGTTGTAATAGTTGAGGGCATGTCCGGCATTGAAGCGCATGCCCAGGTCCAGCACCCGCTCCCCCGCGACCCTGACCTTGGCCAATTCGGCCTGCACAGCCGGACTTTCTTCATCCCGACCCTGGGAGTAAAATGCATGGGCGTAGGGGCCGGTATGGATTTCGCAAACCCGGGCACCGATGCGGGCGGCCGCCTCCACCTGGTTTAATTCGGCATCGATGAAGACGCTGGTGACAATGCCGGCATCGGCCAGGCGGGCGATGACGTCCGTCAGCCGGGCTTCCTGGCCGGCCACATCGAGCCCCCCTTCGGTGGTGATTTCATGGCGCCCTTCGGGTACCAGCATGGCCATCTCGGGCTTCACGCGACAGGCGATGTCAACCATCTCGTCGGTGGCGGCCATTTCCAGATTGAGCTTGACCTGGGAGGCTTCCCGCAGGCGCCGCACGTCGTCGTCCTGGATGTGGCGCCGGTCTTCCCGCAGATGCACGGTAATACCGTCGGCTCCGCCAAGATGGGCTTCCACAGCGGCCCACAGGGGATCTGGCTCATAGGTACGACGGGCCTGGCGGAGGGTGGCAACGTGGTCGATATTGACGCCGAGTTCAATCATAATTCTTGCAACTCCATGAAAATCTTTCGGGTTTCGAGGCCCTTGCCCCCCAGGTAGTGGGCCATGAGGGCTCGCATCAGTTGTTTTGCTTCTGCCTGGGAGCGAGTGTCGGTGAAGTCTTCGTGGGCCAGGTCCAGCAGAGTCTTGCCGCTTACCGCGAGAGCCGAACTGCCTGGCCGGGGCAAACGCACTGGACCGCGCTCGATCTCGTAGGCATAAAAGCCGCCCTCTTCCACCGCCCTGCCGTCCGCATCTGTACTCAAGGACAGGCCATAGCCCAGTTCCTGGAGGAGTGATTTTTCGAAGCGGCGCAAATCCGCTTCCCGCACTCCTTCTGCGAACCGACGTAGGGTTTCAGCATAGACCGCGTAGAGGTGCTCATGGGCATCCTCTCGGGGCAGGAGATGGATCAGCAATTCGTTAAGGTAGTAGCCGCAAAACAGGGCCTGGCCGGCGAGTAAGGGCTGGCCGCCCTGCCATTCGGCCTTCATCAGGGTCAGCACCTCGCCCTTACCGGCCCAGCCAACTTCCAGGGGTTGAAAGCCCATGAGTAGCCCCCGTAAAGCAGAACGGGGACGGCGAGCCCCCCGCGCCAGGAGTGCTACACGACCGAAATCCCGCGTGAAAGCCTCGACAATGAGGCTGGTTTCCCGGAAGGGATAGGCATGCAGCACATAGGCTGGCTGCCCATCCACCCTGTTGCGCTGGCTCACGGTGGCTAACCGCCGATGTGATTATTCGTAGCCGAGGCTACGCAGCAGCCGCTCATCGTCGGTCCAGCCGGACTTCACCTTGACCCAGACTTCCAGGTACACCTTGCCGTCGAACAGCTTCTCCATGTCCTGCCGGGCTTCGGAGGCGATGCGCTTGAGGGTTTCCCCCCCCTTGCCGATGACGATAGCCTTGTGTCCAGGGCGATCTACGACAATGGCGGCAAAAATTCTACGCAGCCCCTCTTCCTGCTCAAATCTCTCCACTTCCACCGTGGTGGCATAGGGTAATTCGTCACCCAGCAAGCGGAAGAGTTTTTCCCGTATGTATTCTGCAGCGAGAAACTTTTCGCTTTTGTCCGTCAGTTCATCTTCGGCGTAGAGGAGTTCCTCATGAGGAAGATGCTTGCGGGTCTCGGCCAGCAGATCATCCAGTTGCCGGCCCTTGGCGGCGCTGACGGGGACGATGGCGGCGAATTCCCGCTTGCTGGCAATATCAGCCAGGAACGGCAGCAGTGCCGCCTTGTCCTTCAACTGGTCGGTCTTGTTAACCACCAGGATTACCGGACGATCCGGCGGCAGCAGGTTAAGTACCGTCTTATCCTTGGCATCGAAACGGCCGGCCTCGATGACAAACAGCACCACGTCAACGTCGGCCAGCGCCTGAGTCACCCCCCGGTTCATGGCACGGTTGAGGGCGCTGGTGTGCTGGGTCTGGAAGCCGGGGGTGTCGACAAAGATGAATTGGGCATCCGCCCGGGTCAGAATTCCGGTGATGCGATGCCGGGTAGTCTGGGCCTTACGGGAAACGATGCTGATCTTTTCCCCGACCAGACTGTTGAGCAGGGTGGATTTGCCCACATTGGGGCGTCCAACGATGGCCACAAAGCCGGAGCGGATTTCTTGGGTCGATTCGTTCATGGCTGTTGCAGTCTTTCCAAGGCGCGCTGGGCCGCCTCTTGTTCGGCGGCGCGGCGGCTGGGGCCGGCCCCCTGAGTCCGGAGTCCGAGAGCGGAAATGTCACAGACTACCTCAAATTGCTGGGCATGGGCTTCGCCCCTGGCATTCTGTAGTTCGTATTTGGGCAGGGGCTTGCGGCGAGCCTGGAGGTATTCCTGTAAGAGAGTTTTCGGGTCCTTGATCGGTTGTCCCGGAGCGATGGCTGCAAGCAGCTTTTCATAACGGGCCGACACCAGTGCCTGGGCTGCAGCGAAGCCGCCATCCAGGTAAACCGCGCCCAGAATGGCCTCAAAGGCATCCGCGAGAATGGATGGGCGCTGGTGTCCGCCGCTTTTCAACTCCCCCTCTCCGAGGCGCAGAAACTGGCCAAGATCCAGTTCCAGTGCTAGTTGATGCAGGGTTTCCTTACGTACCAAATTGGCCCGCAGACGGGAGAGGTCCCCCTCCGGCATCTGGGGGAAACGCTCGTAAAGCATGTGGGCAATAGTGCAGCTGAGAACGCTATCGCCGAGAAATTCCAGCCGTTCGTTGTGCGGGGAACTATGACTACGATGGGTCAGGGCCGTACGCAGCAGGGCGGGATCGCGGAAATCGTGCTCCAGACGAGCTACCAGGGAAGCCATGACCCCCATAGCCTCCTTAACTGGCTTCAATGTCAATTACCCTTGTCCTTGCCGGCGCTGCTGCCGGAGAAGTCGATATAGAGGCTCACCGGACCCGCGAGAGGGATTTTCTTCGCGTAACTGAAGGAAATGACAACGTCATTCCCCTCCTTGGAGATGTCCAGGTCCGCAGCAGTAATGGCGGAAATATTATCGATATCGGCCCGATTGTCGAATGCCTTGCGTACGTCGCTGACCGTGGCGTTGTTGAGTTGCCCCCCCGTGGTGATGGCCTTGATGTTTTTTTGGATGGTGTAGTACTCGATTACCGCAGGTACGACCTTCATGCCACCGATGCCCACTATCACCAGAATGAAACTCACGATCAGGAGGCCTGACAGGCTAACCCCACGCTGATTCCGCATTTATATTCTCCCTCTGCTTATTTAAACCGGCCGATGCGGGCCAGGTCGCTGAAATTGAACCAGATGAAAACAGCCTTGCCGACGATGTTCTCGTCCGGCACGAATCCCCATACCCGACTGTCGCGGCTGTTGTCCCGATTATCGCCCATCATGAAATAGTGTCCGGGAGGCACGGTGCAGATGACGCCTGCGTTATTGTAGAGACAATTTTCACGGAAGGGATAGGTCGTGGCGTCGTTCACGAAGGATGGAGCCTCGCTATCGTTCAGGATGCGGTGCTCGACATCTCCCAGTTTTTCCCGGTACTGCTGTGAATAGAACAGACGCTCCGGATGCAGGTAATCGTCCGCTTTCTGGTAGGCCAAAGGCTGCCCGTTGATGGTCAGACGCTTGTTCTGGTAGGCAATTTTGTCGCCGGGCAGGCCAACGACCCGCTTGATGTAGTCAACGGACGGGTCTTCTGGGTAGCGAAAGACCATCACATCGCCCCGCTGGGGTTGGCTTACCTCGATCACCTTCTTGTTGATAATGGGCAATCGGATACCGTAGGTGTATTTGTTCACCAGGATGAAGTCACCCACCAGGAGAGTGGGAATCATCGAACCGGAGGGGATCTTGAAGGGTTCCATGACGAAGGAACGAAGCAGAAACACCACCAGGATCACCGGGAAGAAGCCGGCGCCGTATTCGACCCACCAGGGGTCCCGGCCGTTGGCTTGGCGCTGTTTCTTCAGACACAGGGAGTCCAGGGCCCAGATAGCCCCGCTGACCAACAGCAGGATGAAAAGGATGAGAGCGAAATTCAAGTTTGCTGTCCTTATTTGCTATCCACGCGCAGCACGGCGAGGAAGGCTTCCTGGGGGATTTCCACAGAACCGACCTGCTTCATGCGCTTCTTACCGGCTTTCTGCTTTTCCAGTAGTTTCTTCTTCCGGGTGATATCGCCGCCATAGCACTTGGCCAGCACGTCCTTGCGCATGGCCTTGACGTTTTCCCGGGCAATGATGGTGGAACCGATAGCTGCCTGGATTGCCACGTCGTACATCTGCCGTGGAATCAGTTCCCGCATTTTTGCCGCCAGTTCCCGCCCCCGGTAGGGTGCATTGGCCCGGTGCACGATAATGGAAAGTGCGTCCACCTTGTCGCCATTGATCAGGGTATCGAGCTTCACCACATCGGCTGCCCGGTATTCCTTGAAGTCATAATCCAGGGAGGCATAGCCGCGGGAGACGGACTTGAGCTTGTCGAAGAAGTCCATCACTACTTCTGCCATGGGCATGTCATAGACCAGCTTTACCTGACGCCCGTGGTAGTGCATATCTACCTGGTTACCCCGCTTCTGGTTGCACAGGGTAATGACGTTGCCCAGATAGTCCTGGGGAACGAAGATGGTCGCGGTGATGATGGGTTCCCGGATCTCGTCGACCTTGGACAGTTCCGGCAGCTTGGAGGGGTTTTCCACCTCAATGGTGGTGCCATCCCGCATCAGCACCTCATAGACTACGGTCGGAGCGGTGGTAATCAGGTCCTGGTCGAATTCACGTTCCAGGCGCTCCTGCACGATTTCCATGTGCAGCAAGCCAAGGAAGCCGCAACGGAAGCCAAAGCCCAGGGCCTGGGATACTTCCGGCTCGTATTGCAGGGAGGCATCGTTAAGTCGGAGCTTTTCCAAGGAATCCCGCAGGGAGTCGTACTGGTTAGCTTCCACCGGATAGAGACCGGCGAACACCTGGGGCTTGATCTCCTTGAAGCCGGGCAGGGGCTCGCTAGCGGGGCGATCGGCCAGGGTGACGGTATCGCCCACCTTGGCTGCCGTCAGTTCCTTGATGCCGGAGATGATGAAGCCCACCTCCCCTGCCCGCAGTTCCGGCCGGGCCAGGGATTTGGGGGTAAAGACGCCGACCTGTTCGCACAGGTGCACGGCACCGGTGGACATGAGGCGAATCTTGTCCTTGGGTTTGAGTACGCCATCGACCACTCGTACCAACATCACCACGCCCACATAGTTGTCGAACCACGAATCGATCAGCAGCGCCTTGAGGGGAGCCTCCGGGTCGCCCTTGGGTGGAGGTATCTTGGCAATGACCGACTCCAGGATGTCTTCCACGCCGAGGCCGGTCTTGGCCGAGGCCAACACTGCATCGGTGGCATCAATCCCGATAACATCCTCGATTTCCTGCCGAGCGCCATCCGGATTGGCCGAGGGTAGATCGATCTTGTTCAGCACCGG
>DATEZY010000216.1:0-4679 GCA_035255085.1 Azospira sp. | reverse complement strand
GTGCAGTAGGCCAATCCTTGTTCCCCCCGGGAAAGGCGCTGCGGCGCTCTTTCCCGTAGCCGCAAACCGCCCCGATATCGGGGCGGTTTGTTTTTGGGAGCACTGGTGCGGCCTGAACGGCTGCTGCCTTTTCAAGCCGTCAGGAAAGCATTGCCAAAGCGCTCGTTCCTGACGATGGGCCGGCCCCTGGCTGAGTCGGCAAACGCGTCTGGCATATTGGCGTTGCTATACTGGTGGCAACAATGCACGGTGCCTGAACGACAGCAACTGGTGAGCTCCTTTGGAGCAGTCGTCCATGTCGATAAATATGCGGGCCGCGGTGTCCGCCTCCACGCGGTGAGATGCTGATAGCCATGAACCCACTCAACGAACAAATCAAAGGACAGTTGGCCCCCCACACCTGACGGCCTAATCTCGAACGATGACAAAAATAGCACCTCTGGAACTCGTCGAACTAGCCAAGCAACTGACCCTGGACCAGCCAAAGTTGGATCTGGTCCCCGACACCGATGAATACCCATGGTTCATACGGGACTTTCAACACCAACTCTTGGCCTCGGATCAACGTGGCGATTTGCTACTTCCCAACCTACAGCAGGATAACGAGAGTGTTCTCGTGTTTTCCGACTATGGTGGCGAAAGCTCAGATAGCAAATACTTGACCTATTGTTTTCTGGTGTGTGCCTGGAATCAGGCCGGGTACTTTATAGAGAGCATGGCCAGGTTGCGGGAGACGCATGGCCTCAACACTCCATTCAAGGAAATTGCCTACAAGGACTTTCGCTATGGCCCGATCAAACGGGCCCTACCGGAATATCTGTCACTGCTGAGCCACACTGTGAACGGTCTGTTGGTAACGCTGGTAGTGGATAAGAAGGTCAGGACGATTTTTGGTCCCAACGTTAATCAAGCACACGAATTCATTACTACCACACTTGCCGACAACGGTTTCGGGCAATGGAAGCCGGATGTGGCCGAGAAGCTACTGAGGGTGACACACTTTGCCGCCTATCTTGTGGCACTCCTTTCACGCCCTGGCCAGAATGTCATGTGGATGACGGACCACGACGCAATTGCCCCAACTGCGGATCGCCACATGGACTCCCTAAAGCTGTTTAACCAATTGCTATTCCACTATGGAAAGTGTTCGTACGGCACAGTGGGTGGAGCGCTGCCCTTTGTTGACCGTGATCCAACTCTGGATCTCCTCAGCGCCACGGATGTAGTAGCAGGTTCAGTGGAACATTACTTCACCCGAAGAATGTGCAATACGGAGAACCCGTCTTTCAAAGACGAGGCCTTGAATGTTCTTCGTTGGATGAGTGGCCAGGGGATTGCGCTAAAGAAGCGCACCATGATCATCCGCCAAACAGATGGACAACTATTCAGCGGTGGCCTTGAATTCAAGCTCCCCGAGCCTGACCCTAATACGACGTATGCCCCGGTTCCGATAAGGTCCCGCTATTTTTCGCCCCAGAGCCGTCCTTAACGGTAAATTATCTACTAAGAAATTTTTCTACTGGTTTGGCGGTGGCTTGCCTTTCTCGGTGATGTTCGGGGGGCTTTCCAGCTGGCCGGGGATGGGCTCACAGATGGGGCCAAGGTTCGAGTCAATTGTGGGAGCCAGGTCCGTTTACGACATTATTCGTGGTGCGCAGCGCGCGGCTTAACTGGGCATCTAACCAGCGACTTGACGTTCGAGACGGACGCCGTTCCAGCCGATTTTCTTCTAATCGTCTAACACTCCACCCCGCGGGGTGCCCCTCACTTCTACGGTAAGTCCATGACAAAACCTGTTTCGGAAGCGCCCGCGTACGAGGAAGTGCTGGAGTTCTGGTTTAAGGAAACTGAACCCAAGCAGTGGTGGGCCGTCGATCCCGCGTTTGATGCCCGGCTGCGTGGGCGCTTCCTGCCTCTCCTTGATCGGGCGGCGCGGGGTGAATTATTCCCCTGGCGTGTAACGGCCCAGGGGCGTTTGGCCGAGGTGATCGTCCTCGACCAGTTCTCTCGCAATATCTACCGGAATACCTCCGGAGCCTTCGCGCAGGACCCCATGGCCCTGGCCCTTTCCCAGGAGGCGGTCAGCGCCGGGGGACTCCAGCATCTGGAGCCGATGCAGCGAGCCTTCCTGCTCATGCCCTACATGCACAGCGAGTCCGCCATCGTGCATGGGGAGGCGGAGCGCCTCTTCAGGGAATGGACGCCCCAGGGCAGCTACGAGTTCGAGCTCCGTCACAAGGCCATCATCGATCGATTTGGCCGTTATCCCCACCGCAATCAGGTATTGGGGCGGGCCTCGACGCCGGCAGAAGAGGAGTTCCTCCAGCAGCCGGGGTCCAGTTTCTAGCCACCGGCGTGCCTGTCGGTGCACTTGGGCTGCGGTCCGCTATGGGGGCCTGCTCCCACTGCCCTGGCTGAATTTGAAAGGAACAACGCCGCCATTCCGGGCGGCGTTGTTCTTGGCGCTGCTTAACTTCCTGGCGCCGGCTTATCGCCGGTTTATTTGTCCCGCCGCAGCATGCCGGTGACGTCCACCCGGCGCAGGGCTTCCACTTCGGCCACGGTGGGCGGGGCAATCATGCGGGCGTGGCGGAAGACCTTGAGATCCCAGCCGGTGTTGGCCCGCACATCGTCCACGCTGGAGAAGGGATAGTAGGCGTCGAGCCAGAATTCTTTGGTCTCCGGGTGGGGGCGCAGGATGCCCAGGGTGGTGACGATGGCGCTCGGGCCGCCGCCGACGAAGCCGTAGCGTTCCCGGGCATCGCCCCCTTCCAGGTAGCCGGGGGAGGAGATGTAATCCACCTTGTCCACGAAGCGCTTGGCCTCGTGGGTGACCATGATGACGGTGCGCTTGGCGCCGCTGGCGATGTCGTTGGCGCCGCCGGCACCGGTGAGGCGGGTCTTGGGCGGGGTATAGGTGTCGCCCAGGCCCTGGCCGCGGCTGCGGTCCCAGATGCCCGTGGTATTGACGTTGCCGAACTTATCCACCTGGGCGGCGCCGATCAGGCCCACGTCCACCCGGCCGGATGCCACCAGGAAGCCCAGGGCGTCCAGGCCGCCGGTGAAGCTGGTGGCGTTGGCCGAGAGGCGGTTGCACTCGATCCCCCAGGGCAGGCCGCCGATGGGGGTGGCGCCGTAGATGCCGCCCTCGGTCATGGAGCGGATGTTGGGGCCGTGGTGTTCCTGGGCGAAATAGCCGGCCAGGAGGGAGAGGCCGACGCCGAAAATGGCCAGTTCCCCGTCCTTGATTTCCCGGCCGGCGGCAATCGCCATCATTTCCTGGCGGGAATAGCGCAGGGGGCCCTTACGTTCGGTGGTGGGGGCGTAAGCGGTAGCGGTGGTCATTTAAGCGGCCCTCTCAGTCAGGGTGGTGGCGTTCATGGATAGGTGCTGTCGAGGGCTGGCCGCACTCGCCTGGTTCGCAGCTGCGCAGGCTCGGTGGCTCATGCTGCCCTCTTCAAAATATGATTTTCAGCCTGCAGCTGCTCCACCTTGGCCCGGTCGAGGATCCACTTGCGGTAGGGATCCAGGAGGAAGCGGGTGGGGCTGTCTTCCAGCTTGGAGATGACGTCCTTGCCGATGAGGTTGAGGTAGGCATCCACGGTCTGGTAGGAAAAGATGTAGCGGTCGATGTAGCGGAAGGTGCCTTCTTCCGTGGCCAGCCATTCGTTCATCAGTTTCATGTGGGCTTCGTCCACGTCATGCACGCCGGGAGAGGCGGCGGGCCAGGCGGAGAAGGGCCACCACACCACCGCATCGACGATCAGGCCGGGGATGCGCACCAGGTTCGGGTACTGGCGCATGCAGTCGGTGTCCACGATGTGGTCGGCCACCAGCACCAGGCGCTTGGCGGCCCGGGAAAGCTCGAAGCGGCTCCACTCGGAACCGATCATGATGGCGTTGCCCTCCGGGTCGGCCAGGGTGACGTGGAGCACGGCCAGGTCCGGCTTCAGGGGCGAATAGGCGCCCAGGACGCGGCCGGAGAAGGGGTCGGCAATCTCGGGGATTTTGCCCGTGGCCGGGTATTGCTCCGGCGCGAAGGCGCTGCGGTTCTGAATGTCCGAGCCGATGCAGGTGGTGGCGGGGACGAAGGGCCAGTTCAGCGCCCCGCCCAGGAAGCGCAGGGCCATGGCCAGGTTGGAGTAGTCCTCCAGGGCCAGCTTGCCTTCTTCCACCACCCGGCGCAGGCCATTGGCGAAGCCGAAGCCTTCCAGGCCGGAGAAGCCCACCTCGGCCTTGCTCGCCGTGCCGGCGGCGGCCAGCAGGTTGAGCTGCTGGGTGTTGCAGTGGAACAGGGCATGCAGGTTGCGGCGGCCCTGGCGCACCAGCTCGCGGCCGAAGGCGATGGCGTCGGCCCCCACCGGCAGGCCGGCACCGCTGGCGTACTGGATGCCGTCGCTGGCGTAGCGCTGGGCAGCTTCGCCCAGGGGCAGGAGTTTGTTAATGGACATGGTGCTGGCTCCCTTGGATGTCGTTGGCGACTATTGGTGATGGGGTATGCAGAGGGCGGGCTAGGCCGGCGAGTTGGCTGCGTTGGGTGAGCTGGGCCAGATCGGCGGCCAGGGCTCTTACCGGCTGGCCGTAGGGCGAGATGCCGCGTAGCACGCCGCCCTGGTCGAAGAGATAGACCCCGGCGCTGTGGTCCAGGGTGTAGCCCATGCTCGCGGAGGGCTGGCGTT
>DATEZY010000215.1:0-9465 GCA_035255085.1 Azospira sp. | reverse complement strand
ATCCCTTCCATGATTCAGACCTGACGCCCCAGCCAGGCTTACTCCTAGCATGCGCTATGAACTGATTGCCGCCGTCGATTTGGGCTCCAACAGCTTCCGCCTCCAGGTCGGGCGGGTGGTGGATGACCAGATCTATCCCCTGGATTCCCTCAAGGAGCCGGTGCGCCTGGCCTCCGGTCTCACCCCCGACAAGTACCTCGATGAAGCCGCCCAGGAGCGGGCCCTGGATGCCCTGCGCCTGTTCGGCGAACGCCTGCGCGGTTTCGCCCCCGAGGCGGTGCGGGCCGTCGCCACCAATACCCTGCGCGTGGCCAAGAATGCCGGCGAGCTGCTGCCCCAGATGGAAGCGGCCCTGGGCTTTCCCATTGAAATCATCGCCGGGCGGGAAGAAGCCCGGCTGATCTACATCGGTGCCATCCATTCCCTGCCGGCGGTGGAGCACAAGCGCCTGGTGGTGGATATCGGTGGCGGTTCCACCGAATTCATCATTGGCAAGCGGGCCGAGCCCCAGATGCTCGAATCCCTGTTCATGGGCTGCGTCAGCTATACCGGCCGCTATTTCCCCGAAGGCCGGGTGGAAAAGAAGCGCCTGCGGGAAGCCGAAGTGGCGGCGGGCAAGGAAATCCAGACCATCGCCCACGATTACCAGCGCCTGGGCTGGACCGAGGCGGTGGGCTCTTCCGGCACCGCCCGGGCCATCGCCGACGTGCTGGAGCTGAACAAGCTCAACCCCGGGGACGCCACCGGCATCACCAAGGAAGGCCTGGAGAAGCTGCGCGCCATCCTGGTCAAGGCCGGCTCCGCCGAGGCCATGCCCCTCCAGGGCCTGCGCAACGACCGCACGCCGGTGCTGGCCGGCGGCATCGCCATCATGAGCGCCATTTTCGAGACCCTGGGCATCGAGCGCATGACCTACGCCGACGGCGCCCTGCGCCTGGGCGTGCTCTACGACCTGCTCGGCCGCTTCCACCAGCACGACATGCGGGATGCCACCGTGGCCAGCTTCCAGCGCCGCTACCAGGTGGACCTGTGGCAGGCCCGGCGGGTGGAGAAGACCGCCCTGGAAATCTGCACCGCCCTCTGGCCCAGCCCGACCCCGGCCCTGGAAGACCCGGAGCACGAGCACGGCCTGCATTTCCTGCGCTGGGCGTGCAAGCTGCATGAAATCGGCATTTCCATCGCCCACAACGGCTACCACAAGCACGGTGCCTACATCCTCAACTTCGCCGACATGCCCGGCTTCTCCAAGAAGGACCAGGCCCGCCTGGCCGTGCTGGTGCTCGGCCACCGGGGCAAGCTGGAGAAGGTGGGGGCGCTGCCGCCGGGGGACAGCAACTGGCTGCTGATCCTCGGCCTGCGCCTGGCGACCCTGTTCCACCGCACCCGAGCCGACCTGGAGCGCCCGCCCTACCGGCTCAAGCTGGGCGAGAAGGCGGACAAGCGCAGCGTGCTCCTGGAGCTGCCGGCCGAATGGCTGGCCGAGAACCCCCTTACCGCCGCCGCCTTTGCCGAAGAGGTGCAGGCCTGGCAGACCGGGGGGCTGGATTTCCGCCTCAAGCAGCGGCGCCGGGCCGACTGGCTGACCGACACCCAGGCAGCCTGAGCGGGGGCGGCCATGGGGAATAGCCGCATCGTCACCTCAGGCTCCGGCGGGGCGGCCCACACCGCCCTCCAGGGCGACTGGAACCTGGTCACCCTGGCCGGCCAGGCAGAATCCATCGCTGCCCTGGAAGGCCGGCTGCGCACCATCGCCGCTGCCGGCGGCAGCTGGGACCTGAACGGCCTGGGCCGCCTCGACAGCCTGGGGGCCCTGACCCTGTGGCGCGCCTGGGGCCGGCGCTGGCCGGAGCGGGTGGATATTTCACCGGAACATCGCCACGTCATCGAGCGGGTCGCCGCCGTGCACGACGTGCCCCTGCCCGCCCCGCGCCGCGACATGCTGCCGGTGACCATGGCCCTGGGGCGCTTCATGCTGCGCTTTGGCCACAACCTGGTGGGCATGGTGGCACTGCTCGGCCAGCTGATCCTGGATATCGCCTACGTCGCCCGCCATCCCCGGGACCTGCCCCTCACCGAATTCTCTGCCACCCTCTACAAGAGCGGCGCCCTGGCCCTGCCGGTGACGGCCCTGGTGGGGGTGTTGATCGGTGTGGTCATGAGCTACCTCTCCGCCCTGCAGCTCAAGACCTTCGGCGCCGACGTGTTCATCGTCAATATCCTCGGCGTCAGCATCATCCGGGAGCTGGGGCCGGTGCTGGTGGCGGTGCTGGTGGCCGGCCGCTCCGGCTCGGCCATGACCGCCCAGATCGGCGTCATGCGCGTCACCGAGGAAATCGACGCCCTGGCCACCATGGGCATTTCCCGCACCCTGCGCCTGGTGCTGCCGAAAATGGCGGCCCTCACCCTGGCGGTGCCCCTCCTGGTGGTGTGGACCTCCGCCGCCGGCATTCTGGGCGGCATGATTTCCGCCAACCTGCAGCTGGGCCTGGCCTATTCCTTCTTCCTCGAACAGCTGCCCAAGGCGGTGCCGGTGGCCAACCTGTGGATCGGCCTGTTCAAGGGCTGGCTGTTCGGCTTCCTGGTGGCCCTGGTGGCCTGCTACTTCGGCCTCCACGTCAAACCCAACACCGAAAGCCTGTCCGCCCGCACCACCTCGTCGGTGGTCACGGCCATCACCGTCGTCATTCTCGCCGATGCCCTGATCGCCATCGCCACGCGGGAGATCGGCATGCCCGGATGAGCGCCAGGAACGTGCCGGTGATCGAAGTGCGGGGCCTGTGGAACCGCTTCGGCGACACCGTGGTGCACAAGGACCTCAACCTGACCCTGGAAGCCGGCCAGATGCTCGGCCTGGTGGGGGGCTCGGGCAGCGGCAAGACCACCCTGCTGCGGGCCATCGTCGGCCTGCTGCGGCCCTGGAAAGGGACGGTGCGCCTCTTCGGCCAGCCCCTGGATGGCCGCGGTCCCCAGGCCGACCGTTCCCTGCGCCAGCGCTTCGGCATGCTGTTCCAGCAGGGCGCCCTGTATTCGGCCCTGTCGGTATTCGACAACGTGGCCTTTCCCCTGCGGGAGCTGCGCTGCCTGGAAGAGGACCTGATCCGGGAACTGGTGCTGCTCAAGCTCGCCATGGTGGAACTGACGCCGGGCCACGCCCGGCTCATGCCATCCGAACTCTCCGGCGGCATGGTCAAGCGCGTCGCCCTGGCCCGGGCCCTGGCCCTGGAGCCGGAACTGCTGATCCTGGATGAGCCCACCGCCGGCCTGGACCCGGACCGCAGCGAGAAATTCGTCCGCCTGATCCGCCAGCTGCAGCAGGAACTGGGCTTCACCGTGGTCATGGTGACCCACGACCTGCCCACCCTGGCCGGCCTCGCCACCCAGGTGGCGGTGCTGGCGGACCAGCATGTGGTGGCCCTGGGCACCCTGGACGAGGTCAAGCAGGTGGATCATCCTTTCATTCACAACTTTTTCGCCCGGGAGCGGGAGGAGGAATTCAGCCCTCCCCACCCGGCAGGCTAGAAACTCCCATGGAAAACCGCGCCCACGCCCTCGCCGCCGGCATATTCGCCCTCCTGCTGGTGGCCGCCGGCCTTGTCGCCATCTGGTGGTTCGGCGGCAAGCACGAAGCCACCCGGGACTACCTGGTGGTCACCCCCTACAACGTCACCGGCCTCAATCTCCAGGCCCAGGTGCGCTACCGGGGCATCCGCGTCGGCAAGGTGGAGGATATCCACCTCTCCAAGGAAGAGCCGGGCAACATCCTGATCCGCATCCGCATCAACGACGAGGTGCCGGTGACCAAGGGCACCGCCGCCAAGCTCAGCTACCAGGGCGTCACCGGCCTGGCCTTCGTGCTGCTGGAAGACGAGGGCGAGGACCGCACCCCCCTCACGGCGCCCGAGGGCAGCCTGCCGCGCATCGCCATGGAGCAGTCCCTGATCCAGGAAATGAGCGATGTCGGTGCCGACGCCATGCACCAGGCCCGGGATCTGCTCTCCAGCGTCAATGACCTGCTCGGCGAGCAGAACCAGAAGCGCATCAACAACACCCTGGCCAACCTGGAAGCCGTCTCCGCCGCCCTCAAGCCGGCCACCCAGGATCTGCCCCAGACCATGGCCCAGCTGCGCAAGGCCCTCTCCGACGACAACCTGCAACGCCTGTCCGCCGCTCTGGAAAGTGCCGCCCAGGCCAGCCGGGAAGTGCCCCCGGCCCTGGCCGAGGCCCGCCAGCTCCTGGGCAGCCTGCACCGCCTGAGCGAGCGCCTGGACCAGGGGGCGGCGAGCAGCAGCGACGGCTCCCTCGGCGTGCTGTCGCCGCGCTGGAGCGAGCTGGCCGCCGAGCTCGGCAACACCTCCCGCCAGCTCAACCGGGTGCTCCAGCAGCTGGAACAATCGCCCCAGAGCCTGATCTTCGGCGCCCAGCCCCTGCCCCCGGGACCGGGGGAGGCCGGCTTTGCCGCCCCTGCTAGATCGGCTTCTGCGGCTGCTGCCACCACCGCTTCTGCCAACGCTTCTGCCACCGCTTTTGCCAACACTCCCCGCCAATCCGCCGCCACGAGCCGCCCATGAAAAAGAACGCCCTTGCCCTGGCCCTGCTGGGCCTGATCCTCGCTGGCTGCGCCAGTAGCCGGGCCCAGGCCCCCACCGCCGTCTTCGACCTGGGGCCGGCGGCCCCACGCCAGGTGGCGGAAGGGCGCTGGGCCAACGTGGGTCTGGAAGTGCGGGCGGCGCCCTGGATCGACGGCACCGCCATCGCCTACCGCCTCGCCTACGACGACCCCAACCGCCTCCTGGCCTACACCCAGAGCCGCTGGGCCGGGCCGGCGGCGCAGCTGTTCGGCCAGCGCCTGCGCCAGCAGCTGGGCCTGGCCGCCGGCGGCCCCTGCCTGGTGCGCCTGGAAGTGGAGGAGCTGGCCCAGGTGTTCGAAACGCCGGAAAAGAGCGCCGTCGTGTTGCAGGGCCGCATGACATTGGCCGATAAACAGCGCAAACTAATCGCTGAGCGCCCCCTGGCCCTGAACCGGCCGGCGGCCGGCGCCGATGCGCGGGGCGGCGTTGCCGCCTTCGCCGAACTAGCCGCCAGAGCCGCCCAAGAGATGGCAGCCTGGCTGGAGTTGCAGGAAGCGGGAGGCAAGCTCAAGGTATGCGGCTGAAGTCCGGCCGCTAGGGGTTTGCCGCCCGGTTTGATGCGCGTTGTCAAAACATAAACAGAAGAGGGAAATCTATGACTGGAAGCAGCAACAACATCTACAAGACTGGCCTGGAAAAGAACGCCGCCAACTACGTACCCCTGTCCCCCCTGACCTTTATTGCCCGTTCCGCCTACATCTACCCGGATCGCCTTTCCGTCATCCACGGCCAGCGCCGCTACACCTGGCTGGAAACCTTCACCCGGGCCAAGCGCCTGGCCTCCGCCCTGGAAGCCCGGGGCGTCAAGGAAGGCGACACCGTCGCCGTGATGCTCAACAACACCCCGGAAATGTACGAGTGCCACTTCGGCGTGCCCGTCACCGGCGCCGTGCTCAACACCCTCAATACCCGTCTTGATCCGGAAGCCGTGGCCTTTATGCTGAACCACGGCGAAGCCAAGATCCTGATCACCGACAAGGAGTATTCCCACATCGTCGGGCCGGCCCTGGAAAAGCTGGGCCGTAGCATCACCGTCATCGATGTGAACGATCCGGAATACACCGGCCCCGGCGACCTGCTCGGCGAGAAGGACTACGAGGCCCTGCTGGCCGAGGGCGATGCCGAGAGCTACGAGTGGAAGGGCCCGGTCGATGAGTGGGACGCCATCTCCCTCAACTACACCTCCGGCACCACCGGCAACCCCAAGGGCGTGGTCTACCACCACCGGGGCGCCTACCTCAACGCCATGTCCAACATCGTTTCCTGGGGTATGCAGCCCCACTCGGTGTATCTGTGGACCCTGCCCATGTTCCACTGTAACGGCTGGTGCTTCCCCTGGACCATGGCCGCCAACGCCGGCACCAACGTCTGCCTGCGCCGCGTCGATCCCAAGCTGATCCTGCAATCCATCCGCGAGAACAAGGTCACCCACTACTGCGGCGCCCCCATCGTGCATAGCATGATCATCAACGCCCCGGCCGAGTGGCGCGAAGGCATCAACCACAACGTGGCCGCCCTGGTGGCCGCTGCGCCGCCCCCCGCCTCCATGATCGAGGGCATGTCCAAGATCGGCTTCAAGATCACCCACGTCTATGGCCTCACCGAATCCTACGGCCCGGCCTCCGTCTGCGCCCAGCAGCCGGAATGGTTCGACCTGCCGGTGGGCGAGCAGGTGGCCCTCAACGGCCGCCAGGGCGTGCGCTACCACGCCCAGGAAGCCATCACCGTGCTCGACCCGGCCACCATGGAGCCGGTGCCCTGGGACGGCGAGACCATGGGCGAGATCATGTTCCGCGGCAACCTGGTGATGAAGGGCTACCTGAAGAACCCCAAGGCCACCGAGGAATCCTTCGCTGGCGGCTACTACCACACCGGCGACCTGGCGGTGATGCAGGCCGACGGCTACGTCAAGATCAAGGACCGCTCCAAGGACGTGATCATCTCCGGCGGTGAAAACATCTCCTCCATCGAGGTGGAAGACACCCTCTACCGCCACCCGGCGGTGATGGCCGTGGCCGTGGTCGCCACCCCCGATCCCAAGTGGGGCGAAGTGCCTGCCGCCTTCATCGAACTGAAGGACGGCTCCAACGTCACCGAGGCCGAGATCATCGACTTCTGCCGCGAACACATGGCCCGCTTCAAGGTGCCGAAGAAGGTCATCTTCGGGCCCCTGCCCAAGACCTCCACCGGCAAGATCCAGAAGTACGTGCTGCGGGAACAGGCCAAGTCCACCGCCGCTATCGAGTAATGCCGTAGTTCGTATCACCACGCCGGGGGCGGACAGCAAAGCCCCCGGCTTTTTTTCTGTAGGAGACAAAAAATGACCCATCAAGAACCCATCCTGCTGCGCGAGGACCGTCCCGACGGCCGCACCACCCTCGTGCTCAACCGCCCCAGCCAGTTCAACTCCCTCTCCAACGACCTGCTCGAAGCCCTGCTGGCCGAGGTCAAGTCCATCGCCGCCGACAAGAAGGTGCGCGTGGTGGTGCTGCAAGGCGCAGGCAAGGCCTTCTGCGCCGGCCACGACCTCAAGGAAATGCGCAGCAACCACGACAAGGCCTTCATGCAGGCCCTGTTCAAGCTTTGCTCCAAGGTCATGCTCGCCATCCAGGAAATGCCCCAGCCGGTGCTGGCCCGCATCCACGGCATCGCCACCGCCGCCGGCTGCCAGCTGGTGTCCATGTGCGACCTGGCCGTGGCCGCCGACGTGGCCAAGTTCGCCGTCTCCGGCATCAACGTCGGCCTGTTTTGCTCCACCCCCGCCGTCGGCCTGTCGCGCAACATGGGCCGCAAGGAAGCCCTGGAAATGCTGCTCACCGGCGAATTCATCGACGCCCAGGAAGCCAAGCAGCGGGGCCTGGTGAACCGGGTGGTGCCCCTGGGCGACCTGGACGAGGCGGTGGAACACCTGGTCCAGTCCATCCTGGCCAAGAGCCCCGTGGCCGTCGCCACCGGCAAGCAGATGTTCTACAAGCAGCTGGAAATGGGCATCGAGGCCGCCTACCAGTATGCCGGCGAAGTCATGGCCTGCAACATGATGGCCGGCGACGCCGCCGAAGGCATCGACGCCTTCATCGAGAAGCGCAAGCCGGTCTGGCAGGCGGCTTGATTTAGTTCTTTCTTAGAAACAGAAACGGCCCCGAATGGGGCCGTTTCTGTTTTGGGGCGTTCGAGAAGATGAAATTTGGTACTGGATGGAGCCTATTGACGTTGTTTGTTAATTTAGAAGGGGATTTCCTCAATTTCTTTGATCTTTGAGTGCAAAGCATCAAACAATGTTGCTGTCTTCGGGCCCAGCCGAGCTTCATCGTCTGGTGAAAGATTCTTGAACAGCAATTGCATGATTTGGGTGCCTTTTTCATTTAGGTCCATCAGGAGCGTTAGATCATGCGATCGCATAAGTACTTCACCCATCAGTTCCAATTGACGCTCAGCGATTTCGCTTGCGAGTCTGGGCGATGATCGATACCTATCCGGACGCTCACGGGTTTGATCACGATCACGAACAGCTAATGTTCGGGCAATCTTAAGCACCTCCTCAAGCAGTTCACGGTCTGAACGGAGTCCCTTAGCATTCGCCGGACCGACCTGAGTCAGAATCGAGTTTACTTTTTCTTCAAGTTCCGGCCACCACTTATCAAAAACTGATTCGAGGACATTGCCATCCAGGGCTGCGTCACCCAACTGCAAGTTGATCGTCTTCATGACTTTCCGTACCTCATCTTTCGAGAACGGAGCCGCTTGGAATTGAACAAGAGGGCCAGCTAAATCGGTAGGCTCGACACCAAAAAGCATCGGGCAGACTCGGGATTTATCCATGCTTTTTGACAGAGCACCGGCTTCGAACATTAGCCAAGGCGCCTCTAGATTGTCTGCTGTTAAACAAATAAGGCCAATCCGCGAGGCTTCGAGTTCTTTAGCGATCTCGCTCGACCACCGAGCGCCTTTATCGATATCACTTGGCGAAAAGTAAGGTTTGGCAGCCTGGATTACAGCGGGTATCCAGTCCTTGAAGACAGAGGCAATTTTCTTGCTTTTCTCTCCGGACCAACTAATGAAAACTCTCATTTGTTCTTCCTTGCCGTGGCTGTTTAACCCGTTTCAGTAACACGGGTGGCTATGGATATATAAAAAATTTATCGAGCATAAGGTTAAGCCTTTTGAATCTATGGTTCAAGGAGACGTCCTACTGGTGCGGCCTACAGCGTTGTTCGACGGCCTGCCATCTGGACTTAAGTGCCTGTAACGGGCAGGGGCGTGAGTCGGCCACTAGGTGCGCCGTTTTATGCCGATCGCAATAATTTACCCGTAATATAGGAATGGTCCGCTGGCCGGTGTCGCCAGCACTGCCACCAACGTTTCGGGAAAGGTGCTCATGGCTGACGACAGCATCCAGGTGAATTGCCCCCATCCACCGGCGGCGGCCGCGGCCGCCAAGCTTTCCCGCCATGCCGCCCAGCAGCGGGCCGACGATATCCGGGTGTTCCGCCGGGAACTGGGCCGGTTGGAGGCGGAAGGAGCGCTGCAGCTGTCCGCCCCCCAGCGCCAGGCCCTGGCCGCCCATCACGACGGCCTGCTGGCGGGCTTTGCCCGGGCCTTCGATATCGACCGGGATAGCCGGGCCAAGCAGCTTTCCTGGGGCATGCGCATCGCCTCCTTCCTCGGGGCCCTGGCCCTGGCGGCCAGCGTGTTCTTTCTCTTCTACCAGTTCTGGGGCGGCTTCACCGAGGCGGTGCAGGTGGGCATTCTGGTGGGCGCTTCCCTGGGGCTGTTCGCCCTGACCATGGTCATCCAGACCCGGGACGCCACCGGCTATTTCACCAAGATCGCGGCCCTG
>DATEZY010000214.1:0-2190 GCA_035255085.1 Azospira sp. | reverse complement strand
CAGGGCCGCGATCTTGGTGAAATAGCCGGTGGCGTCCCGGGTCTGGATGACCATGGTCAGGGCGAACAGCCCCAGGGAAGCGCCCACCAGAATGCCCACCTGCACCGCCTCGGTGAAGCCGCCCCAGAACTGGTAGAAGAGGAAGAACACGCTGGCCGCCAGGGCCAGGGCGCCGAGGAATGAGGCGATGCGCATGCCCCAGGAAAGCTGCTTGGCCCGGCTATCCCGGTCGATATCGAAGGCCCGGGCAAAGCTCGCCAGCAGTCCGTCGTGATGGGCGTCCAGGGCCTGGCGCTGGGGAGTGGAAAGCTGCAGCGCCCCTTCCCCCTCCAGCCGGGCCAGCTCCCGGCGAAACACCCGGATATCGTCGGCCCGCAGCTGGGCGGCATGGCGGGAAAGCTTGGCGGCCTCTGCCGCCGGCGGATGGGGGCAATTCACCTGGATGCTGTCGTCAGCCATGGGCACCTTTCCCGAAATTTAGGCGGAAGCGCTGGCGACACCAGCCAGCGAACGCCCCTATATTACGGGGAAATTATTGCAAACGACATAATACCCTGGCACCCGGCAGCAGCTCACCCATCGCCCCACGCCCCATACAGGCGGCTGAGCCTCACTGGCAAGTCAAGCCGGAAGCCTTGCCAGCTGGGCCTCTTCTTGAATCGTTGATGCAAAAAGCTTAACCTCATGCTCGATAAATTTCCCGTGTATCCATAGCCCCCCGTGTTACTTAGACGCGGTTCTTTTAACCTCCATCTTTCTGGATTATTAATGCTTAAAAAATATGCTACTTTGGCTCTGTTAGGGCTTGCTTTCTGTTGCGGTGCCTTTGCCGATGATGATTCGGTTCGTATTCCTACGAGGTTTGGTGATCTAAAAACAAACGATGCGTTTGAATTGACCTACAAAGATAAAGTCATAAAACCGAAAACATTGGTTTTCAGTCCTTCACGAGTACAGAGCACGTTTAAGCTTGAGTCATCCGATGTAATTCTGCTAAGCGCCGATACCGGTGCCGCTTGCCCTGGACGTTATGTTTTTTTGACGGTCTCAGCTGATGGCGCAAAGGTAACTCCTGAGTTTGGGACCTGCTATGACGATCAAGTTTCTCCTCAACTGGTTGGCCAATCTATAGCTTTCTCTATGAAGAAGCTTGGTGGGAAAGGTTCGGTACGCTATATCTACGAACGCGGGGTTGTCTTTGAAAATGGAACCCCAGTCAAATAAGCTGACTTGGCTCAGGTTTGGTTGAAGTCATATTGCAGCATCTTTGGAATACAACGGTTTCCATGCATTGCCCGTTTTTATACTCTCTGGCGCCCCAAAACAGAAACGGCCCCATTCGGGGCCGTTTCTGTTTCTAAGAAAGAATTAAATCAAGCCGCCTGCCACACCGGCTTGCGCTTCTCGATGAAGGCGTCGATGCCTTCGGCGGCGTCGCCGGCCATCATGTTGCAGGCCATGACTTCGCCGGCGTACTGGTAGGCAGCCTCGATGCCCATTTCCAGCTGCTTGTAGAACATCTGCTTGCCGGTGGCGACAGCCACCGGGCTCTTCATGAGGATGGACTGGACCAGCTTTTCCACCGCCTCGTCCAGTTCGCCCAGGGGCACCACCCGGTTCACCAGGCCACGCTGCTTGGCTTCTAGAGCGTCGATGAATTCGCCGGTGAGGAGCATTTCCAGGGCTTCCTTGCGCCCCATGTTGCGCGACAGGCCGACGGCGGGGGTGGAGCAGAACAGGCCGACATTGATGCCGGAGACGGCGAACTTGGCCACGTCGGCGGCCACGGCCAGGTCGCACATGGACACCAGCTGGCAGCCGGCAGCGGTGGCGATGCCGTGGATGCGGGCCAGCACCGGCTGGGGCATTTCCTGGATGGCCAGCATGACCTTGGAGCAGAGCTTGAACAGGGCCTGCATGAAGGCCTTGTCGTGGTTGCTGCGCATTTCCTTGAGGTCGTGGCCGGCACAGAAGGCCTTGCCGGCGCCTTGCAGCACCACCACGCGCACCTTCTTGTCGGCGGCGATGGCTTTCAACTCGGCCAGCAGGGCTTCGAGCAGGTCGTTGGAGAGGGAGTTGAACTGGTTGGGGCGGTTGAGCACGAGGGTGGTGCGGCCGTCGGGGCGGTCCTCGCGCAGCAGGATGGGTTCTTGCTGGGTCATTTTTTGTCTCCTACGGAAAAAAAGCCGG
>DATEZY010000213.1:0-13228 GCA_035255085.1 Azospira sp. | reverse complement strand
GCGATGGTTTCACCGTGACCGAAGTCCAGGCTGGGGATATGCATTTGTCTCGCTCCTTTGGTTTTCTTCCTTGCCCCGGTCCACCATGGTTTCGCGCCCTAGGCGGCCCGGAAAAGGAATGTATTTAGGCGCCGCTTTTGTCGCGGCTTATGCCTTGCTGCTGGTCTCGTGTTTTTCCTTCTTGCCGTGCATGGTCATGATGGTCTGCTGCATCACCGCGCATAGGGTCTTCTTGCCGTCCTTCACCGCGAACACCTCGGCCCGGGTCACGGTCAGGGTGCGGCCGTATTTCAGCACCGTGCCCTGGGCGATGAGCAGCTCCCCGTCGGCCGGGGCCAGCAGGTTCATCTTGTATTCCACGGTGAGCACGCTGGCGTCGGCCGGGGTGAGGGTGTTGGCGGCGTAGCCAGCGGCAGAATCGGCAATCATGCCGACCACGCCGCCGTGAATGAAGCCGTGCTGCTGGGTCACCTCGGCCTTGTGGGGCAGGTGGATTTCCGTGTAGCCGGCTTCCACCACCGGCATGGAGGCGCCGATCAGGGCCATGGCCTGCTGGCGCTGAAAGCTGTCCCGCACGCGGGCGGCGAAATCCGGGTCGGATGGATGGTGCATGGGGTCTCCTCCTGGCGTTTATGAACGCTCCTCGTTAACGCTATTGAATGTTACGTTGACGTAAACGTCAACCATTCATCCAAACTGCTCAGCGGCGGGTTTGGGCGCTGTTGCTCCGGCCAGGGGTTGCGACGGGGAGGTCGCCGGCAGCGGCCAGGCGTTCCCGGCAGAGGGCCTCGACGTTGCCGATTTCGCCCAGGATGGCCTCGATGTCTTCCCGCTGCTGCTCCAGGGCGGCGCGGCGCTGGGCCAGCATGTTCAGCAGGCGGTTGAGCTGGTCGGTCTCGTCCCGGGCCACGTCGTACATGCAAATGACGTCGCGGATCTCGGCCAGGGACAGGCCCAGGCGCTTGCCGCGCAGGGCCAGCTTGAGGCGGGTGCGGTCACGCTTGGTGTAGACCCGGTTACGGCCGTCCCGGGAGGGGGCCAGCAGGCCCTGGTCTTCCCAGAAGCGGATGGTGCGGGGGGTGATGCTGAATTCCCGGGCCAGGTCGGAAATGGTGAAGGCGGAGGCCTGCTCGCCTTTTTCGTTCGCGTCGCTCACGGGCGAAAGTCTCCGGATGAGAGATAAAAGTGGCGCAAGTTAAGCAGATGCCCCGGCTTTTTTCAATCCGGGCCGCCCTGGGCCTGTCATGCTGGTGTAAGCCTGGGGGGCTTCAATAGGAAACGGCTGGCGTATAGTGGTAAATCCAGCTTCCCAATTCTTTCCGGTTTTCCATGACTGCAACTCTGCAATTTCCCTTTCCCGATCTGCCCGCTCCCAGCCAGCGCCTGGAAGTGGCCCCTGGTATCTTCTGGCTGCGCATGCCCCTGCCGTTTGCCCTGGACCACATCAACCTGTGGCTGCTCAGGGATGGCAGCGGCTGGATGATCGTGGACACCGGTTTCGGCCTGCCCGATGTGCAGGCCGCCTGGGAAACCATCCTGGCCGACCTGGACGGCCCGGTGACCGGCATCGTCGTCACCCATTTCCACCCGGACCACCTGGGCCTGGCCGACTGGCTGCAGGAAAAGACCGGGGCGCCCCTGTTCATGACTGCGGGTGAATTCCTCACCGCCCATGCGGTGTGGCACGAGATTGGCGGCCACGGCACCGCCCCCATGCTGGAGCAGTTCCGCAGCCACGGCCTGGACGAGGCGCGCTGCGCCGCCCTGGCCAAGCGTGGCAATGCCTACCGCAAGGGCGTGCCGAGCCTGCCGACCACCTACTGCCGCCTGTTCGGCGGCGACCACCTGGTCATCAATGGCCGGGACTGGCAGGTGGTGCTCGGCTTCGGCCATTCCCCCGAGCATATGGCGCTTTACTGCCAAGATTCCAACGTGCTAATTTCCGGTGACATGCTGTTGCCGAAAATTTCCACCAACATCAGCGTCTTCGCCGTCACACCGACCGCCAACGTGCTCCAGGACTACCTGGGGTCCCTGGAGCATTACGCTGAGGTCATTCCCGAGGAAACCCTGGTGCTGCCGTCCCACGGCCTGCCGTTCACCGGCATCCAACCGCGGGTGGAAGACCTGTGCGCCCACCATGAGGAGCGCCTGGCGGTGCTGGAGGAGAGCTGTGCGGAACCCCAGAGTGCCGCTGACCTGCTCGGCACCCTGTTCCCCCGGGCCCTCGACACCCACCAGACCATGTTTGCCATGGGCGAAGCCATCGCCCACTTGAATTACCTGGAACAGGCCGGCCGCCTCGCGTGTCTACGCGACGCCGATGGCGTGTTCCGGTATGTCCGGAACGAAACCAAGCACTAATAAAAGAGGGGATTCACGATGTCGCAGCAAACCCAACCGGAAGATCACACCCTGCCCAACCCCGCCGACATGGCCAAGTCCTACGCCGAAGTGGCCCAGCGCGCTTCCCGCCTGCTCACCCAGTTCATGGAAAAGAAGGCGGCTGAGGGCATCAGCGCACCGAACGATGAAATGGGCGTCGCCAAGGCCTTCATGGACCTGTCGGCCCGGCTGCTGGCCAATCCCTACAAGCTGGCCCAGACCCAGATGAACATGATGTGGGACTACTTCTCCCTGTGGCAGGGCTCCATGCTGAAGATGATGGGCATGCCGATCCAGCCCATCGCCGCGCCGGCCAAGGGCGACAACCGCTTCCGCGACGAGGACTGGGAACAGCACTTCCTCTTCGACTACATCAAGCAGTCCTACCTCATCGCCGCCCGCCACATCCATGACACCGTGTGCTGCGTCGAAGGCATGCCCGACGATGCCCAGAAGAAGGTCTCCTTCCTCACCCGCCAGTACGTGGATGCCCTGTCCCCCTCCAACTTCGCCTTCACCAACCCGGAAGTGTTCCGCGAGACGGTGAAGAGCCACGGTCAGAACCTGGTCAAGGGCCTCAACAACCTGCTCCAGGACATCGAAGCCGGCGACGGTCAGCTGCGCATCCGCATGACCGACACCTCCGCCTTCGAACTGGGCAAGAACGTGGCCACCACCCCGGGCAAGGTGGTGTTCCAGAACGACCTGTTCCAGCTGATCCAGTACGAGCCGACCACCAAGGACCAGTACAAGAAGCCCCTGCTGATCGTGCCGCCCTGGATCAACAAGTTCTACATCCTGGACCTGCGCGAGAAGAATTCCTACGTCAAATGGGCCACCGACCAGGGTCACACCACCTACGTCATGTCCTGGGTGAACCCGGATGCCAAGCTGGCCCAGAAGTCCTTCGAGGACTACGTGCTGGAAGGCACCATGGCCGCCATCGGCGCCGTGGAGAAGGATACCGGCGAGAAGGAAATCGACGTGGTCGGCTACTGCATCGGCGGTACCCTGCTCACCACCACCCTGGCCTACATGGCGACCAAGAAGGACAAGCGGGTTGCCTCCGCCACCTTCTTCACCACCATGATCGACTTCTCCAACCCGGGCGAACTGGGCATCTTCATCGACGAGCCCCAGGTCGCCAGCCTGGAGACCAAGATGGCCGAGCGCGGCTACCTGGAAGGCAGCGAGATGGCCACCACCTTCAACCTGCTGCGGGCCAACGACCTGATCTGGTCCTTCGTGGTGAACAACTACCTGCTCGGCAAGGATCCCTTCCCCTTCGATCTCCTGTACTGGAACAGCGATTCCACCCGCATGCCCTACGCCATGCACAGCTTCTACCTGCGCAACATGTACCTGGCGAACAAGCTGAAGGAACCGGGCGGCATCACCATCGACGGCGTGCCCATCGACGTTTCCAAGATCAAGACCCCGGCCTACTTCATCTCCACCATGGAAGACCACATCGCTCCGTGGAAGAGCACCTACCTGGGCGCCAAGCTGTTCTCCGGCCCGGTGCGCTTCGTCCTGGGTGGTTCCGGCCACATCGCCGGCATCGTGAACCCGCCGGTGGCCAACAAGTACGGCTACTGGATCAACGATGCGGCCAAGCTGCCGGCCACCGCCGAGGAATTCCTCCAGGGCGCTACCCAGAATCCGGGCTCCTGGTGGACCGACTGGAACGCCTGGACCACCGGCCTGGACGGCGGCAAGAAGGTGCCGGCGCGCCAGCCCGGCAGCGGCGGCCTCAAGGTCATCGAGGATGCCCCTGGCTCCTACGTCAAGTTCCGCCTGGATACCCAGAAGAAGGCCGCCGCCTGATCGGCCGGCCAAGTCGTTACAGCAAGGGCGCCTGCGGGCGCCCTTTTTTCATGGTGTCCCTAGAGGGCTGCCACCCGGTTGCGGCCGTCGTTCTTGGCCTGGTAGAGGGCCTTGTCGGAGCGGGCCAGGATGGCGGCGAAGCTCTGGTCCGTCGGGCGGAAGTCGCTGACACCGATGCTGACCGTGTAGGCAATGCTCGCCTCCTCCACCCTGGCCGGCTCCCGGGCCACGGCCTGGCACAGCCGCTCGGCCAGGGCCGTCGCCCCGGCCAGGTCGGTATCCGGCAGGAAAATGCAGAATTCCTCGCCACCCATGCGGCCGAACAGGTCCACGCTGCGCAGGTGGCGCTGGATGCGGGCGGCAAAATTCCGCAGCACCTGGTCGCCGGCAGCATGGCCGTAACCGTCGTTGATGTGCTTGAAGTGGTCCAGGTCGAGCATCAGCAACCCATTGTTCCGCGGGGCCCGGTAGAAACGCTCCATCTCCAGCTCCATCTGGCGCAGGAAATAGTGGCGGTTGGCCAGGCCGGTCATGGCATCGGTGGTCGCCAGCTGGCGCAGTTCCGCCTCCAGCAGCTTGGTTTGGGTGATGTCGGTCATGTAGCCGCTCCACACCACCGGCTCCCCCGGCAGGACCGGATTGGGACGGGAGGAGGCGTGGATCCACTTCTCCTTGCCCGAGGGGGTGACGATGCGGAATTCGCAGACGAACAGGCCGCCGTCCCTATTGGCGGCGGCATTGACCGCCTGCACGTGGGCCAGATCGTCCTTGTGCACCAGCTTCCAGAACAGGTCCATGTCGGCCAGGAGGGCCCCGGGGCTCAGTTCGAAAAATTCCTCGCAACGGGAATTGACGTAGAGGAAGCGGCCGCCCGTCCCCGGCACGAAAATGTAGTCGTAGAGCAGGCAGGGAATGGTGCGGGCCATGCGCTCGAAGCGCTCCTGGGTGGCGCTCAGTTCCCGCTCGGCCCGTTTGCGCTGGTCGATGTCGGCAATGTTGCCCACCAGCCCCGTGGTCTGCCCCTGGGCATCGCGCAAGGCCGTGCCGGTGAGGTGGCCCCAGAATTGGCTGCCGTCCCGGCGCAGGTAGCGGCGCTCCAGATTGACGCTGGCCAGGCCCCGCACCAGCAGGGAGAGCATCTTCTGGTGGCCGATTTCCCGCTCGGATGGGTGGATCAGGTCCACGTATTCGCTGCCGATCAGGTCCTCCATGGTGCAACCGAACATCTCGGCCATGCGCTGATTGGCGTGGACGATGCGTCCCTCCGGGTTCACCAGGAAAATGGCGACGCTGGAGCTGTCATAAATAGCCTGCAGCAGGGCCTTGTCGTTGGCCAGGAACATCTTGTCGCCTCATAAAAGGGACCATGCCAGAACCATGGTAGTGCTTTCCGGACCTCCCTGACCAGCGCCTTGGCGCCATTTTCGCCCAGGCCTGCCCCGTGCTAGCCTGAAAGCAAACACTTCCGGGAACCTGCCCATGCCTTCCCCCGATTACGCCGGCGGCAGCATCGCCAACCTCATGGCCAGCCTGGCCCAGGCCTGCGGCTGGCCAGATCCACCCTGTCCGCCCCTGGGGCAGCTGCCGCCAGCGCGCCTGGAAGGCGCCAGGAATCTCATGTTGCTGGTGGTCGATGGCCTCGGCTACCAGACCCTGCTGCAGCGCGGCCAGGGTGCCCTGCGCCGGCACCTGCAGGGGGGGCTGACCTCGGTCTTCCCCAGCACCACCGCCAGCGCCATCACCACCTTCATGACCGGGCTACCGCCCAGCCAGCACGGTCTTACCGGCTGGCACATGTGGATGGACGAGGTGGAGCGGGTCATGTCCATCCTGCCACTGTCGGCCCGGGGCGAACCCCGGCCAGGAGGCAGGCGGGACGGCCAGAACGGTACTCCCATGCCGGAGAACCCCGTCCCGCCTGGACGAGCGCCCTTGCCTCATCGGGAGGAACTGCCGGCGCGCTTCTTCGACCACCCCTCGTTCTACTCCCGTCTCCAGCGGCCCAGCTACGTGGTGGCGCCGAGCACCATCATCAACAGTCCCTTCAACCGCTACCACAGCCGGGGCGCCACCCGCATTCCCTACCAGACCCTGGGGGACCTCTTTGCCGCCCTGGCCGGGGTGGCCGCCACCCCGGGCAAGAAATTCATCTACGGCTACTGGCCGGAGCTGGACAGCATGAGCCACGACCAGGGCCTCGCCGGTCCAGGCACGGCCCTGGTACTGGCCGCCTTCGAGGCGGCCTTCGATGCCTTCGTCGCCAGCCTGGCGGGCAGCGACACCCTGCTGCTGGTCACCGCCGACCACGGATTCATGGATTCCCCGCCAGAGCGCCAGCTGCACCTGGAAGACCATCCCCAGCTGGCCGCCTGCCTGGCCCGGCCCCTGTGTGGCGAGCGCCGGGTGCCCTATTGCTACCTCAAGCCCGGTGCCGAGGCCGACTTCACCGCCTACGTGGCCCGGCACCTGGCCCACGCCGCCGTCGCCGTGCCCCGGGAACAGCTGTTCGCCGCGGGCTGGTTCGGCCCCGGCCCCCTCCATCCCCGCCTGGTCTCCCGGGTCGGCGATTACGTGCTGCTGATGCAGGACGACTGGACCCTGCGGGACCTCATGCCGGGGGAGAAGGAGCATCCCATGCTGGGTTTCCACGGCGGTGTTTCGACGGCGGAAATGACCGTGCCCCTGGTGCTGATCGAGACGTAAATGGCACCCGCTTCCATCAGCCATCCCTGGGACCTGAGCCCGAAGGAGTCCATCGCCCTGCAGCGGCAGCTGGCAAGCCTGGTGGAAAGGGAAGACCGGTTCGGCCCGATCGGGCGGGTGGCGGGCATCGACGTGGGCTACGAGGACGGCGGCGCCACCACCCGGGCCGCCGTGGTGGTGCTGGCTTTTCCCGGCCTGGAACTGCTCGAGCAGTCTGTGGCCCGGCTGCCCACCCGCTTCCCCTACGTGCCGGGCCTGCTCTCCTTCCGCGAGGGGCCGGCGGTGCTGGCGGCCCTGGCCCAGCTCTCGGCCCCGCCCGACCTCATGCTCTACGACGGCCAGGGCATCGCCCATCCGCGCCGCCTGGGCATCGCCAGCCATCTCGGGGTGTTGCTCGACATTCCCAGCATCGGCGTGGCCAAGAGCCGGCTCACCGGCACCCATGCCGAACCCGGGTCCGACAAGGGCGACTGGGTGCCGCTCCTGGACAAGGGGGAAACCATCGGCGCCGTGCTGCGCAGCCGACGTGGCGTGGCCCCTCTTTACGTATCCAGCGGCCACCGGGTCAGCCTGGAGACGGCCATCGCCCTGGTGCTGGCGTGCACACCCCGCTACCGCTTGCCGGAAACCACCCGCCAGGCCCATAAGTTGGCGTCGGGCTGAGAGGGAACTCCCGCCCGGAAGGGGAGGGAGCTGCGGCTGGATAGTTGCGCTGTGATTGGCTGGACTGCCCCGGCGGGACGCCCTAGTCGGTGGTCAGCCCGGCCACCGAGGCGGTGAGGCGTCCGGCCAGCTCTGCCAGTTCGGTGGAGGCTTCGACCGCGGCGTGGATGGCAGCGTGGTTCTCCTCGGCCATGTCGGCGATGGCCTGGACGTTACGGGCGATGTCGGTGCCGGCCTCGGTCTGGCCGGCAGTGGCATCCACGATGTCGCGCACGTGCAGGGCCGACTTGCCCACGGCGCTGCGGATTTCCCCCAGGGCCTCGGCCAGGCCCTGCACCAGCTGGGCGCTGCCGCCCACCCGCTGGCCGCTCTCGCCCATGCCGCTGACGGCCAGGCGGATGTCGTTCTGGATGGCGCCGATGGTGGCGCCGATCTCCCGGGTGGAAGCGCCGGTGCGGTCCGCCAGCTTGCGCACCTCGTCCGCCACCACGGAAAAGCCCCGGCCATGTTCCCCGGCCCGGGCGGCCTCGATGGCGGCGTTCAGCGCCAGCAGGTTGGTCTGCTCGGCGATCTCCTGGATTGCCTGGACCACCTTGCCGATTTCCCGGGAGCGCCCTTCCAGGGCTTGGATCACCCCTACCGTCTGCTGCACCCCGGCGACGATCTCGCCCATGTCCTGGGCCGCGGCCTGGGCCCGGGCCTCGCCCTGGCTGGCGGCGGCATCGGCGGCTTCGGCCATGCGCGCCGTTTCCCGGGCATGTTCGGCGACCTCGGTGATGCTCACCGTCAGCTGCTGCACGGCCGCCGCAGTGCGCGCCGCGGCATCGGTCTGCTGCCAGGAAGCCGCTTCCACCTGGGCGCTGGAGGCCTGCAGCTCGTCCACCGCCAGGGCCACCTGGCCGGCGGCGCCGGCAGTGCCGCGGATCAGGCCGGTGAAGGTTTCTGCCATGGCGTTGAAGCTGGCGGCGGCTTCCGCCACCTCGTCCCGGGACACCGGCACCACCCGGGCCCGCAGGTCGCCGCTGGCCATCACCGCCGCCGCCTCCTGCAGCCCGGCGATGCCGCGCATGATGGAGATGTAGGCGGCGACGAAGCCGTAGATGAGGAGCAGGGACATCAGCACCAGGCCGGCCGCCACCAGGTTGCGGATATTTTCCAGATGGGCCTGGCGCGCCGCCAGGAGGCCATCCACCGCCGGCGCCAGGGCCTGGGCCAGGGCGAGCACGGAGGTGAGGGCGGCATCGCCCCGGGCGCCGTAGTCGGCGGGGCTGATGTCGAAGTCGGTGGTGTCGATGACCTTGGTGGTGAGGAATTCCTCCAGGCCCAGGACCCCAGCACTGAGGGCGCCGGCCGGGCCTTCCAGGCCGGCCTGGAGTTCTGGGTGCAGGGCCAGGGCCTTGTCCAGATTTTCGCCGCTCCACACCACCAGGGGATCCAGGGTGCCGCGCACCACCGTCAGGCGCTGGCGCAGGGAGGACTTGAGGCGCTTGCGGGCGACGGCGCCGATGCCTACGTCCCGGGCCAGGCCCAGGCTCTCCACCAGCAACGGCAGCTTCACCGATAGGGTGTCCACCAAGGCGGCGGTGGCGGTGTCGCCGTCCAGGCGCAGGCCGCTGGCGTCGGAGACCTGGCCGAGCCAGTTGCGGCTGAGCTGGGTCAGCTCGCTATGGGCGTCCAGGCCGTCGTCGTTGTCCGGTGAGGCGGCGGCCAGGGTCTGCCAGTGCTGGGTCAGGTCGGCCCAGGCCGCTTCGTTCTCCAGGCCCCGGGCTGGGCCGGACTGGACCTGCCTGACGGCCTCCAGGGCGGCGATTACCGCCTGGCGGCGCTGGGCCAGGAGCCCGGCGAAGCCTGGGTCGCCGGCGGCCGCTCCCTGGAAGGCGCCATGATGGTCCTGGATCGCCGCCAGCAGCTGCAGGGCGGGCAGTTGCAGGGCCAGGCCGGCCCGTTCCCGCTGCAGGTGGTGGATGTCCTGCTGCTGCCCCAGGAGCAGGAGGCCTCCGAGGATGAAAATCGGCACGGCGAAGGTGACGCCGGTGAGCAGCAGCTTGTGGCGGTAGGAGAGGCGGCCGACCAGCCAGATGGCTGGCGCGAAGATTTTTTTCATGGATAGCCCGAAGCCGTTGGGGAGCTTCAGGCTACCGGCGGTATATGTCACGAATATGAAATGCGTTTGTAATGGAGCCCTGGCGGGGGCGTAAACGCCAACGCGCCCCGGAGGGCGCGTTGTTGAGGCTTATGGCGGCGGGCTTCAGGTCGGGCGACCGAAGCGCGGCAGGGCGGTGCCCAGGCGCTCCAGGGCCGGGAAGCGCCCGGCTAGGCGCTCCGTAAACCGCGGCGGCCATTCCACCGCGTCGAGCATGTTCTTCACCACCAGGCCCAGTTCCGTATCGCCTTCGATGGACAGCTGGCGGTTGAAGAACAGGGTGTCCGGGTCTTCCTGGCGGGCCAGGAGCTGCAGGTAGGCGGCCAGGTTGGCGCGGAAGGACAGGTCGGGGGCGCCGTCGAGCTTGAACAGGGGGCGGAACCAGCCGCCCCGGTAGGTGAAGCAGGCCTCGCCGCCGGTGTCATTGACCGCCACCAGGAATGTCTTGCCTTCCAGGGTATCCAGGCTGTCCTGGGGCAGCAGGCCCATTTTCACCGCGGCGTTGAGGCCGGAGACCAGGGCCAGGGCGTGGGGCCATTGGGGCAGGCGGCCGCCGATGCGGGCCACCAGGTCGGGCAGCTTGAAGCTGGGGATGGTGAAGTTGCTCATGTCAGGCTCCTTGCTGGGCGTTCAATTCCGCTTGCCAGTCGATGCCGGCGCGGCCGAACCAGTAGCCGTCGCACAGGCCATGCTCGGTCCAGTCGGTCCGTTCCACTTCGGCCTCGCCGCGGCGGGCCCGGTCGAAGGCGGCAATGATAGCGCCGGTGTGTTGGGGTTGGGGACTGATGCGCACGGCCTCCACCCCCAGTTGCAGCAATTCGGGCATCAGGTGCAGCAGGCTGTAGGTCTGGGCCGACATGGTCTGGATGCCGTTGATGGTGAGGAAGGGCTGCTTTTCCCGGGTGAGCAGGGTCAGGCCCTGGTCGTGGTCCAGGCACTTGAACTGGCAGTCGTCCTTGTTCAGGTTGTAGTGCCGGGCGGTGAAGCAGCGCGCGGAGAAGGCCAGGGGCAGCTTGCCGAAGGCGAATACCTCGGTCTCCATGCCTTGGGGGCGGTTCTGGTGCAGTTGCTTGACCAGGTCCCGGGTGGCTTCCAGGGGCGGCACCCAGCGCTTGGCGCCGAGGCCGGCGAAATAGGCCAGGGTCGCTTCGTTGTAGACGTTGAGATGGGGGCCGCAGACGAAGGGCAGGCCCTTTTCCCGGGCCAGGCTGACGGCACCCAGGTCGTTGGCTTCCAGGGTGCAGCCGCCTTCTTCCACCAGGCGGCGCAGGGCCTTCAGGTCGCTTTCCGATTCGAGCAGGGCCTGGGCCGAGATCACCACTTCCTTGCCGGCTTCCACCAGGTCCTTGGCCAGGCCGATCCAGTCGGTGGTGCGCAGCTGCTGGCGGCGGGAGCACACCACCTCGCCCAGGTAGAAGGTATCCACCGGGGTGTCGAGCATGGAGGCGTAGAAGTCCATCACCTGCTGCTTGGGCCAGAACCAGAGCAGGGGGCCGAGGGAGAGTTTCATGGTCATGTCGTGTTTCTCCCGCTCAGCGCCAGGGCCGGTTGTAGGCGCCCAGGGTGGCCTGATGGCCTTCCGAGACCTTGGTCAGTTCGTTCTGCCAGGTGGGCTTGACGCTGTAGCGGTCGTTGCCGTCCTTCAGGCTGTCCAGGGCGGCGCGCAGGGTGCGGGTGACCTGGGCCACGTAGGCCGGGCTGCGCTGGCGGCCTTCGATCTTGATGGCGCGCACGCCGATCTTGACGATCTCGGGTAGCACCGCCAGGACGTTGAGGGAGGTGGGTTCTTCCAGGGCGTAGTAGGTCTCGCCCTGGACTTCGAAGCGGCCCTTGCACAGGGTCGGGTAGCCGGCGTTCTCGTCGTCGCCGTAGCTGTCGATGAGGATGCCGTTGAGGCGGGCGTCCATCTTCCCGGGCTGTCCCGCCGCAGGCGCTTGTTTTTCCCAGCGCACGTACTTGGCCGGGGAGCAGGCGCCGACGGTGTTGGGGGATTCGCCGCAGGCGTAGGAGGAGAGCCAGCAGCGGCCCTCGTTCATGACGCACAGGCTGCCGAAGCCGAACACCTCGATTTCCACCGGGGTGTTCTTGATGACGTGTTCCACCTGGGCCAGGGTCAGCACCCGGGGTAGCACGGCGCGGCGGATGCCGAATTCCTTGTGGCAGAAATTCACCGCCTCGTAGTTGGTGGCGGAGCCCTGGACCGACAGGTGCAGGTTGAGCTTGGGATGCTTTTCCCGGGCGTAGGCGAGCAGCCCCACGTCGGCCAGGATCAGGGCATCCACGCCCAGGCCGGCGGCCATGTCCACGGCGGCCCGCCAGGCATCGACCCGGCCCGGCTGGGCGTAGGTGTTGAGAGCCAGCAGCACTTCCCGGCCCCGGCTCTGGGCGTAGCGCAGGCCCTCGGCCATGGTCTTTTCGTCGAAGTTGAGGCCGGCGAAGTTGCGGGCGTTGGTGTCGTTCTTGAAGCCCAGATAAACGGCGTCGGCGCCGTTATCCACCGCGGCTTTCAAGGCCGGCAGGCTGCCGGCGGGGCAGACCAGTTCGGGCAAGGGATTGTTTGGCATGGCAAAACGGGGGGGATTGCGGGGAAGGAGGGGAGTATAGCCCCCCCGGCCAGCCCCCCCTTGATTTCGGTCAAACTCCGGAGCCGGGGAGCGCTGGGCCGCCCGTCCGGGGTTTTCAGGCCGCCGCCTGGGTCAGCTGCCGGCGCAGGGCCGCCAGGTAGTCCAGGCCGGCCACCGCCCGGCTACCGTACCAGGAAATCATTTCTCCATCGACGCAATGCACCGGCGTGCCGCCCACTTCTGGCAGGGCGGCCAGTTCCCGGGCGTCGGCTTCCTGGAAGTGGTAGGGCTCGCTCGGCAGCAGCACCAGGTCGGCCTCCCGGGCCAGGGCCAGGGGCACCTCCGGGTAGCGGTCGGGGCTGTGCTCCGGTAGGGTGTCCCAGCCGGCGGCGGCAAGCATGCGGGCGATATAGGTGTCGCGGCAGACGCTCATCCAGGGCGCCTTCCAGATCAGGTACAGGACCCCCTGCCGCGGCAGCTCGGCCACCGTCGCCGCCAGCCGGGCCCGGGCTTGCTCATAGGCGCGACACAGGGCTTCGGCCTGGGCCTGGCGATTGAAGATGCCGCCGATGAGGCGGTACAGGGCCGGGTTGTCGTCCGGACCCAGGGGATGGGTGACGATGATGTGGGGCACGAAGGCGGCCAGGGCCGCAACTTCCTCCTGGCGATTCTCGTCTACATTGACGATGACGTGGGTCGGCGCCAGGGCCCGCACTTTCTCCAGGTCGAAGCCCTTGGTGCCGCCGACCTTGGGCACCGCCTTCAAGGCCGCCTTGGGGTGGATGCAGAAGCCGGTGCGGCCCACCAATTGGGGCAGGAGTTCCAGGTCGGCCAGCAGTTCGGTGATGCTCGGCACCAGGGAAACGATGCGGGGATGGTCGCCGGCGGGGCCGTGCAGGTTGCCGAGGGCGTCGGGCCATTGCATGATCAGCGGTTCCTGAAT